>CAVIJI010000001.1:0-6305 GCA_963642885.1 bacterium
CGAAATCCTTGAGATTTCAGGGCTTTTAAGCACTTTGTAAGAGAAATTATCTCTTGGAGAACTGAGGTGCGCGACGTGCGGCTTTGAGGCCGTACTTCTTTCTTTCCTTCATACGAGGGTCTCTCATGAGGAAGCCTGCCTTCTTGAGAAGGGGACGATATGAGTCGTCGGCGAGAAGAAGAGCTCTCGAAACACCGTGACGGATTGCGCCGGCCTGACCGGAGATACCGCCGCCTGTTACGTTAGCTACGATGTCGAACTTGCCTTCTGTACCTGTTACACCGAAGGGCTGGTTAATGATGAGCTTAAGTGTTTCAAGTCCGAAGTAATCTTCTACATCACGACCGTTGATTGTGATTTTTCCTGAGCCGGGATAAAGTCTTACGCGAGCTACTGAGCTCTTTCTTCTGCCCGTACCATAGAAATAAGGTTTAGCACTTGTATACATTATTAATACCTACCCTTTCTTATATTTCAACTTCGTACGGAACAGGCTTCTGAGCCTGCTGCTTGTGTTCGCTGCCTGCGTATACCTTGAGTCTTGTGATAGCCTTGTCGCCGATTGAGTTGTGCGGGAGCATACCCTTAACGGCAAGCTGCATAGCGAATTCGGGCTTTGTGCTCATGAGCTTGCGGTAGGATGTTTCCTTAAGACCGCCGATATAGCCTGAGTGTGTACGATAGAACTTCTGGTCAAGCTTCTTACCTGTGAGAACGGCCTGAGCGCAATTGATGATGATAACGCATTCGCCGCAGTCAACGTGAGGTGTGAATTCGGGGCGATGCTTGCCGCGAAGAATGTTAGCGGCTGTAACCGCTGTCTTACCGAGCGGTTTGCCGGCAGCGTCGATGATATACCAGCTGCGCTGAACTGTCTCGGGTTTAGCCATATATGTGGACATTCTGAATTCCTCCGATTAGAGATTATTGAATTATATTTTCACAACGTATGCAATTATATCACCGTGCCGCTTCTTTGTCAAGGGCTTTCGAAAATAAAAAGCAAAATATTTTAATTTGGCTCACGAAATCTCTCGTTTTCTCTCACGCACACCGATTGATACGACAACCGAAGCGTCACACTTGACATGAGAGGGGGGATGTAGTATACTGAAACCGTATCGGAAAGCGAAATTAGAAAAAAGAGAGGGCGAAAATATGATTAATGTTGCCGCATCACCGCTCGGAGAACCCGTTTTTCATCTTCGTGCGGGAGATTCTTCATATATTATCGAGATTTTCCACGGCTTTGTGCTTCACCTGTATGCGGGAGCGGCTGTTTCGGACGATGATATGCACTATCTGCTCGTAAAGGTCGGTCACGACTCGGTTGTGCCGCGTCCCGCGGATACTCCCGAGGGATGGTTCTCGTGCGACGTCGCACCGTTTGAATATCCGACATACGGTACGGGAGACTTCAGACCGTCCGCGATAATGGTAAAGGCGTGTACAAGGGAGACGAGGCAGTCCGCATCCGCTCCGAATACCGCTTTGCGTTACGATTCATACGAAATACTCGCGGGCAAGCCGAGGATCGACTCATGTCCCGCGGTTTATGCGAAGGATGACGAATGCGACACGCTCGTACTGCATTGTTCGGATTCCGCGTCGGGCATGGAGTATGACCTGTACTATTCGGTTATGCGTGACCTGCCCGCGATATGCCGCCGTACCGTGATACGCAACGGATCGGAAGCGGAGGCGCATGTTCTTCGTGCGTACAGCGCGTCCGTTGATTTTGTGTCGGTCGAGCCCGAGGCGCAGCTGCTTCACCTGTGGGGAAGTTGGGGACGTGAGAGACACACGGAGAGAACGCCGCTTTGCCACGGGGCGGTATCCGTGTCGAGCAGGAGGGGAGCGTCAAGCCACTATCACAATCCCTTCGCGGCTTTGGTAACGAGGGAAACCACGGAGGAATACGGATTTGCCGTCGGCTTTTCTCTGGTTTATTCGGGAAACTTCGACATTACCTGCGATACCGATGCGTTCGGTATGATTCGTGTGATGGCGGGAATATCTCCCGACGGCTTCGACTGGAAGCTCGAGGTCGGAGAGGAGTTTGTCACACCCGAGGCCGTAATCGTTTTGTCCGACGGCGGAATAGGCAAGATGTCGCGCACATATCATAAGCTGTACAGGGAGCACCTGTGTCGGGGGGAATGGGCAGACCGCGAGAGACCCATACTCGTCAACAATTGGGAGGCGACATATTTCGCGTTCGATGACGAAAAGCTGCTGGCGATCGCGGCCGATGCCGCCTCATGCGGTATTGAAATGCTTGTCATGGACGACGGCTGGTTCGGTAAAAGAAACGACGACCGCTCCTCTCTCGGAGACTGGTTTGTGAACGAGGATAAGCTGCGCGGCGGTCTGAAACCGCTTGTCGATAAGGTAAACGCAATGGGACTGAAATTCGGAATATGGTTTGAACCCGAGATGATATCTCCCGCGAGCGAGCTGTATGAGAAGCACCCCGACTGGTGTCTGATGAGTGTCGGACGAGACATGTCTATATCGAGAAGTCAATATGTGCTTGACATGACAAGAGAGGATGTGCGTTCTTATCTGTTCGACACCATATCCTCCGTGCTCGATTCCGCGAATATAGAGTATGTGAAGTGGGATTTTAACCGCAATCTGACGGAGGCGGGAAGTCTGCTTCTCGACAGCGACCGCGGAGGAGAGATTTTCCACCGATACGTTCTCGGCTTATACGCTTTGCTTGACAGACTGACGAGGGCATATCCGCACATACTGCTCGAGGGCTGCTCGAGCGGCGGAGGACGATACGACCCCGCTATGCTGTACTACTCTCCGCAATACTGGACAAGCGACGACACCGACGCGATGGAAAGACTCGACATACAGCTCGGAACATCGATGGTATATCCCGCATCCTCCATGAGCTGTCATGTGTCCGCGTCGCCGAATCATCAGACAGGACGAATCAGCTCGTTTGTCACAAGGGGAAACGTGGCTATGGCGGGCGCGTTCGGCTATGAGCTTGATTTAACTAAGCTGAGCGACGACGAGAGGGCACTCATCCGCCGTCAGGTGGAGGATTACCACAGATTCTACAACGTGATAAACAGGGGAGAGTTATACAGGCTTATCATGCCGAACGACTGCTATAACGGCAAGTACGGTAAGTGTGCGGCGTGGATGTATGTGTCCGAAGATAAATCGGAAGCATTGTTTACGTTCGTCGTAATACGTACCTCCGTTCATCCCGTTTATTTTGTGAAGCTGCGCGGACTTGATTCCGACGCGGAATACATCGAGGAGAAGAGCGGACGAGTATACCACGGAGACACGCTCATGAGAGCGGGAGTGAATCTGACGGGAAACTACCGCGACGGCGACTCCGTTGTGCTGCATTTAATTCGGCGTGTGATATAGAAAAACAGTGATTATTCGATTTATAATAAAAAACGAGAGGTGTTATGAAAAACAAAATATTATTTCTGAGCGTAGTATTATTATTCACGGCGTCACTGCTTGCGGGCTGTGCGGATCCGAAGGCGGCCGAGGGGGAATCTGCGGTGCAGGGTGCGACAGAGCCGAACATCGAGCCTGCTCCGCAGGAACAAACGAACGCGGAAAACGAGCTTGTCATGCTTCCGGGGGAGGTGGCGGAGAGCTATGTGTACATTGACTACGCATCGGACGACTTCGGCGGCGGGGACGTGTTTTTTATCAGCGAAAACGAAAAAATCGCGACCGCCTCATTTGATTATGTATGGGACAACGGCGTAATATATTACAAGGTAACCGCTGTCGGCGTGGGTGAAACCTACATCTGCGCCGTACTGCCGAGCGGGGAAATGCTTACTCCGCGATGTAAGGTAACGGTGAACGGCGGAGACGAGCCCGAGACGGAGGCACCCGCGGAAACCGTGCCTGCCGTTTCGGTCACCGAAACATCAACCGATACGGTTGGCGAAACGGTTGACGAAACGGTTACCGAAACGGTTGCCGATACGGTTGACGAGACACCTGCCGAAACGGAGGCGCTGTATTTCGAGAAGATTGAAACCGAGACGGAGACTGACGACGTCGAAACCGAGGCGGGTGAGCAGAGGCTGGTGTACGATGAGAAAACGGAGACAATATACGAGCTTCCTCCGCAGCCCGTTCCCGAGGTAGAGGTCACGGGAATGCGTGACGAGTGCGAGGTTAACTGAAAATTACATTACGAGAACAAAAAGGTTCTGCCGCACGGAGTGCGGCAGAACCTTTTATCTTAGTGCTATGTTAAATTACTTTTCGATAGCGGCTTTTCTCGACATAATCTTGTGGAGCTTTTCGAGGTCGAACTTAGCTCTTCTGTCGAATGCGTAAATACCGTTCTTTTCCTGATATACGTCGGTGAGCTGTGTATAGCAGAACGCGCACATCTTGGGATTGTCAAGCAGTACGTTTACGAGACCTTCGAATCTCTCATAGAATTCATCGAGAGACTGAGGAGCCTTACCGTAGCCCCATGCGGCAGAAGGATCTTCGTCGATATTCCAGTATGTTCCGCCGAACTCGGATACGAAGTAGGGCTGACCTTCATACTTTTCGTGTCTGGGATTGTTGATGAACGGGGAGCCTTCGCCTGTGATGAGAGCCTTGAATGCTTCTGCGAACTTAGCGGGATCCTGTTCGTAGTTATGTACGTCGTAAATATCGGTGATAACGTGTACATATCCGGATGTGTCGATGATGGGACGCATGGGATCGATAGCACGTGTTGTGTTGTACATAGCCTTGAATGTGTCCTTGTTGCGTCTTTCGCCTGTTTCGTTGAAGGGGCACCAACCTACTATTGAAGGATGGTTGTAGTCTCTCTCGAGCTCTGTGAGCCATTCGGGAAGGATGGAGAGAAGAGCGGCGGGATCGGACTCGTCAAGACCCCAGTTTGCGAACTCGCCCCAAAGGAGGTAACCGAGCTTATCGGCATGGTACAGGAATCTGGGTTCGAATACCTTCATGTGCATACGAGCGCCGTTGAAGCCTGCGGCCTTGGAGAGCTCTATGTCATGCTTGAGGTCTTCGTCGGATTCTGCGGTGTAAATGCCGTTCGGGAAATAACCCTGGTCGAGAACGAGACGCTGATATACGGGCTTGTGGTTGATTTCGATGGCGTAGCCGCTTATCTGAACGCTTCTCATTCCGAAGTAAGCGACGGCGCTGTCCTTGCCTGCGGTGAGCTCGAGATCGTAAAGTGTGGGAGATTCGAGTGACCAGAGCTTAGCATCGGGAATGGGCATTTCGAACTGAGCGTACTTTCCGCAAACCTTTGCGGTGATTTCGGATACTGTGGTTCCGTCGAGCTTAGCGGCAGCCTTAACCTCGGATACGGCGGAGTTGTCGCCTTCGAGGGATACGACAACGTCGATCTTGCCGTTGTCGATATCGGGAGTGATTTTTACGTTCTTGATGTAGTTGTGCGGAACGTATTCCATCCATACCGTCTGCCAGATACCCGTGCAGCGTGTGTAGCAGCAGCCGTTGTTGTAGTAGCTGTTGTAGGTCTGCTTACCTGTGGGCTGGAGACTGCTGTGGCCGTTATCCTCGGCGAATACGGAGATAACGTTTGCGCCGCACTTGAGAAGCTTTGTGATGTCGAGTACGAAGGGAGTGTAGCCGCCGCGATGTGTGCCGGCGAGCTCACCGTTTACTCTGATTTCGGAATAGTAGTCAACGGCACCGAAGTGAAGGAGTACTTTTCCGCATTCCGTGCACCAGCCTTCGGGAAGAGTAACTTCTTTTCTGTACCAGCAGGCGGGGATGAAATCAACATATTCGATACCGGAAAGCTTTGATTCGGGAACGAAGGGGACGGTGATTTCATGATCGTATTTCGGGGCTTCCCACATTTTTCTGTCGCGTCCGGAGTTGCCGAAATCGAACGCGAATTCCCATTGACCGTTCAGATTGAGCCATGTTTTATCGTCACGGCGCAGTGTCGGACGGGGATATTCATTTCTTGGAATAGACATTTTGTTATCCTCCTGATAAATTATTGTTTGTTTGCTTTAAAATCAATCGCCGCCGAGAGGTGCGGTGTCCGACGCCGATATGACGTCCGTGTAAACACCGTATACTCCCAAGGCACGATATTTTCGTATTTCCGCCGGATCATTTACCGTGTGTACGTAAAGCGGAACTCCGGCTTTGCCGAGATTGCCGACGAAATTTTTCTCATCGCACAGCTCCTTCGCAAAGGTAAAGCCGATGAGCGGATGACTCCTCTCGAATTTCACAAGCGCGGCTGTGTCGGTTTTGCTTTGCCAGTCGAGACGGTACATCGGGTAGAT
>CAVIJI010000001.1:6315-22492 GCA_963642885.1 bacterium
GTACAGCGTGTAGATTATATTCGAAAAGCCCGCATCGGTCGCGACGGAATAATCGTCTTCCGAGTAAATCTGTACGACGATTCTGTCCTTAAGCATCGGAAGAGCGGACGAGAGCGCATTTACGGCATCGGAAAAGCGTTCTTTGATGTCCGTGATAATATAGACCTCGGGATGCTCCTCCATAAAAGCACCGACCGCTTCCACGTCAAGCGGAGTAAAGTTCCAGAATATTTCGGACGACATGAATTCGTCGTATGTCAGCGGTGTACCCGTTTCGATGGTGTCTATGTATTCCGCGCTCCAGTCGTGTATGCACACGAGGTGGTCGTCGGACGTGAAGCTGAAATCAAGCTCAATCGCATTATATCCGTTTGCCGCACAGTTTTCAAGTCCTTCGAGAGAATTCGAACCTAAAAACGAACGGTATGTTCCCTCGCTGTCCACACCCCACAGTTCTCCGCCCGCGTGAATGATTTCATCGAACGAAATGCTGATCTGAGGTGCGCCGTAGCCTCCGCACGATACGAGAAGGGAAAGAACGGCAATGAGCAGCGGAATGATAAGAATTCGGAGTGACTTATTTTTCATAGATAAATATCGGCATTAAAAAAACGGAAAAAAACCGTTATAGTTTTCTCCCGTTTTTAATGGAAACGCCGATTTAAGGTTGATTTTGCGTCAAAGGCACCGAAATCGTGATATTCTCACGCAAATCCCCATCGGTTCGGCGTATCCCGAATATCGAATTATTCTTCGTCGTTTGCTTCGCTATCTGCGGGAGCGTCTGCCTCTTCGGCTTCCTCAGCGGCTTCTTCGAGAAGAGCACGGATGGAAAGGCTTACCTTGTGGTTTTCTTCGTCGATAGCGGTAATCTTTGCGTTAACAAGCTGACCTGCCTGAAGCTCGTCTTCGGGCTTGGCGATCTTGTGGTCTGCAATCTGGCTGATGTGGATAAGTCCGTCGCAGCCGGGAACGATTTCGGCGAAAGCACCGAAGGGCATAAGGCTTACGATCTTAACCTCGGCAGTGTCGCCTACCGCATACTTCTGTGTGAAGATGTACCAGGGGTTCATTTCCTCTGTCTTGTAGCCGAGAGAAATTCTGCCCTTTTCGCGGTCGAAGGACTTAACGTATACGTGAATCTTGTCTCCTACCTTAACTACGTCGGAAGGATGCTTGATTCTTCTCCAGGAAAGCTCGGATGTGTGAACCATACCGTCAACACCGCCGAGGTCAACGAATGCACCGAAATCAGTGAGGCTCTTAACCTCGCCGTCGAATTCCTTGCCTTCTTCGATTGCATTCCAGAAAGCTTCTTCCTTGGCTTTCTTCTCTTCACGTGCAACGGCACGGATGGAAGCGTAAGCTCTCTTTCTGTCGGTCTTGATTTCGATAACCTTAACCTTCTGTGTTGTTCCTACGAGTGTGGAGAGGTCTCCGTCCTTCGGAACGCCTGTGAGTGATGCGGGGATGAATACTCTTACGGAGTTAATGGAGATGATGACACCGCCCTTAACGGCTTCTACAATCTTACCCTCGAGAGTTTCGCCTGTTGTGCTTGCTTCGACAATCTTGTTCCAGTTGGATTCGGAATCTACTCTTGTCTTGTCGAGAGTAGCGATACCGTCGATGTCGCTTACCTTAACTACCTTTGCTTTGATAACGTCTCCTACTTTGTAGAGAACATCAAGCTTAGCTGACGGATCGTCTGTGGCCTTGTCGTGTGCGATGACACCGGTAGCCTTGGCACCGAGGTCAACATGAATCTCGTTCTGTGAGATTGACGTAATTACGCCTTCGACGATATCTCCTGTATTTAAAGGTTTGAGTGATGACTCGAGAAGTTCGGCAAAGTTTTCATTTTGCTCGTTCATGGTTTTATATACCTCCTGTATTAAACTGTACGGCGTTGACGCGCCGGCAGTTATTGACACTTTTAAATCTGTGACATCTATCTTCGGGCAGTCTTCTATTCCTTCGATAAAGTAAGTGCGCTTACAGGATGTACGAGCGATATCGTACAGCTTCATTGAATTCGAACTGTCTCTGCAGCCTATAACTATCATTACATCCGAGTCCTTCGCGAGAGCGGAACATTCTTCCTGGCGCATTTGGGTCACATTACATATTGTATCAAAAATTAAAGCGTTTGTATATACCTTTTTGATAAAATTTATACTTTTTTTCCATTCTTCTAAATTTTGTGTGGTTTGTGCGGCAATGGATAGTGTTTTTATACAAAAATTGGCGGTATTCAACGAATTTGCGGCGTTTTCGAGCGATTTTTCGTCGGGAAATACATACTTTTCACCCTCCGCGCAGCTCATTATTCCCTCTACCTCGGGGTGAGAGGCGTTTCCGAGAAGCAGAAAAATCTTTCCGTCTCCGGAGTTTTCGCACGCGATGTCCCTGACCTTGCGCACATACGGACACGTTCCGTCGATAAGCTCGAATTCGCCGTTTCTCTCCGCGCAGGCGTACAGTGCGTCCGATACATCCTTTATTTCTCCGTGGGCACGTATGACGACGGTGATTTTCTCGCCGTCATCGGCACGACGGATTATATCGGGTATTTCCGCACGTGATATTTCTTCGACACCCATAGCGCGTACACGCTCGGTGTAGTGTGTGTTATGTATGATTTTTCCGAGAGTGTAAACACGGCGTGTTGTGCCGACGGAGTCGCTTACGGCTTTTTCGAGACGGCTTACGGCACGCTGAACACCGAAGCAGAAGCCCGCGTGAGAAGCTATGCGTATGCTCATTCGGTCTTTTCTCCCATACTTAATCGGTCGCCGATTACTCGGTCACAGGTTAGGCCGCCGTCCGCGGACAGTCGGAGTGCGGGAGAGAGCGGCTTCAGCTCGTCGGGCAAATCACTGCCGTACTTTATCGCGCAGATATGACCGAAAATTATTCTCGATGCCCTCATGTATTCGTCTCTTCCGCCCTTGGAAAAGCCGAGCTCCTCGAAGGTAACGGGGGTGCCGAAGGTAACGTGATTCTTACGGAATACTCCCGTTTTCATTCTGCTGTTTTCTATGAACACGGGGACGATTTGCGCCTTCGTGTGGTATGCGATAAAGCCGACTCCCGCTTTGATTTCCGTTTGTCTCGGATCCTCTCCGCCGTGACGGTGTCCCTGCGGAAAGATTCCGACCAGCTCACCGCTTTCGATGAGAGATAAGGTGTTCTTTATGCTTTTCACGTCCGCACCGCCTCTGTCGACGGGATACGCTCCGAGAGCCTTTATAAGGGGTGCGATGGGAGTTCCGAAAAGCTCCTTCTTCGCCATATAGCGAACCTGACGCTTTGATGCGGCGGAGATGACAAGCACATCCGAAAAGGATGTATGGTTGGACGCGAGCAGCGCACCGCCGCTCGGTATGTTTTCCGTTCCGTGAGCGTCGATTCTGTAGAGCCATGATACGAACGGCTCGAATGTTTTGTAAAACCGACTGTAAAAGCTCATATTATTTTCTCTTCCATAAGTTTTATTATATATTCGGCGCATTTTTCGATGCCGCAGTCGTCATTGTAGAATATCACCGCATCCTCGGCGGGCTTGAGCGGAGCGGTGTCGCGCTCCGAATCCTGACGGTCTCTTTTTATAATAGCATCGAGTATTTCCTCGTAGGATACGTCAATCCCCTTTGAAATCTGCTCGTCGTATCTTCTCTTTGCCCTTACCTCGGGAGATGCCGTCATGAATACCTTAACCTCCGCCTCGGGCATTATGACCGTACCGATATCACGTCCGTCCATTATGACTCCGCCGCCGTGCGCGAGACTCCTCTGAAGGCCGAGGAGAAACTCCCGCACCTCGGGAATCTTCGAAACCGCGGACGAATAAACCGATGCGTTTTCCGTACGGATTTTGTTTCCGACGCATTCTCCGTTCAGATAAACCTTTTGCTCGCCGTTCTCATACGCGAGCTTTATGTCGATGTCCGGCAGACACGCGATGATTCCGTCTTTGTCGTCGCACGCGATGTTATGCTCCGATACATAAAGGCCCACGGTTCTGTACAGCGCGCCCGTATCGACGTAAATCAGTCCCGTTCTTTTCGCGACCTCCTTGGCGATGGTGCTTTTACCCGCGCCGCTCGGGCCGTCGAGCGCGACTCTTAAATGAGAAAAATTGTTGTTCATAATCCGCTCCGTTCATTATGTATGTTTTTGTGTCGTTGTCCGATTCACGAATCCGCCCCGAGGACTTTTTCGGCCGCGCTCTTTCCGGCGAGATGTCCCGTAGAGAAGGCGAGCTGGAGATTGTATCCGCCCGTGTACGCGTCTATGTCGATGAGCTCTCCGCAGACGAATATTCCGGAATGCTTTTTTAACTCCATTGTTTTCGGACTTATTTCGGAGACGTCCACGCCGCCCGAGGTTATAATCGCCTCGTCAATCGGCCGGAAGCCTTTTATTCCTATTCCGAACTCACGCAGTGTGTGAGACAGAGACTGTCTCTCGGCACGTGTGATGCTTCCCGACTTTTTGTGAGGTGCGATTCCCGAGCGATATACAACGGTTTCGATGAGCCTTTGCGGGAGAAGTCCTCCGAGTGAGTTTATGAAATCCTTAGCCGAATTTTCCGTAAGATCCGATATGAGTCGGCGGTCAAGCTCCTCCTCGCTCAAAGCGGGCTTGAGATTTATTTTCATGGTGTATGAGCTCGGCGGATTCGACTGCATATCGGCAGAGGCGGAAAGCACAAGCGGCCCGCTCACGCCGAAATGCGTGAACAGCATCTCGCCCCTTTCCGAGAAGACCTCCCTGCCGTTTTTATCGCACACGGTCATCTCGACGTTTTTCAATGTGAGACCCGACAGCTCCGAGTAATCCTCCGTTGTCTCAATCGGCACGAGAGAAGGGGAGAGCGGTGTTATTTTCACTCCCATGTCGGACAGTATTCTGTGTCCGTCTCCCGTAGAGCCCGTCAGCGGGTACGAAAGCCCGCCCGTGGATACTATTACGGTGCGTGCCGATACCGCGGTGCGCTGTGTTCTTACGACAAAGCGGCCGTCATCGGTCTCAATCGAGCTTACGGCGGAATTGTACATTACCTCGATGCCGCATTCCTTTATCATCCTGTCGAATGCGAACTGTATGTCGGAGGCCTTGTCGGACTGCGGGAAAACCCTTCTGCCGCGCTCGGTCTTGAGCGGTACGCCCGCGTCCTCGAAGAAAGCCATCGTGTCGGACGGTGTGAATTTATTTACGGCTCCGTAAAGGAACTTCGGATTGGAGCGAACCGCCTCGAGCAGCTCGTTTACGGCACAGTTGTTTGTGAGATTGCATCTGCCTTTGCCCGTAATGCCGATTTTACGTCCCGTGTATTTGTTTTTTTCGATTATGACGATATTTCCGCCGTACATCGTGTCGTGTGCGGCTATGGCCGCCATCATTCCCGCGGCTCCTCCGCCGACTACGGCGATATCATACAGCTTATTCATTTTTATCGGTGTTTCCGCCTGTATAGACGTTGTATTCCTTCCAAACGTTTTCGAGCTTTCCGAGAGTTTCGGTGACCTCCTGATGCTTTTTCTTTCCGATGTACGCAATCATCGCGTTTATTATGCTCATGGGCGCCACAAGCGAGTCCGCGAACGATGCCATTTCGCTTTTGGCGGTAAGAGTTACCGCGGCATGAGGCACGATGGGGGATGAGAGGGAATCGGTTATCGCAATTACCTTTGCCCCCGTCCTTGAGACATACTCCGTGGCATTTACAATAGTCGTCGTGTAGCGCGGAAAGCTTATCGAAACGAAAACGTCATCCGCATGCACCTTCATGAGGTGTTCGAATATTTCGCTTCCTCCCGCAGGTCTGATGAGTCTGACGTTGTCGAAAAGCAGACCGAAATAGTAATTCATGAATTCCGCGAGCACTGCCGAGGAACGCATTCCGAGAATGTATATGTTTCTCGCGCCCAGAATAAGGTCTACCGCCTCGGCGAAAGCGGCTCTGTCGATTTGCTCGAGGGTGGATTTGATCTTTTCCGCGTCGGCATTGAGCACATGGTCGATAACATCGTCCTCACCCATTCTGTGATTGGCGACGTTTACTCTCTGAACTGAGGTGAGTCTTACGCGAACCGTGTCTCTGATTTGCGCCTGAAGCTCGGGATAACCGTCGAATCCCATTTCGTTCGCGAATCTCACGACGGTGGATTCGGATACTCCGACCTCACTGCCCATAGCGCACGCCGTCATGTATGCCGCCTTATCGTAGTTGTTTATTATGAATTCGGCTATCCTTTTCTGCCCCTTGGACAATTTCGGCATAGCCTCTTCCATATGTGCGATTAAATCATTTCCCGAACTGCTCACTGTACTTTCCCCCGTATAATTAAATCGTATTATTATACATCTTTTCGGGGGAAAAAGCAATATCGATTTGTTTATCGCGATGTTGTGTTGTATTTTTACGATGAACGCTTTACAAACCGAAGATAATACCGTATAATTAACATAATGTCATATTAATTTTACAAGAGGGAAATATTTATGAAACGCATAACCGCATACATCCTGATTCTGTCGTTGCTTCTGTCGGCATACGCGCTGTACGGATGCGCCGAGAGCGGAGATGAGGGAGTGACGGAGGAAACCGCGGCACAGGCTGCCGAGACAGAGACCGAGGGCGAAACCGAGGCTCCCGATCCGTTTGCCGATTTCGATTACGGCGGACAGGACTTCAGGGTATACACAAGCGCGAACGACGCTTCGGCATCTCTCAAGTCGTCGAATTTTCTGATTGAGGGGCCGGAGGAGCTTACGGGAGAGGCGGCGGGAGACGCGGCGTTCGAGAGAAACTCGAGTGTCGAGGAGCTGCTGAACGTAAATCTCGTTTTCACGCAGAGCGATTTCGACTACGACAAGGTGCAGAATGACATGCGTACCTACATCATGGCGGGAGACGATGCGTATGAGCTCGTCATAAACGACCTGTACGGACTCGCGGGACTGACTGTCGAGGGAATGTTCCATTCCGCCGACAAGGGCGAGTATTTCGATTTCTCTCAGCCGTACTGGTACGGAAATTTCATGAAGGATATCGCGTTCAGAGAAGGCGACACCTTCATCATGGCAAGTGACTTTATCATCGATACGCTTCGCACAGCTCACTGCCTCGTATACAACAAGGAGCTTTACTCGAGTTTCTACGGCGACGGCGACGAGCTGTATGATATTGTTCTCGCGGGAGACTGGACGCTTGACAAAATGACGGAGCTTGTAAACGGCGCATATGTCGACACAAACGGCAACGGCGTAAAGGATGTCGGCGACACACTCGGCTTTGCGGTGTTCCAGGATTGGGGTCCGTTTATTCCGTTCTCTGTTTCCACGGGAGTCGAGTACCTCGGACGTGACGATGAAGGATACCCGACGCTTACAATGAACAACGAACGCACGATTCTCATGTGCGACAAGATGTATAAGCTGTGGAACGCCGACGGCACGGGGGCGCTTACGCTGTTCAGCGATAACCAGCCGCTGACGCTCGAGCAGTTTGCCGCGGGAAATGTGCTTATCATCGGATATCAGCAGCTCGGCTCACTCGAGAGCGATTATCTCCGCTCGTCCGAGCATGAAATCGGTGTGATTCCGTATCCGAAGCTCAACGATAAGCAGGAGAATTATATCACATCCGCTCACGATACATCCGAAATCGGTCTTATGCCCGTTACAATGCCCGAGGACAGACTGTCGTTTGTAAGCGCGGTGCTCGAGGTATTGTCGCGTGAATCCTCGAAGAGCGTGCTTCCCGCATATTACGAGAACTCGCTGAAGATTAAATACACACGTGATACCGAGTCCGCTCGGATGATAGATATTATCCATGACGGTCTCGGAAACTCATTTGCTCTCGCATGGCATCAGTCTCTCAACACATTCCTTCAGAGCATCATTCACTCCGCGGCAATGAACGAGAATACATTCGCGAGCAAATATTCCTCATCCGAAAAAGTACTTACCAAACGGCTCGAGAAAATGATCGAGCAATACAAGGAAAACAACGCGGAGGCGTGAAAACAAAAAATACGCGTAAAAATCTTTTCGTTTTCACTTGACAAGGCGTGTGTGCTGTGGTATAATACAGTCTGTCAGTGAGGCAATCACATGGCACACGCGGAAGTGGCGGAACTGGCAGACGCGCACGTTTGAGGGGCGTGTGGTACACACCATACGGGTTCAAGTCCCGTTTTCCGCATAAAGCAGATTCGGCAACGAGTCTGCTTTTTGTTTTGCCGTTATTACGGCATGAAAAAAGACTCCGTTTACGGAGTCTTTTTTGCGTAACCGTATCGTTAAATCAATAACGCACCTGCGAACGGAGCTTATATCGGTATTTTCCTCAAAATCCTATGCGCTCGAGGTTTTCTCTGATATGCGCACAGCTTTTTCTGAAGCCGTTCAGCTCCGCATCGGACAGATCAAGGGTGTAAATCTGCTCAACGCCGTCACCGCCTATGACACACGGAAGGGATGTGTAAATGCCCTCCTCACCGTACTGTCCGTTCATGAGAGTCGATACGGACAAAACGGCGTGCTCGTTATGCAGAATCGCGGAGCAGATTCGCGCGGTGCAGTTGGCAACCGCGTATTCGGTACAGCCCTTGCCCGCGTATGTTACGTAGCCGCCCTTGCGCGCTTTTTCCTCGATTTCGGCGAGGTCGAAGTTGTATTGCTCGGGAAATTCCACTGCCAGCTCCGAGAGCTTCTTGCCCGCTATGGAAGCGGCCTTCCATGCGGCAACCTGCGAGAAGCCGTGTTCACCTATCATATAGGCGTCGATTGACTTCGGACTGATGCCCGTAACCTTTGAAATTTCGGAACGGAGACGAGCGGAGTCGAGACCGCAGCCCGTGCCGATTATTTTCGAGGGATTGTATCCCGTGAGCTTCCAGATCGCGGTACATACGACGTCGCACGGATTGGCGACGGAAACGAGAATTCCGTCAAAGCCCGCATTGACTATTCTGTTTACGAATGTGTTCGCGGATTCGGTTGAGGTGAACAGCTCTCCGTCACGGCTCTTGGACGACTGTCCGACATCTCCCGCGCTGTTTACGATGATATCGCATTCCGAGAGAAGCTCATACTGATTTCCGCAGTTAACGATGCGTGTGTTATACGGAACAAAGCTGAGCGAATCATGAAGATCCTGTGCTTCGGATATGACCTTTTGGTCATGCAGGCCGCAAAGGTACAGTTCATCCGCGATGCCCTGAAGCAGTATGCTGTTCGCCACATGTGCTCCGACGTGTCCGAGACCTATAATGCCTATTTTTCTTTGTGAATGCATAGCATAATCCTTTCCGATATACGTAAGTTAAGCGCATTATATATCATTTCGGCGCGGAATTCTATGTGTATATGTGAATTTTCGACCCGTCACAAATCTTTGTACTTTAATATAAAGCTCTTTACTTTCGCACGTTTTTCGTGTATAATACCATTGCGATATTATGTTGAATTATCGGAGGAAAACGTGCCGCCGAAAAAAATAACAATACAGGATGTGTTCCTCATCATTGCCGTCGTGCTGCTCGGAGTGCTTCTCATGCGGTACACCGTGGGAGAGAGCGGCGGAAATTTCACGCTGTCTCTTGACGGAGAGGAGACGAGCTATTCTCTCGGCAAGGACAGGGAGCTTGATGTAACGTCGGCGGGATATCATTATACGGTCACGGTAAAAAACGGCTCCGTAGCGGTTGTCGAAGCGGACTGCCCCGATTGCGTCTGCGTAAGAACCGGCGAAATATCACGTACGGGCGAGAGTATTGTGTGCATTCCCGGACACCTGATTATTTCGGTGGACGGAGAATTGTCGTCCGACGGAACCGCGGGATAAAGGAGAGGATAAAATGCGTTCCGACAGAAAAACGGCGAGAATCGCGTGCGATGCGGTGTTTGTTCTGCTTGCGCTCGCACTTTCGTATGTCGAGAGCTTTCTCCCGTCGTTCGCGCTTCCCGGGGCGAAAATCGGTCTGACAAACATAGCGCTCACCGTGTGTGCGTATCGATGCTCATTGCCCGATGCCGCGGCGGTGTCGCTTTGCCGAATTATAATATCGTTTCTTTTGTTCGGAAATATAACGACGCTGATTTTTTCGCTGCTCGGCTCGGCTTTGTCGCTGCTGACACTGGCGTTTCTGAAGCGGCGTAATCTCGGACTGAGCTTTATCGGAATTTCGGTTTTGTGCGCTCTCGCGCATAATACGGGACAGCTTATCGCGGCGTATGCCGCCGCAGGCTCGTCGGTGCTTTCGTATGCACCCGTGCTGGTGCTTGCGTCGGCTGTGTTCGGCACGCTGTGCGGAGCGGTAATGATAATGCTGCCTGAAAAAATATATGAAAAGGGGGTATGATTATGCATCCTTCGAAACGGTGCGTAAAATATATTTCTTTCGTTCTCGCGATGCTTTCGGTGCTGTTTTTACTGCCGTCGTGCTCGGAAGAGGTCGGTGAGTACGCGGAATACAATTACTTCATAATGGATACCTACGTCACAATCAAGCTCGCGCGTGAAAAAAACGGTGCCGCGCTTGACGACAAATACCTGAGCGAGGTTGCGAATAAGTGCTCGGAGATACTGGTGGATATAGATTCGTCGATATCGAGTCATAACGCGGACAGCGATGTTTACCGACTGAATTCCGATTACGACTATATCCTGTCCGCGGACGAAACCATGCTGTCTCTGCTCGATACGGCCGAAACCGTGTCGGAGCTGACGGACGGAGCATACGATTATACTCTCGGCTGTCTGACAGAGCTGTGGGACGTTACGCACAGCACGACTCCTCCGAGTGAGACGAAAATTGCCGAGGCAATGTCGCACTGCGGCAGAGACAAGGTAAAGATCACGGGAGAGAGAATATCAAAGCTCGATGTTTCGGTTAAAATCGATTTCGGCGGCATAGGAAAGGGAATGGCGGCACAGCAGCTGCTCGAGTATCTCGACACGACTGATGTGGAGTACGGACTCGTATCCGTCGGAGGAAACATAGGAGTGTTCGGAAAAAAGACCGACGGAGAAGAATACAAGATAGGCATAAGAAATCCCGATGATACCTCCGACGTGATAGGCTACTGTTATCTCACGTCGGGCTTTGTGTCGGTGTCGGGAGATTACGAGAGATATTTCGATTACAACGGAAAGAGATATCACCATATAATAGACCCGAAAACGGGATATCCCGCCGAATCGGGACTGTCGAGCGTGGCGGTTATATCCTCGAACGGAGCGGCGGGAGACGCCTTATCGACCGCGCTGTTCGTGATGGGAGCGGACGCGGCGCTTGAGTTCTACAACGAAGGCAAAATATCATTTGAAGCCGTTATGGTAACCGCAGACGGCGAAATAATAACCACTCCGGGAATCGGAGAGAAATTCGAATTGAAAAAGTAAGGTACGGAATGCTGGAAAACTATATTGAATCAAAAATTATCGATAAAGAAGTCGCTCCTCAGCTGAAAACAGCCGCCAGAGTCAAAGAGCTTGTACGTGAGTCGGGAAAAGAGAAGAAATATTTCATTCAGACCTTCGGATGTCAGCAGAACGAGGCCGACAGCGAGCGTCTTGCGGGATACTGTACGATGATGGGCTACACGCCCGCGTCACGTCCCGAGGATGCCGAGCTTATTCTCGTGAACACGTGCGCGGTAAGAGAGCACGCGGAGAAAAAGGCGCTTTCCATAATCGGACAGTACAAGCATATCAAGGATGCCGACCCGTCGGTTATAATCGGCGTAGGCGGATGCATGGTTACTCAGAAGAGCCGTGCGGACAAGCTGAAAATGAGCTATCCTTATGTTTCGTTTACATTCGACACGGGAGCGATTCACCGCATACCCGAGCTGGTACTCAACGCAATCGAGGGCGGAAAGCGCTCGTTTGTGCTGAGCGAGGAATGGAAAATAGACGAGGGAGTGCCGATTAACCGTACCTCTAAGCACATGGCATGGCTGTCCATCATGTACGGCTGCAATAATTTCTGTACCTACTGCATTGTGCCGTATGTCAGAGGACGTGAAAGAAGCCGCTCGACGGAGGATATTCTTAACGAGGCAAGACAGCTGATAGACGGCGGTGCGAAGGACATAACCCTTCTCGGACAAAATGTGAACTCCTATAAGGGAGAGAACGGTGAAAACATTGCCGAGCTTATGCGTAAGATATGTGCGCTTGACGGTGACTTCAGACTGAGATTCATGACGAGCCACCCGAAGGACGCGTCTGAGGAGCTGTTCCGTGTTATGGCCGAGGAAGAGAAGGTTGTGAAGCATTTTCATCTTCCGCTCCAGTCGGGCTCGGACAAGATACTTCACGACATGAACCGCCGCTATACCACGGAGGCGTATCTCGAAAAAATAGCGAGACTGCGAGAGCTTGTGCCGGACGTATCGCTTACATCGGACATAATCGTAGGCTTCCCGGGGGAGACCGAGGAGGATTTCCGCGGCACGCTTACGATGCTCGAAAAGGTCGGATATGACATGATATTCTCGTTCATATACTCACCGAGAGAGGGAACACCCGCGGCGAAAATGGAACAGGTGCCGCACGAGGTATCGACGGAGAGATTCGAGAGAATGCTGAAGCTGCAGAACGCGATATCCGATGAGAAAAACGCGAGATTCGTCGGCAGGACGATGCGTATACTTGCGGAGGAGGAGAGCAAAACCGACAGCGACATGCTGACGGGAAGAGGGGACTGTGTACGTCCGATACATTTCCGCGCACCGAAGGAAATGATAGGCTCGTTTGTGAATGTTAAAATCACGGGAGCGGAGACCTTCTGTATGCACGGAGAGCTTATATAGGCTTATAATTTTTAATTATATAAATAAAAAATTCTGAAAGGAAAAATACGAAAATGGAAGAAAAACTCACACAGGAAATGAAGGATGTTATCGCACAGCTCGGAGAGCTTGTCAAGGCTGACGAGAGATGCAAGAGAATACAGAGCACAATATCGGATTACGAGCATTCCGAAGAGCTGACGGCACTTATCGGCGAGTACAACACGCAGCAGAACCTTCTTGCGGACGCATACAACAAGCCCGCGGGAGACGCTATGGCAACGGATGAATTCAAGTCCGCGGTTCAGGCGAGAATAGACTCTCTCTACGACACTATAACCACACATCCCGTATACACGGCATATGTTGCGGCAAAGACGGAGTTTGATGCTCTCACGCAGGAAATCTACGGTGAGCTTCAGTTTGTCATCACAGGCGAGCGTCCCTGCTCACACGACTGCTCATCCTGCGGCGGCTCCTGCGGCTGCGGCCACTAAGCGGGATATAGTACAGCTTAAATTGTAAGCCAACCGCCCGCTTATCGAGAATTTTCCCTGTGGGGGAAAATTCTCCGAGGTTGGGTTCAAATCGATGTGGGATATAGTTCGGCTTGAATTGTAAGCTAACCGCCCGCTTATCGAGAATTTTCCCTGTGGGGGAAAATTCTCCGAGGTTGGGTTCAAATCGAGGCGGGATACTCTTCGGCTTGAAGTTTTCGAGCGTAGAGCATCACATTAAGATTTTACTTTAAATATCGAGAATTAATAAGAAAATACAGAGGTTTTTGCGCATGACCCCGATGATGCAGCAGTATTTTGAAATCAAAAATCAATACCCGGATTATATTCTCATGTACCGTCTCGGTGATTTTTACGAGATGTTTTATGAGGATGCGCAGACGGCGTCGGCCGAGCTCGACTTAACCCTGACCGGACGTGACTGCGGGGAAGAGGATCGTGCGCCTATGTGCGGTGTTCCGTATCATTCCTGTGAGCCGTACATAGGAAAGCTCATAGAAAAAGGATACAAGGTTGCGATATGCGAGCAGATGGAGGACCCCAAGCTCGCGAAAAATCTCGTGAAGCGTGAGGTAACGAGGATTATCACTCCGGGAACGCTCATCGAAACCGATCTTTTGAATGAAAGAGCAAACAATTACCTCGCAACGATTTATTATGACGGAAGCTCGGCGGGAATGTGCTTCTCGGACATATCCACCGCGTTTATGACGGCGACTGCCTTCCGCGACAGATATTCCGAGGACGACATTATAAACGAGCTTTCCACGTATTCCCCGCGCGAGATAATCTTAAACTGTGCCTCGAAGTCGCTGCCGAAGGTCGCGGAGCACATAAAGAAGCGTATGAAGGTGCTTTTGACCGAGGCGGCAAGCGATTATTTCGATCCCGACGAGGCGATTGAAAGAACGGAGAAACAGTTTTCCGCCGACTCCACCTCGGGCAGGCCGCGATTCGCGGTGATAGCGGTAGGTGCGGCACTCAAATACATAGAAGAAACGCAGAAAACCGATATATCGTATCTCAAGAATCTGACGTATTACGATTCGTCGGCATATCTTGAGATGGATTTATCGACAAGGCGAAATTTGGAGCTGTGCGAAACCATGCTTACCAAGGAAAAGCGCGGATCGCTTCTCTGGGTACTCGACAGATGCGAGACATCAATGGGAGCACGCCTTATCAGACAGTGGATAGAGCATCCGCTGACGAATGCCGCGGGAATAATCTCACGGCAGGAGGCGGTAAGCGAGCTGTTTGACAACTTCATGCTGCGCGAGGAGATACGTGAAAAGCTTAAGTCCGTCCTTGACCTTGAAAGGCTCATAACTAAGGTTTCGTACGGAACGGCGGGAGGACGCGATTTGAGGGCGATAGCTCAGACGGCGTCCGTTTTGCCGGATATTAAGAAAATGCTTTCGGGAATTGCCAGCGGTGCGCTGAAGGATATTGCCGAGGGTATGGACGAGCTCGGCGACATTTACGAGCTCATAGACAATTCGATAGAAGAAAATCCTCCGTTTGTCATCCGCGAGGGCGGAATAATAAAGCCCGGCTACAATGCAGATGTCGATCAGCTGCGGTATATTATGTCAAACGGAAAGGACTGGATTAAAACAGCCGAACAAAAAGAAAAAGAAAAAACGGGAATATCGAAGCTGAAGATAGGCTATAACCGTGTATTCGGGTATTATATAGAGATTCCCCGTTCCGCGGTCGAGAAAATGCCCGACGGATACGTGCGCAAGCAGACGCTGTCCGACAAGGAAAGATACATCACGGACGAGCTGAAGGATATGGAGGCGACGATACTCGGTGCGGAGGACAAGCTGAAGTCGCTCGAGTACGAGATTTTCACGGAGATACGCGACAAGGTAAACGATGCGTCCGCACGGATACGCTCCTCTGCGGAGGCGTTGGCAAAGCTCGATGTTTTTCTGTCTCTTTCGGAGGTTGCGGTACAAAACGGATATGTTTGTCCGACGGTTGATTACAGTGATGTTGTTGACATAAAGAGCGGACGGCATCCCGTTGTCGAGAAGTTCGTGGATGACGCGTATTTTGTTCCGAATGACGCGTATCTCGACACAAACGACAACACGCTGATGCTTATCACGGGGCCGAATATGGCGGGTAAGTCCACATATATGCGGCAGAACGCTCTTATCATACTCATGGCACAGCTCGGCTCGTTTGTGCCGGCAGCGTATGCGAGAATAGGAATCGTGGACAAGCTGTTCACACGAGTGGGCGCATCGGACGATTTGGCGTCGGGACAATCGACATTCATGCTGGAAATGCGTGAGGTGGCGTACATACTGAACAACGCGACCAAGCGCAGCTTTATCGTATACGACGAAATCGGACGCGGAACCTCCACATACGACGGAATGAGCATTGCACGTGCGGTAGCCGAGTACACGGTCGGACGGAAAATCGGAGCGAAAACCATGTTTGCGACGCACTATCACGAGCTGACATCTCTCGAGGGAGAAATGCACGGAATCGTAAACTACAACGTTGCCGCAAAGAAGCGCGGAGACGACGTTACATTTTTGCGTAAGATAGTGAGAGGCCCGGCGGACGACAGCTACGGAATCGAGGTTGCGCGTCTCGCGGGAGTACCGGGGGAAATAACGCGAAGAGCGAAGGAAATACTCGCCTCTCTCGAGGGAGACGAAAAGGTTCCCGAGGCAAAGAAGGCCGTGAAGGCGAAAAACGCCTCCGACGAGGTTGTTTCGATGAGCTTCGGGGATATAATCAACGATGAAATAGCCGAAAAGCTGCGTAAAACCGATATAAACACGCTCACACCGATTGAGGCACTGAACCTCATCTACGAG
>CAVIJI010000001.1:22502-69364 GCA_963642885.1 bacterium
CGAGCTGAAAAAAATGCTTTAAATAATTAAGTAATGGGAAAAATAAATTTACTGAGCTTTGAGGTTGCCAACCTCATTGCGGCGGGAGAGGTAGTCGACCGACCCGCATCCGCAGTAAAGGAATTGCTCGAAAACGCGATAGATTCGGGAGCGCATCACATAACACTTGAAATACAGCGCGGCGGAGTTGCGTTTATACGAGTAGCCGATGACGGGTGCGGAATCGAAAAGGAAGACTTGGCACCTGCGATAAAGAGGCATTCCACGAGCAAGATAAAGAATGCGGAGGATTTAAACTCCATAACGACTCTCGGCTTCAGAGGCGAGGCACTGGCCGCCATATCGTCGGTATCTCGGTTCAGAATATACTCGAAGCTGCCCGGAGCGGAAATGGGAGCACTTCTCGAAGCGGACGGCGGAAGAATAAAGAACATAAGCGACACGGGCTGCCGTGAGGGCACGACCGTCATTGTCGAGGACTTGTTCTATAACGTTCCCGCACGCAGAAAATTCTTAAAGAAGGACTCCACCGAGGCGGTAGCCATCGGAGGAGTTATAGAGAAAATCGCGCTGTCGCATCCGGAGATATCGTTCAAATTTATTTCCGACGGTGAGGTAAAGTTCATGACGTCGGGCAGCGGAGAGCTGAAAGAAGCTATATGGGCTCTGTTCGGCAAGGATACAGCCGTGCGCGCGCTGAAGGTAGACCGAGAGGAAAACGGGATCAGGATTGAAGGCTACACGTCGGAATCCGATATGTTTCGCTCCAATCGGAACATGGAAAACTTTTTCATAAACGGCAGATATATAAAGTCGAAAACGGCGTCGGCCGCCATCGAGCAGGCATATGCCTCCAAAATACCGCATGACAAGTTTCCGTTCTGTGTTTTGAACATTATATTAAACCCCGCGGCTGTTGACGTAAACGTGCATCCCGCAAAGCTCGAGGTTAAATTCGCGAACGAAAAGGTAATATTCGATGCGGTTTACTACGCCGTTTTAAGTGCGCTCGAGGCATCGGTCAATCGTCCGCAGCTCGAAATGAAGATTTCGTACGGACAAAGCGGCACGGTGAAAAGCGCGGGAGGCTATTCGTCCTCACAGATTACAAATGCGTTTGTTCCGCTCGACAAAAAGGAGCCGAAAGCGAACCAGCTTACCATGACACAGTCGTCGGCGTCTCATGTGACGGGTGAGAAAAGCAAGGCAACCGCATCGGTACCCGACTATTCGGGAGTATATGAAAAATACAATCTGAGCAGGCATGTTACGGATACATCCGTTGCGGATACAACCGTTACGGCTAAAACCGCCTCGGTCAAAACCGTTACGGACACCCCCTTTGTCGATAATGCAGTCACGGGCGGCGAAGCGGCTTATCGGCCGCGGCAGAATGCAAAGCCGACTACCGATATAGAGCTGCCGAGCTTTGCTCAGGCCGCACGTTATACGAGTGCCGGGGGCGGCGATACGGAAACAAACGATGATTCAAAATTCCCTGTCACGGAACCTGAGGTGACGGAAGACGACTCTGTGAGACACGACGGCGGCAAAGGAAAAGAGCACGCCGACACTCACGCGGAAACGCACACGAATGTGACATCCGAAAACGATCCGTACGCCGAGATATGCGCGTTTGATCCCTCGAAAATACCCGAGTACACAATCATCGGAGAGGCGTTCAACACGTATGTTATCGTTCAGATAGGCGAGGAAATCCTCATGATAGACAAGCACGCGGCACATGAGAGGATAATATTCGATGAGCTGTGCAGAAAAATGCGTGAGGGGCTTGCGGCGGATTCGAAAACCGCGATAGGCGGTCAGATGCTTCTCACGCCGATAGAAATCAGCCTTCTTTCACCCGAGATAATCGCACTCGAGGAATACGGAGACAAAATCAAAGCGCTGGGCTTCGGCTATACCGCGGAGAAAACGGGTGCATCCACCTACAAGGTCGATGTGTACTCCATTCCCGACACGCTTGACAGAAGTGCGGCGGAGGAATTATTTACGTCACTTGCGGGTAAGCTGTCGGATGCTACCGCGAGTGTGGAGTCTGCCGCGACGGGATTTTTTGAGACAAGGCTGTGGCAGGCGTCATGCAAGGCCGCAATAAAGGGCGGACGGGTATACGACAACGTACACATAAAATGGATATGCGACAGGCTTCTCATGACGCCCGAGAAAGGCTCGAGTGTTATAAGAACGTGTCCGCACGGGCGGCCTGTTGCGTTTGAAATAAAAAAGTCATCGATAGACAGGCAATTCGGCAGATAGAGACGAACGGATGCCGAAACAAATGCGAAAGCAAAGACGAAAACATGAAAATTAAACTAACAGAGGTATAAAATGTTTATTCTTGATAAAACCGATGCGCAGAGTCAGGCGAGAAGAGGAAGGCTTATCACGGCTCACGGCACAATAGAAACGCCCGTATTTATGAATGTGGCTACCAGCGCCGCGATAAAGGGCGGACTTTCGGCATACGACCTGAAGGATGTGAACTGTCAGGTAATGCTGTCCAACACGTATCATCTTCACATCAGACCGGGTGACAAGCTGATACACGATTTGGGCGGACTTCAGAAGTTCACAGGCTGGGACAGACCGACTCTTACGGACAGCGGCGGATTTCAGGTATTCTCTCTGGCGAGTCTGAGACGAATCAAGGAGGAAGGCGTATATTTTGCGTCTCACATAGACGGAAAGCGCATTTTCATGGGCCCCGAGCAGTCGATGCAGATACAGTCGAATCTCGGTTCGACCATAGCTATGGCGTTTGACGAATGCATAGAGAATCCCGCCGAGTACAACTATGTGAAAAACTCATGCGACAGAACGACAAGGTGGCTACTGCGCTGCAAGACTGAGTTAAGCAGGCTCAACGGACTCGAGGACACGGTAAATCCGCATCAGCTTTTATTCGGAATAAATCAGGGAAGCACATACGCGGATCTCAGAATACGCCACATGGAGCAGATACGCGAGCTTGACACAGACGGATACGCCATAGGCGGACTTGCGGTCGGTGAAGAGACGGAGGAGATGTACCGTATTATCGAAGCGGTAGAGCCGTACATGCCGAAGGAGAAGCCGAGATATCTTATGGGAGTGGGAACACCTCAGAACATAGTAGAGGGAGTACACCGCGGAGTAGACTTTTTCGACTGTGTTATGCCGTCGAGAAACGCACGTCACGGAAATCTTTTCACGTGGAACGGCAAGATGAATCTTCTTAACGAGAAATATCTGAACGATCCTCGTCCGATTGACGAAAACTGCGGCTGTCCCGCGTGCCGTCATCATTCGAGAGCGTACATACGTCATCTTATCAAGGCGAAGGAAGCACTGGGAATGCGTCTTGCGGTTATGCACAATCTATATTTTTACAACGAGCTTATGCAGAAGATAAGGGATGCTCTTGACGGAGACTACTACGAGAGCTTCTATCAAAAGTATCGTATTGTACTCGGCGAGAGAAATCCGGACTAGTGAGCGGGGATTTAGATTAGCTTAGTAGTGGAGTCAACCACCCCGCTCCCGAGAATTTCACCTGTGGTGAAATTCTCCGTTCTTTCGGCTTAAGGGCTGAGCGGGGATTTAGATTAGCTTAGTAGTGGAGCGATACACCCCGCTCCCGAGAATTTCACCTGTGGTGAAATTCTCCGCTCTTTAAGTTTAAGGTTTGCGCGGGGATATGCAGTTGCTTAGTAGTGGAGTGATACACCCCGCTCTCGTGTCGGCGGATTAAGTAAATTTTGATTTTGAAGTCAAAAACCGCCTCCTCGAGAATTTCACTGTGGTGAAATTCTCCGCTCTTTCGGCTTAAGGTTGAGTAGCGGATTAAGTTAATTTTGATTTTGAAGTCAAAAACCGCCTCCGCTCTTCGGACTGAATTACGACAAGTTATTGAATCATGATACGAATAATCAATCAATCGAACGATCCTGCGTTTTGTTTGGCTGCCGAGGAATATATTCTCGAAAACTATGTTTCGGGCGAATACATTATGCTTTGGCGGGGGGAGCGTTCGGTTATCATCGGAAAGAATCAGAATGCGTACGGAGAGGTTTCTCTGACGCAGTGCGAGCGGCGCGGGGTACCTATATACAGGCGCGGCAGTGGCGGCGGGACGGTATATCACGATCTCGGAAACATAAATTTTTCGTTTTTCACAGACATGGGCGAGCGAACGGATTACGGACGTTTTCTCTTACCCGTGAGAGACTTTCTATGTGATATCGGAGTACCCGCCGAGCTCGGTTCGTCGTTTGATATTACGGTAAACGGCAAGAAAATCAGCGGAAACGCGCAGGCTGTACGCCGCGGGAGAGTTATGCACCACGGCACGCTGCTTTTCGACGCGGATTTAAGTATGCTTTCGTCGCTTACGTCGCACGCGAGAGAAAAAGCGTTATCGAAGGCGGTGAAGAGCAATCCGTCTCCCGTCGGAAACATATCGGAGTTTATCCACGGCATGACGGTCTCGGAGTTTGAAAACAGGCTCGGGGAGTATTTTACGCTATCGGAAAGAGCTTTTACCGATGATGAAAACGAGGCAACGGAAAAGCTGGCGGAAGAAAAGTACCGCACATGGGAATGGAATTTCGGCCGCTCTCCGATGTTTGAACTGAACGGAGAAAGAATAAATCTCACCGCGAAAAACGGAGTTGTGCTTTCGGCGGGTGAGTACTCCGATATACTTAACGGGATGCGGCTCATACCGAGTGAGATATACGCGGCTGTTCTCGAAAAATACGGTGCCGACACGGCGGAGGCGCTGATAAAAGATATTTTCGAATGAAAAGGAGAAAATGAAAGATGAAGATTGAAATAACAATGCCCGCACTCAAGCCCGACATGAAATCGGGAGTACTTTGCACATGGTGTGTGAAGGTGGGAGACGAGATAAAAGCGGGGGATGTAATATTCGAAGTTGAGACCGACAAGGTTGTCAGTGAAATCGAAGCCATGAGCGACATGAAGATACTGTCTCTCGAGGCGGAGGAAGGCGATGATGTTCCCGTCGGCAAGATAATAGCGTATGCCGAGGCTGACGGTGAATGAAATGTCCGAGATGAAAAAGCCGCAATGGCTGAAGGTACGATATAATGCGTCCGAGACACGTGAGGTTGCCGAGCTGATGGCGAGTCTCGGGCTGAATACCGTCTGTACAAGCGCAAGCTGTCCGAATCTCGGAACATGCTACAGGCACAAGACGGCGACATTTATGATACTCGGTTCTAAATGCACGCGAAACTGTGCGTTTTGCGATGTTCCGCACGCGAAAGGCGGAGAGCTTTTACCGCCTGATCCGGATGAGCCGAAGAAGATAGCTCAGGCGGCGCAAAAGCTCGGGTTGCGCCACATAGTGGTAACCTGTGTTACGAGGGATGATTTACCCGACGGAGGTGCCGGTGTTTTCGCCGAGGTTATACGTGAGGTCAGAAAGAGCTGTCCGCAAATCACGACCGAGGTACTGATATCCGACTTTAAGGGAGACAGGGATGCTCTCGACATTGTCATGGCGGAGAAGCCTGAGGTACTGAACCACAACATAGAGACTGTTCCGTCTCTGTATTCCGCGGTGCGTCCTGGGGCGATTTACAGTCGTTCTCTTGATGTTCTGCGTGGTGCGAAGGAATACGGTACGTCATACACGAAGACGGGAATAATGCTCGGACTCGGCGAGACGGATGATGAACTGCGTGAGGTATTCGCGGATTTGAGCAAAATCGGGTGTGATATTCTTGTTATAAGCCAATATCTGCAGCCGTCGGACAAGCATTATCGGTTGAGGCGTTACGTGACACCGGAGAAATTCGAGAATTACAGGCAAATGGCGCTTGACGCGGGAATAAGGTATGTTATAAGTGCGCCTCTTGTGAGAAGCTCGTATCTTGCTGCGGAAGCGCTTGAGGGCGTAAGAGAGAAATGATATACATTGACACGGCATCTACGGATGTATTTTACAATTTCGGCGCCGAATATTATTTTGCACGTGAGCATATTATGGATGAAGACATATTTATGATATGGCGCACGACACCGACTCTTATGATCGGCAAATTTCAGAACACGCTTGAGGAAATAGATGCGAAGTACGCACGTGAGCGTGGTATAACGATTGCGCGGAGGTTATCGGGCGGCGGTTGTATATACACGGACATGGGCGGATGGCAATTTTCGTACATAACCAAATCGAGCGGTATAGAGATAGAATTCGGCAGATTCATTAATCCGATAGTGGATTTACTGTGTTCTCTGGGCCTTGATGCGTCTCTTACGGGAAGAAACGATATAACGATAGGCGGACGAAAGGTCAGCGGAAACACTCAGTACAAGCAGGGCGGAATGACGGTGCATCACGGTTCGCTTTTATTTTCGACTGATATTGACGAGCTTGTACGTTCATCGACGCCGAATCCGTATAAAATCGAATCGAAGGCGCTTTCATCGGTGAGACAGCGTGTAACGAATATATCCGAAAATCTGCCGATACCGATGACGAGTGAGGAGTTTCGGGACACGATAGTGAGCAGGCTCACGGACGGTGAATACAGGCTGACGGATGAGGACTGTGTGAGAATAGGAGAGATTGCGCGTGAAAAGTTTGCGAATGAGGAATTTATTTACGCGTCGTCCCCGAAATTCGACATTGAAAAGACGTTCCACATTCCTGCGGGAAGCTTTACTTTGGGATACTCGGTATATCACGGCAAGATTACGGGTGCGGGTATCAAGGGAGATTTTTTTGCGGGAGTAAGTGCGGAGGAGATAGAAGGCTCTCTTGTGGGCTGTGATTTTACGCCGGAGAGTGTACGTCGGGCATTAAGCCGATTTGACGGTTTGATATACAAGACCGATTCAGAGGAGCTTACAAGGGCGATTTTTGAATAGTGTCGCAGGATTTAGTATTGCTTAATGGTGGCGACAACCGCCTGCTCCCCGAGGATTTCACTTGTGGTGAAATCCTCCGAGGTAAAACCGAGACTGGTGTCGCAGGATTTAGTTTAGCTTATATGGTAAAGTGGTACACCTGCTCCCCTGTCGCAGGATTTAGTATTGCTTAATGGTGGCGACAACCGCCTGCTCCCCTGTCGCAGGATTAAGTTTAGCTTATATGGTAAAGTGATACACCTGCTCCCCGAGGATTTCACTTGTGGTGAAATCCTCCGAGGTGAAACCGAGACTGGTGTCGCAGGATTAAGTTTAGCTTATATGGTAAAGTGATACACCTGCTCCCCGAGGATTTCACTTGTGGTGAAATCCTCCGAGGTGAAACCGAGACTGGTGTCGCAGGATTAAGTTTAGCTTATATGGTAAAGTGATACACCTGCTCCCCGAGGATTTCACTTGTGGTGAAATCCTCCGATGTAAAACCGGTGAAATCCTCCGAGGTGGTCTGGGGGTGTACGGGGGGATGGGGGTTATTTCGGTGATTTAAACGATATGATAGAATAGTGAGGATGTATTATGAAGAAGAACATACCGTTGCTTACTCCCGAGGAGAGGGAGGCTAAGGCGGTCAGACGAAACAAGATAATGTACACCCTGACGTTGGTGAGCTTTATTGTTCCGATAATATTTGTTATATTCAGGATGATTTTTTTACCCGATGGGATGAACGAAAACGAGGCGGGATATCATTCTCACGCAGACTATGTTCTTATGATAGTCGAGTGCCTTCTCGGATGCTTTGTCATCAACATTCCCACTTTTCTGGCGAAACGATTCAAATTCGAAATACCCGCGATGCTGTACACTTTTTACATAGTATTTTTATACTGTGCGATATTCCTCGGAGAGGTGCGGAGCTTTTACTATGTTATTCCGGGATGGGACAACATTCTTCACACTATGAGCAGTATGATGACGGGCTTTTTCGGTTTGATGGTTGTATACATTTTGAACCGTGACGAGCACGTGATAGTAAAGCTGTCGCCGTTTTTCATATCGCTTTTCGCGTTTACCTTTTCGGTGACGATCGGCTCGTTATGGGAAATATACGAGTTTTCCTTTGACGGACTTCTCGGATTGAACATGCAGAAGTTTATGACGGCGGACGGTGTGGAGCTTATAGGGCACGATGCTTTACGCGACACGATGAAGGACATAATCATCGACACCATCGGTGCGTTTGTATCGTCCGCCATAGGCTATATAGCGATAAAATACGAAAAAAGCTGGTTTAAGCCGAAGCTGACGAATGAAGACGGCGAAACGAAAGCGGAAACAACGGAAGAATTACAGAAAACAGAAGGATAAAATCAAATGGATGAGAAACTCGCGGAACTGCGTGAAAAAATAGACTCGGCTGACGCCATGCTTATAAAGGGCTTTACGGATAGAATGAAAGCCGCGGCGGAAATAGCGGAGTACAAGAAGAAAAACGGACTTGCCGTATATGATGCCGCACGTGAAGAGAAAAAGCTTCAGGCCGTGGCATCACTTGCGGGGGATGAGATGGGCGGATACACAAAGGAGCTGTATTCGCTTTTATTCGAGCTGTCGCGTGAGTATCAGAACAGTCTTATTAAGCCGAAAAACAGCTTATATGATGTGATATCACGTGCTATAGAGGATACTCCCCGTTTGTTTCCCGAATCCGCACATGTTGTGTGTCAGGGAATAGACGGTGCGTATTCCGCATCTGCCGCGCGAAAGATATTCGCAAAGCCGGATATCGCCTTTGTCCGCAGCTTCGGAGACGTCATTCGTGCGGTAAAAGGCGGCTATGCCGAGTTCGGCGTACTGCCGATAGAAAACAGCACCGCGGGTGTTGTGGGGGACGTTTACAAGGAGCTTGAAACCTGCGGATTATATATATGCCGCTCGGTCAGACTGAAAATAGAGCACTCTCTCTTAGCGTGTGAGGGAGCGGATATCGGAACGATAACCGAGGTCGTATCGCATGAGCAAGCCATTCACCAATGTGCGGGATACATAGAGTCACTCGGCGGAGTCAAGGTATCATACTTCCCGAATACCGCGGCGGCGGCAAGATACGTAAAGGAATCGGGAAGAGCGGATATCGCCGCCATAGCATCCCGCGACTGTGCGGACATATACGGACTTGTTCCGCTTGCACGTGATATACAGGATAACGACAACAACTATACCCGCTTTATCTGTCTTACAAAGGATGTCCGTATTTATCCCGGTGCCGATAAAACCACGGTAATGCTTACGGTACCCGATAAACCCGGAGCACTGTTCAAGGTGCTGTCGCGCTTCTCGGCATTGGGAATAAATCTTACCAGTATAATCTCGCGGCCGATAGAGGGCAGGGATTTCGAATTCAGATTTTTCCTCGATTTCGAGACTCAGGTATACTCGGAGCGGTTCGCACAGCTCATATCCACGATAGGTGACTGTTGTGAGGAGTTTTCATACCTCGGAAGCTACAACAGAGCATAAAAAAAGGCTGAAGCATAATGCAATGGCATTAAGCTTCAGCCTTTTGTTTTATAGCGGAGTAAGACTTTACCGAATATACAGACTTACTTTACGATAGTGAATTTTTATGAAGTTAATACATTCAGCTTTCCGAACGTTCCGCCATAAGCTGATTGAATTTCTTCAGAGTTTTTTCGTAAACCTTTGACATTTTACGATATTCGGTTGCAAAGTTGCTGTGGTTGGTTATACCGTCACGGAAGGTCCATACGGGGTTTCCGATGCAGTTCGAGTAGAATGTGCCGAAGTTGAATACAAGTCCGCTCTTGATAAGGTCGAACATTACGGAGTCTTCTTCACTTCTCATGTACTGCTTTTGGAAGGTTGTCTCAAAGTATGCGGGATATACATCGCTTTGCGAGAGTGCCGAGAGGTAATCGAGAGCCGCACCCGTAGCTTCGAGATGCATGCAGGTCGTGGGAATGGATATTACATTATAGGCATCCTGAGAGGTGGTGTAGTAGCCTTCCTGTGTCTCGTCAAACTTCGGCAGGGGAAGAACACCGTAGTCGGGTTCGAAATCGCGGAGAGTATACTTGGCATAGTTTGCGCATGTCATAATAAATATGGTGTTTCCGTTTTTGAATGCGTCGTCCATGCTTCTGCCTACACCGGAGTTGTTGTATACAAGATCTATAAGCTTTTCATACGCGGTGTTGGAACGATCGTTGTAAAGGTTTATGTAGTTGTTTCCGTCGGAATCCTTGTCGGTCATGTGAACACCGAGAGAAGCGATTAAACCGTCGGTGGGAATCGAGCCGATGTTGTACGACATACCGAAGACATCGTTTACGTCAAGCTGACCGTTGCCGTTTGAGTCTTCCCAAATATCGGATACAAGATTCGAGAGATAGTCGATTGTCCATTTGCCCTCGTAGACAACATCGTACAGATTGAGACCGGGAATACGGCTTTCCGCAAGCTCCTTGTTGAAGAATGTGATGATCATTCTGTCAGTGGCGGTAAGAGTAAGGTCGCCTATGACAAAGTCGAGCTGTCCGTTTACCGTCATGTCGTTTACAAAGCTCTGGTTGTACCATGAGTTCGTCAGCGTAAGGTTCGGAACGGTATGCAGGTTCGTAAACAGCTTCTCAAGTGAGAGGGGGGCTGCGAAATAAGCGTACGATGATACAATGTCATACGCACCGTCGGCGGCACTGACACTGTTTCTGACGCTTGTGAAGAAGGTTGTGTAGTCGTCGGAGCCGTTTATGTAGTTTACATGTACGTTAAGGTCGTTGTCTACCTTCGCGTTTCTGTTGTATACGGCGTCGTTTACGGCTTCACCCGTGATTTCCTCAGCGTAAAAGTCTATGGAGTAGTATTGCTCGGTACGTCCGACTATGTTGATTTCCGTTCCGTCAAACGTCAGACCTTCCCATGAGCGGATGTTTCCGTCATCCGTTTCTTCCTCGGTTTCCTCTGTCGATTCGACTGTTGCGGCGGTTTCGACCGTGCTTTCGGCTGTCGTTTCCTCGGATGCGTTGTTCGAGCATGAGGTGACGGCGGACGTCAAAATAAGTGCCGCCAAAATAAGCGCAAGATATCGTTTCATTTTTGTCTCCTGTGGAAAAATATTAATCAAATTATATAATACCGTGATTATAACATAATTCCGTTAGTGATACAACGGAAATAATCGACAAACGATATCAGTTTGATATATGATAGAATTGTGCGCAATGCCATACAAAAAGCCATGCATATCCTGCATGGCTTTCGGCTTGTCTGTATGGATTACTGCTCGATGCCGTAGTACTCTGCGACCTTTTCGATACCCTTGTTTACCGCTTTTCTTGCTTTTTCATAGGTGGAGATTATGTCGTTCGAGTTGTCGATAATCTGCTGACGGAACATGTACGGGATCTGAAGATTGTTTCCGTGCTGGAACGAGAAGTCGATGTAACGGCTTTCGATGATTACATCGATGATTTTAGCCGTGTTGGAGTCCATTGCGTAACGGTTCTTCAGAGCGGATTCGTAGAACGCGGGACGAACCGTTCTCTCACTTTCGATTGCGAGAGCTTCGAGAATCGTGCCGAGGTAATCATAGTCGGATTCGGGTGTGTCAATCGGGAACGCCAATACCGTAAACTGGTCGCTTGCGGCAGTGTAGTATGCGCCCTGTTCCTCATTCCACATCGGGAACGGCATTATACCGAATTCATCTTCCATGTCGGCGTAAGTGGTGCGCGCATCGTTAAGTGTGCCGAGCGTGAAAACGCCGTGAGCATTCTGGAACATTGTTTTGTATTCGAGATTCCATTCACCGCAGTTGTAAACACCCTGTTCTTCCCAGTGAAGGTGGTTAACCTTTTCGAGAGCGGATGTTGTTTTGTCGGTGATAAATGTAACCTCGATAATGCCGCTGTCGTTAACCTCAACCAGCTTCTGGTCGAATCCCGTCAGCCATGCGTCACCTTCGAATCCGGGAGATACTACAAGTCCGTACACGTCTCCCGCGTCCTTTTCACCGTCGCCGTTTGCATCAGTGTACAGGTCTGCTACGAGTGAATCGAAGTAGTCGATTGTCCATTTTTTGTCGAATACGCTGTTCTGTAAGGTTTCGATGTCGATTCCGTTTGTTTGTGCGAGGTTGGCGTTATAGTAAATGCAGTATGCGTTTGTGATACTGGAAATTCCTATGTCGCCCGCAGCGGCAAACAGTCTGCCGTTGATGGTTGCCGTCTCGTTAACGAGCTTCGCCCACCATGAGCGCGATAAGTCAACGTGCGGAAGGTCGATCCAGTTTCCGGCTATGTGGGCGCCTACTAATGCGTAAACCTTGAAGTTTGTCTGACCGGCGATGTCATAGAGGTGATCGCCAGCGGTAACGCTTGCTTTTACGGAATCGGTAACGTTATCCCAGTTTCCGACTGTTACGGTTTTGAATTTTACACCGTAGGTGTCCTCAACCTTGAGGTTTCTGTTGTAGGTTGCGTCGTTTGTAACCTCACCCGTGAGGGAGTCCGCTTCCATTTCGAAGGCGTAATCGTCACGTGTTACGGTTGTGAAGGTTCTGCCGTTGTAATTTTCCTTCGGAAGAGCGGCGGCAGCCTCATCGTAGATGTTAATCGTTTCTTCTTCGGTTTCGGCCTCTGTTTCCTCTTGTGTGTTTACGGCAGCGGATGCGTCGCTCTTGGTTTCCGCTTCTTCCGTTCCGCTCGAGCATGACGCGAAAGAGGAAACCGTAAGAATGGCAGCGAGAATAAGTGCGAGAATTCTTGCTTTGTTTTTCATGTATATATCCTCCTTATCGGATTTTTACGCGTTATAAATGTTAAATACGAACAATGTTATTGTACCGCAAACCTCGGAAAAAGTCAACAAGTATTTACCGAAAACAAACTACCGCGTTATAAGCTCTTTAAGTGAGTCGTCGTCGAAGCCGAGAAGCGAGTACAGCTCGGATTTTGTACCGTGCGGTATTTCGGTGTTCTCTACGGCTTTAATCGTCAGTTTAATGCCTCGGCAGAGCGCGGCGATTTTTTCGCCGATTCCTCCGTGAATGCTGTTTTCCTCAATGGATATTACCTCTCCGCACAGATAATCGAATATGCCGTCGGGAATGGGGTAAATTTTTTTCAACCCGATGAGCCGTACCCCTATACCGTCATCTCCCGAGAGTATACCGAGAATTCTGCCTGTGAGCCGTCCCGACGTGATAACGGTTTTTTGAATCTTTCCGTATTCCCAAACGGTGAAGTCGCCGCAGTCGCAGACGGGAGAATATGTCGATTTCAAATCATCTTCGGCATTGTCCTTCGGATACCGCAGAATGGTCAGGTGTGGCGAATTGAACGAGTCCGCTACAAATTCGTTGACGGTTGCCCTGTCGCGGCAATCGTATATCGTGACATCGGGGAGGGAGGAGAAAACCGAGTAATCGAATATTCCCTGATGGGTAACACCGTCGCCGAAAACTATTCCCGTGTGTGACAGCACAAGAGTAAAGCCGATGTGCTGAAGCGTTACATCATGCCAAAGCTGGTCGAATACTCTTTGAGCAAAGGTCGAATATAAAACCAAAACAGGCTTCATTCCGCCGAGAGACAACCCCGCGGCCATTGTTACGGCGTGTTCCTCCGCTATTCCGACATCGAAAAATCTTTCGGGATATTTGTCGAGAAAATCGTCGAGCCCGCAGCCCTGCGTCATTGCGGCGGTTATGGCACATACATTGCCGTGGACTTCCGCAGTCGAGCAGAGTGCTTCCGAAAACGCCTCGGTGTAGGTTTTGTCCTCCGAGTGGTGAAGAATGTTTTTTGTGTCGTCCAAGTCAAACGGAGAGGTGCTGTGAAATCTTTCCGGATATTTTTCGGCGGGAGCGTACCCGAGTCCTTTTTTCGTCTTCATGTGTACGATTACGGGCCCCGGCTTTTGCTTTGCTTCCTCAAGCACTGCCGTCAGACGCTTCATATCGTTTCCGTTTACGGGGCCGATGTACTCGAGCCCGAAGGATTCAAACCATGTTTCCGAGTTTGTCAGTCTTTTTGCGGAATCCTTGATTTTTCTTGCCGCGCTCACCATCGCCGAGCCGATAAACGGCAGCTTAAGGAACGCGTGCTTTAAGACGGTTTTGAAGTTGAAATAGCGTTCACTCGTTCTTATGTACGAGAGGTAGTCGGACAAGCCGCCGACGTTTCTCGATATGGACATTTCGTTGTCGTTGAGTATGACGATAAGCTTAAGATGCCTGCAGGCGATTTGGTTCAGCGCTTCGTATATCATACCGTTTGTGAACGAGCCGTCTCCGACTACCGCCACAACCCAAGAAGTTTTTCCGAGTAAGCGGTTCGCTTCGGCTATACCGACCGCCGTCGACAGAGATGTACCGCTGTGCCCCGAGGTTACGGTATCGTATTCGCTTTCATCGCGGTTAGTCATCCCCGAAATGCCTCCGAGATGCCTGAGAGTTCCGAAATTTTCGTACCTTCCCGTGAGCAGCTTGTGAGCATACGCCTGGTGACCGACGTCGAAAATGATGCGGTCGCCTTCGCCGAATACTCTGTGCAGTACTATCGACGGCTCGACCATCCCGAGATTCGAGGCGAGATGGCCGCCGTTGTGAGAGGTTACGGTGATTATTACGTCTCTTATTTCCGCGGCGAGGGCGGGAAGTGTTTCTTCGGGAAGCTTTTTTACATCATTCGGAGACTTGATTTTGTCGAGGATATTGTGTTCACTCATGAATTCATTCCTCTCGGCTTACACCTTGGCTTCTTCCGCAAGATTCGTGAATTTCGTGAAACGTCCTATCCATCCGAGCTTCACCTTGTCAAGTGAGCCGTGACGGTTTTTGGCGACTATAACCTCCGCAATGGATTGCTCCGCGGCCTCTTCCTTGTAGTACTCGTCTCTGTAAAGAAACAGTACGATATCGGCATCCTGCTCGATTGCACCCGAGTCTCTGAGGTCGGACAGCATAGGGCGCTTGTCGGGACGGTTTTCGGGGCCTCTCGAAAGCTGTGCGCAGCATATGACGGGAACGGCAAGCTCCTTTGCAAGAAGCTTAAGTCCTCGTGAAATGTCGCCGACCTCCTGAACACGATTGTCGGTGTGTCTGTCGCCCTGCATAAGCTGAAGATAATCCACTATGACGAGTCCGAGATTTTTTACCCTGCGCAGCTTTGATTTCATAGCGGTTACGGTAACACCCGGAGTGTCATCGATAAGTATATCGGTTTCGGACAGACGTGAGGAGGCGTATGCTATGGCGTTCCAGTCCTCCGACGAGAGAGTACCCGAACGCATTTTGTAGCTGTCGATTTGCGCTTCGCTTGAGAGCATACGGTTGGCAAGCTGTTCCGCCGACATTTCGAGCGAGAACACGCATACCGTTTTTTTTGTGCGTATCGCGGCTTCTGTCGCGATATTCATTGCGAACGCGGTTTTACCCATACCGGGACGCGCACCGATTAATACAAGGTCGGAGTTCTGCATTCCGACTATAACGTTGTCGAGCGCGGTGTAGCCGGTCGGTGTGCCCTTTAATTCGTCGGGATTCTGGGACAGCTTCGATAATCTGTCGTATACCTGAACGAGAGCATCGCGAATGTGTACGAAATTCTTGTTTTCTCTGCCTTCGGCAATGCGGAATATTTTCGATTCCGCGTATTCCACAAGATTCTCCGCACTGTCGTCTCCCGCGTAAGCGGCTTCGGTGATGTCGTCTCCTGCATCGATAAGCTGTCTGAGCACAGCCTTGTCACGGATGATTTCCGCGTAATCCTTCGCGTTGGCGGCGGTTGGGACTGCGTCGACAATCAGCTTGATGTACTCTCTGCCGCCCGCCTCGTCATATGTGCCGCTCTTTACCAGCTCGTCGATTAATGTGACCACATCGATGTTTTTCGATTTCAGGTACATTGACTGTACCGCTCGGAATATCTCGCTGTGTTCGGGAACATAAAAATCGTCTGCCGTAATGAGTGCGGCGATTTCATCCATGCAATTGGGATCGATAAGAACGGAACCAAGCAGTGACTGCTCCGCCTCGAGAGAAAACGGAAGCTTACGGTCAAGCTCGTTATTCAATTATCATCACCCGCTTTCTCTGATAATTTTTTATGATAGATATGCCTGTTCGGTAAGTAAAATTCTTCTCCGAACACGGTCAGCCTGCGTATACGAGAACATTAAGCTTTCCGGAAATTTCGGGATAAAGCTTTATGTCAACTGTATATGTGCCGAAGGACTTTATATTTTCGCCGAGAACGATTTTTCTCTTGTCGACATCAATGCCGAACTGCTCCGCGAGAGCCTCGGAAATATCCTTTGTGGTAACCGAGCCGTAGAATTTACCGTCCGCGCCTTCCTTTGTCTTTATCTTGACAAGGATACCGCCGAGCTTTTCGGCCGTATCGCGTGCTGCCTGCTTCTCAAGCTCGATTCGTCTCTGCTTTGCGGCTTCCTTGTTCTTTATATCGTTCAGAATTTTCGCATCCGCTTCAACCGCGAGCTTTTTGGGGAACAAAAAGTTTCTCGCGTATCCGTCGGACACATTGATAAGATCATCTTTTTTGCCCTGACCCTTGACATCCTGTAAAAGTACTACTTTCATATTATATTTCCTCCGTTATTTTAAGAAAAACACCGTTTTAGGTTTGTTTTACTGCATATATTTGTCTATGGATTGCTTGAGCTCGGCGATTACCTCGTCCGTGCTCTTGCCCCTGCACTGAACGGCGGCAGAGTCGAAATGACCGCCTCCGCCCATATTTTCGAGAACAAGCTGAACATTCAGCCTGCCCTGCGAGCGCGCGGAAATATGAATCATATCTCCGATATTCACTACCGCAAATGATGCGTCTATTCCGACGACCTTCAGAAGATTGTCGGCGGCTTTGGCCGCGATTATTCTGTTGCCAGCATCCGCATCGTCGACTACGGTGATTGCACAGGAATCACGGTATATTTCGACACTGCGCCTGAATTTTGCCTCTCGCATGTAGTCGTCAAAGCTCTCGCGGAAGAGCTCCTTTACATCGGCTGTCGATGCTCCTCTGTCTCTGAGGTACATCGCGGCGGAGAAAGTGCGTGTTCCGACGTTCTGAGTGAACTGCTTCGTATCGAGAACTATACCCGACAGCATTATTCCCGCCTCTGCGGGAGACATGTCGTCCTTCGGAAGCACCTGCTCCAGCATCTCGGCCACGATTTCACAGGTCGATGAGGCGGACGGCTCTATGTATTCGACATCGGGTTCCGCTTTGAATTCCGATACCTTGCGGTGGTGGTCTATTACTGCGAGCTTTTCTGTTCTGTATGCCAGCTCGGGAAGCTCCGTGTTTTCGAGTCGGTTTACATCCGCAACGATAACAAGGGTTCCCGTCTCGAGCAGGTCGAGAGCGCGCTCGGAGCTTACAAATGCGGACGGATAATCCTCGTCGGATTCGAGCATCCTGCGGCATCCGAAAAGATTCGCGTCATTCATGTCAAGCACGATCCGTGCATCCACTCCGCAGTGCTTTACTATGCGGTACAGACCTATGCAGCCGCCGATGGCATCGAAATCGGCCTTTTTGTGTCCCATTATAAGTACATTCGTCGATTTTTTTACCGCGGACATCAGTTCGTTCGATACGACTCTCGCCTTGACGTTCGTGCGCTTCTGTACGCCCTTGGTAACGCCTCCGAAGAAGTCGATAGAGCCGTCGCCCTTTACCGCCGCTTGGTCGCCTCCTCTTTGAAGAGCCATATCGAGTGCGGCATGAGCGTTCTTTTCTATTTCACGGTAATTCTCGCCGATGCTCGACACACCCATCGAAATGGTAAGCGGAAGGTTTGTGTCGCCCGCTCTTACCTCGCGTACACGGTCGAGAATATCGAATTTGCATTGTATCAGCTCGTCAAGCACATTGCGTATTGTTATAAATATGTATTTGTCTCTTTCGTATTCCTTGAGAATACCGCCGTACTCGTCAGCCCAGTCGCGGATTATTTCGTCTATTTTAGCGGCCGCGGGTCTGTATTGTTCGCTGTCGTACTGCATCATTTCGGCAAGGTTGTCTATCATGATGTAGCAGACCACGGTTTCTTCGCTTACCATTTTCGCGTGCAGCTCATCGAGCTCGGTCATTTCCGTTGTCATGATAAGAGCGAAGTCGTTGTCATCGGTTTTTATGTGGTTGTATTTTACGAGAAACGAGCGTCCTTCACAGCTGAGCCGTGCGCCCTTGTCGCTTCTGTCGCTCCGAATATCGGCGAGAGTCACACCGAACAGCTCCGATACCGTTTCCCCGTAAAGCTTATTCTTTTCCGAATGAAGCTCCTCTGTGGCGTTGTTGTACCAGACGACACGCTCGGACGAATCGCATATGAACACGGGAGTATTCATTTTAACCACCGCATCGAACATGATTCTTCCCATTACGGGCGCGAGTGTTTCGTCTCCCGATTTGATTTTTTTATGTCTCTCGAGAAGAATATATGTCAGAGTGCATATTCCGATATAAAGCAGCGACACGAAAATTCCGCCGTAAATTATATCCGCTTGCGTGGTAATGATTATTACTATGAACAATGCCAGGCAGACGACGGCGGACAGCACGAATATCAGTGCGGTTTCACGTCGTATACCCTGCGACACACTGCGCAGGTCGTTTTTCTGTTTGGAATTTTTCAACATATCTTATACCCTTACCTTTGTGTGTTCAGCGTAAAAACAGAATCATACGGCATTGCCGTGCTCCGTTTTTTTCACTATCGTTTTTGCCGCTCCGCACACGGAAGCCGTGACTACGGCAAAACGAATACCCAGAAACATTACCGCGATGAACACCGCTATAAGTGCGGTGATGTTTCTTTTGTTTGCCGAGAAGTATTCATCCTCGGGCTTTTTGAGTATTTCTCCGATGCCCACAGCCGCACACGGCAGTATCATTATATACGTCAGACTCTTCGCCATGATGTACAGCAGCGCAAAGTCGCTTCCCGATGACAGGAAGAACATCACTGCGGAGAAAATGTAGATATACGCGAATGCCTTGGGCATTGTTATCTCACGCGAGAGTGAAATAAATACATCCTCGCAGTCGAGCACACGGAAAAGACGCTTGGCGAGAAAATCAGATAACGCCGCGAGTATCAGCGACAGCATTCCGATGTATGCGGGGAGAGAAGACGCTATTTCACGTGCCATGCGGGAGCATTCGTGTGTCTCGACAGCAGAGCCTGCTTCGTAATACAAAGCCGACAGAGTGTTTTTGAGTGACGAATATACGGCTGACGCGATGTTTTCGAGAGAGCCGAACTGCGTTCCAGCGTAAGCTGTTAAAGAAAGCGAAATGCAGAGTGCATATGAGAGAGTCACAGCCGCCACACGCCTGAATCTCGTTTCGCGCGATATCATGGAGACAGCGAACGTATATGATGCCATGAGAACCGTTACGGTTACCGCAACCGTTACGATTACCGAAATCGTAAAATGAAATTCACGGGCACGGTATACGTCGATTACGGTGAAATAAAGCATTGCCGCCGTCAGTGGGGTGGTCAGCAGTGAGGCGTATCGTCTCCACAGCAGTATTATCATGGCGTACAGGCAAACCGCCGCGGGGAAGAAAACGAGCGATGCCGCAATTCCCGCCGCATGGGCAAGCGTGCCCGACGCATCCGCGGACGAGATTAAAAGACGGGCTCCGGCACACGAGAAAAGAGCGGTGCCGAGCATGAAAACAAGCGCGAGCGGCAGCTTCATTTCCGGAAGGTCGTCACGCTTCCGCATTACGGAAAACAATCGTTTTAACATAACATGCCTCCGCCGAGGATAGCTATAGATATTATATTATATCATAATACGGGCACTTTATCAATAACAGAATATTAATTTACGTTTATACACATAAAAAAGGGGCGGCAGGCATTACCGAAAACTTATCCGTAATGCTGCCGGTCCCTTATGCCGTATATCGGCGGTATTTATTTTTCGCTCAGAATTTTATCGATTTCGTTAAGCTCCTCATCGGACAGCTTCATATTGTCGAGAGCCTTTACGTTTTCCGTCACCTGTTCGGGCTTTGATGCACCTATGAGGGCGGAGGTTACCGCGGGATCGCGCAGAACCCAAACCAATGCGAGCTGAGCCAGTGTCTGACCTCTTTGCTTCGCAACCGTGTTAAGCTTTCCGACCTTGTTCAAAAGCTCATCGGTGATGTCCGACGCACGCAGAAATCTCGGGTCGTGTATCGCTCTCGAGTCGGCGGGAATGCCGTCGAGATATCTTCCGCTGAGTCTTCCGCCGGCGAGCGGGCCGAACGCCATAATGCCGATACCTTCCTCACGCGCGACATCGGTCAGTCCGTGCTCTATGCTTCTGTTGAACATATTGTAGTTCGGCTGATGAATAAGCAAATGCATTCCCATGTCGTTCATGCATTTTACAGCACGGCGAGTCTGCTCGGGATTGTAGTTCGATATGCCCGCGTAAAGCGCTTTTCCGCTTTTTACGATGTCGTACAGCGCACCCATGGTTTCCTCGATCGGGGTACCGTCGTCGGGTCTGTGATGATAGAATATATCCACGTATTCGAGATTCATGCGCTTCAGCGACTGATCTATGCTTGCGATAAGATACTTTCTGCTTCCGTCATTGCCGTACGGGCCTTTCCACATATCATAACCCGCTTTGGTTGAAATTACAAGCTCATCGCGGTATGTATGCCAGTCGCGTCTTACATGTTCTCCGAAATTGCGCTCGGCTTCACCGTACGGCGGGCCGTAGTTGTTCGCAAGGTCGAAATGTGTGATTCCGTTGTCGAATGCCGTACGCAGTATTTTCTGCTGTGTGCCGAAGGGCGTGATGTCGCCGAAATTATGCCATAATCCGAGGGATATGGCGGGCAGCTTGAGTCCGCTTCTGCCGCATCTTCTGTACGGCATTTTACCGTATCTGCCTTCATACGGTGTATAGGGTACATATTGCTCGTAGCTCATGTTTTTCTCCGTTTCATGTGAAAGTATCGTTTACATATGAATTATAGCATATATCACGGATTTTGACAATGAATGAGAGAAAAAAGAGGCTCGAAGCCTCTTTTTCTTTGCGCAATTCTTTTATTTAACCCATTCGTTCGGTGTGGTCGAGAAATCGATTTCCTCTTTCATGGCGGAAAGGGGTCTCCACTCATTCCAGTTTACCGAATATTTCTTCATCTTTTCGTAGAAGCGGCGGCCGTCCTCTTCGTTCGGATGCAGATACAGCTTAACGGCATCCCACTGCATGCATGAGCGGTCTATGCGTTCCTTCTCGGCATCGTTTGCGGCTGCGAGTGCGGATTCCCACCAGCCGTCGATTTCCTTTTCGTGTTCCGCGTATTCTTCACGCGGAATGATGTCAAACGGATGGTTCCAGATATTGAAGTGTCTGCCGTTTGACTTCTCGAGCGTAAAGTCGATGAATTTTTCGATGCCTTCCCAGCCTTTTCCGTAGTAACCGCGTAAGAAGTCCTTCTTATACGAGTCGAGCTCCTCGTCGCTCATATAAGGATCCCACATAGCACGCGCGAGAAGATATCCTCTGAGTTCTCCGAATTCACCGCTTACCGAGTTGTAGTTTCCTTCGGGATACATTCCGACAGCATGATTGTCGGCGAAGAACTGCAGGTTATCCTTCAATACTCTCCAGTTCGGGAACGGAGGAACATAATATGAGAAGTCGGTTACGTAATCCCAGATATACAGGCGCTTCGAAATTTTGCCCCACTCGATTATATCGTGCTTGAACGCGGCATTAACCTGACAGTCGGGGTCGTTGAGCCCGTGAGAGAAGCAGCATTCGATAGAGCAGAGACGGATGATTACGTTATCGCGGGGCTTCGTGATAAGAGGCGCCTTGCGTGTGTACTGATATGCGAGAGTATCGATTGATACATCGGGATAATCATCCTTTATGGCGTCTGCAACACGGTTTACGAAACGGATGAGGGTGCCTGCGTGGCTTCCTTCCTCTTCGTCGACCGCGGCGCACTTTTCGCATTTACAATAGTTTTGGTTATCGTTCTGAGATACCGAGATGATTTTGCATTCGGGATGCTCGTCGAGTATTTTTCTGACATTTTTTACAACCTTGTTGAATACTTCCTCATCGGATAAGCAAGGCTGACCTACGGGGTCGTTCGTTTCGGCGAGATGAGCGAGAGTGTGAACGAACAGCTGCCAATGGAAATCGGTGAAGTTTATGTGGTTCTTCTTTCTCCAGTCGTCATTGTGAGTGGAAACCCAGTCTACCTGACGATACTCGTATACGGGATTGTACGAGTATGTGTATCCTTCTGCGATGTCGATATCTTCATCGGGAGAACGGAGCATTTCCACGCCGGGCTGCAGGAATCTCCAGCCGATGCAGCGGTGCAGGAATTCGTAAACGCCGTTCAGCACGCCTGTTTCGGTGTTCGAGCGGATAATAAGATTTCCGAGGGCTTCCTTGATAACAAAGCCGTCGTTCTTGATTCCGTCGAGCTTCAGCCCCTTGCAAACGTCTTCGGGGGCACCGAGTCTGATTTCGTGACGGTCTTTAAGGCTTGCGCATTCAACGGGAAGCGTGATGCCTGTCGCCAGCGAAATATACTTAACGAGGATGTCGGCCGCGTCGGAATATCCGTGACTTACTACGGTGAATTCCGAAAGCGGGAGTTTTGCGATAGTCAGTTTCATGTTTTTGTTTTCCTTTCCGTAATTTAGTATAATGTACCGAATACTGATTTGATTATAAACGAGATTGACGGAAAAGTCAAGGTGCAAATGACATTCTTAGGACAAAATAGATAAAACAAAAAAGCAGACTCATTACTGAATCTGCTTTATGCGGAAAACGGGACTTGAACCCGTATGGTGTGTACCACACGCCCCTCAAACGTGCGCGTCTGCCAGTTCCGCCACTTCCGCATGCGCCTTTTTATCGGACGTGTGATATTATATCACGGAGTGACGGATTTGTCAAGGGGTTTTGCGAAATATTGCCGAAATTAAAGTAAAATTATGCGGCGGAAACGTATCTCCATACATTTCCCTTGAGGAGAATGAATACGATATCTATTACCCACATGATAGGAATGAAAAGGAGAACTATCGCGATGATAAGCGATACGGTGTCTTTTCTGTCGAGAGCGTATACTATGCGGTAGATTCCCCATACTATGTCGAGCGCGGGGATTGCAAGGATAACCTTTATGAGCAGAGGCAGGGAGTCCATGGAATCGATAAGTGTTTTCATTTGCTTTCTCCTTTAATAATTATATTTTTCGGAATAATCGTATCCCGTTATTAGGACGAAACAAGTGGCCGCTTTATGCGTTGGGTTCGATAGCCTCGATCATTTTGTTCAGTGACTTATTCAGAACCTTCTCGAGAGTCTTCATCTTAGACATATATGTATCCGACTTGGATTCGATGAGCTGGAAGGGAACATCGGCAACACCGGACAGGTTCGAGCCGTATACGAAGAAGGGGTCGATATAACAGGTGTCAACTACCAAGTCGAGCATTTCACGTGTTTCTTCGTCGCGTGCTACCTTGCTCTTGAGGATTGTATCGTAGTATGTGGAAAGAACGTCACGATAGCTGTAGAAGTTCTGCGCTTCGAGAACGGTTGCGGACATATCGGCGTTTACGGCGGTAACGGGAATTGCGAAATAGGACGAGCCTATGTTGCGGCTTCGATAGAATTCTTCGGATTCATCGTACTTAGGATACGGTATAACACCGAAATCGCTTTCCATATCACGAAGGTATGTAGCCGCATTTATGTTTGACATATAGAACAATGCCTGGTCGCTCATGAAGAATTCGCTTCCGTACTTTCCGTAGGAGTTTGCGCTGTCTTCATAGAACGAGAGTGCGGTCTTGAATATGTTGTAGTTCTTTTCCGTTGTCAACGTAGGAGTGAGGTTTCCCGCGTCATCCTTTGAGCAAAGCTCAAGACCTAAGCTCCAAAGAAGAGCACGTCCGGACTGAAGATCCGAAATCGAGCCGTAGCGGTCATTGCCGGTAAGTGTTCCGTCACCGTCGAGGTCGCTTGCGGCTGCGGTGCACATCTGAGAGAACAAATCGTATGTCCATTTGCCTTCTCTTACAGTGTTGTAAAGACCGTCCAGTGAATATACGGAGTCGAACGACAGCATATCATAAAGATTCTTGTTGAAGAATATCATGTTCATATTCTGAACCATGTCGAGCGTGTAGTAACCTACGGCTCCGGGAAGAATACCGCTTACCTCAGCGGCATCGTTCCAACCCTGGCACCACCACGGCTGATCGAGCTGAAGCTTCGATACTTCCTTAAGGTTCATGAACCAGCCGTGAACTTCGGTTTTCCACCAGTAGTCGGGAGCGACAATATCATATGCACCGTCATTTGAAGTTACGCTCTGGCTTATTGTGTTGTTGAAGGTGGTACCGTCGTCGGTAACATCCACAAATTCGAGTTTCACTCCGAATTCTTCGGAAACCGTGTTGTTTCTCTCGTATACCGCGTCATTCAGAGCCTCGCCTGTCAGTTCGTCTGCGACAAAGTGGGACAGCTTGCTTGTTCTTATCAGAGTGGTGCAGGTGGCATCCTCGAAATCGGCAGGCTCAAGTCCGTGAGTCAGCTGTGTTTCCGCTTCTGTTTCGACTGTTGTTTCTCCCGCATCGGCTGAAGCTGTTTCCGTTGTCTTTGTTTCCGCCTCCGCATCCGTATTGCCGTTGTCCGAGCATGCACAGAGCATTGTTGACATCAGGCAGCTCAGAATCAGCAAAAACGATACTGCTTTTTTCATTATAAAACATCTCCTGGATTTGTATAAAAAATTATAATACATAGTAATTATACAGTGAAAGCTGTAGTTTGTAAATATGCAATGATGTTTGTTTACAAAAAAATCGCGGAATATCACAAGATATGACGCGATTTTGTTTTTGATTATTTCAGTGTAAGCTGCGGTTCCTCTGTACCCTTTATAACGCCTTCAGTGATTGTGACCTTAGCCACATCTTCACGCGACGGAATGGAATACATGAGATTTGTCATGGATTCCTCGAGAATCGAGCGGAGTCCGCGTGCACCCGTGTTGCGTTCGATGGCGAGGTCCGCAATCGCGCGCAGTGCCTCGGGCGTGAATTCGAGTTCCACATTATCCATTTCGAAAAGCTTTGCATACTGCTTTACAAGGCAGTTCTTCGGCTCACGGAGAATGCGCACCAGTGCATCCGCATCGAGATTTTCGAGGCCGACGATAACGGGAAGACGTCCCACAAGCTCCGGAATCAGACCGAACTTAACGATATCATGTGCGGTGACATCCTTGAATATGCTTTCGCGGCGTTTTTCTTCTTTTTTCTTGATTTCACCGCCGAAGCCCATTACGGACCGGCCCTTGCGCTGCTCTATAATCTGGTCGAGAGTATCGAACGCTCCGCCGCAGATAAACAGGATGTTTTCGGTATTGATTTGTATGAATTCCTGGTTCGGGTGCTTTCTTCCACCCTGTGGAGGAACATTCGCCACAGTTCCCTCGAGTATTTTCAGCAGAGCCTGCTGTACGCCTTCACCGGAAACATCACGTGTGATGGAACGGTTTTCGCTTCGTCTGGATATCTTGTCGATTTCGTCTATGTAGATAATTCCGCGCTCGGCGAGAGCGATATCGTAATCGGCTGCCTGAATAAGTCTGAGAAGGATATTCTCCACGTCCTCACCGACGTATCCCGCTTCGGTGAGTGTGGTGGCGTCCGCGATAGCGAACGGGACTTTAAGTGTTTTCGCCAGAGTCTGAGCGAGGAAGGTTTTGCCTACGCCTGTCGGGCCGATAAGCAGAACATTGCTTTTCTGAATTTCGACTTCGTCGACGGGTGCGGTTTCCTTGTCTTTTCCGCTGTTTTTCTTGTTCTTTGCGGCATTGTCGAGCTTTTGCTTCGCGTCATTCTGAAGCAGTCTCTTGTAATGGTTGTATACCGCCACAGACAGAGCTATTTTCGCTCTGTCCTGTCCGATAATGTATTCATCGAGGGTAGCCTTTATCTCCGTCGGCTTCGGGAGATTCTGTTCCTTGAGAGAGGAGTGAATTCCCTCATCGGCATCGACGGAAAAGTGATCGAATATGATATCGTTGCATGCTTCTATGCACTTATCGCATATATAAATACCTTTCGGAGAGGGAATAAGGAATTCTACCTGATCCTCGTCTCTGCCGCAGAAGGCACATTCACGGGAAATCTTTATACGTCCGTTGTTTTTACTTGTTGGCATGTGGAGTATCCCTTTCGATTATTAGATTCAGGGGCGGCGATCGATAACCTTGTCGATGAGTCCGTAGTTAAGTGCCTCTTCGGCCGACATGAAGTTATCGCGTTCGGTATCCTTCGCGATTACATCGATAGGCTTTCCCGTGTTCTGTGCGAGGATGGAGTTTAATGTGTCTCTTGTGCGGAGAATGCGGTCGGCGTGAATTTTAATATCCGTAGCCTGTCCCTGCATACCTCCGAGAGGCTGGTGAATCATAATCTCGCTGTTCGGCAGTGCGAAGCGCTTTCCCTTTGCGCCGGAAGAGAGAAGGAAAGCACCCATCGATGCCGCCATACCTATGCAGATAGTGGAAACGTCGCATTTGATGTAATTCATCGTGTCGTATATTGCCATGCCTGCGGTGATGGAGCCGCCGGGGGAATTTATGTAAAGGGAAATATCCTTATCGGGATCTTCAACCTCGAGATAGAGAAGCTGAGCGACAACGAGAGATGCCGTTGTGTCGTTTACTTCATCGGCGAGGAAAATGATTCTGTCGTTGAGAAGTCTTGAGTATATATCGTATGAGCGTTCGCCGCGGCTTGTCTGTTCAACTACCATCGGTACAAGTGCCATAGTAAATGCCTCCTTTGTTCGGGTGTATATAAATTAATTCGGTTATGGCGGATCAATCGTCGCGGATTATCCGTAAAGTCGAAACCGCCGCGTGAGAACAGGTTCCCGACAGCGGCGGCATCAATAAGGAAACTGATTTTTTCAGCTTCTGCTTAATTTTGATTATTCGGCGTCGTGATCGTCGTGAGCGTGTTCGTCATGCTCTACTTCGGTAACAACAGCTTTTTCGCGTACGAGCTCGATGGCTTTCTTTACCTTGAGATCCTCGGCTATAGCGGATGAGTCAACGGCTTCCTTAACCTTGTCTTCTTCCATGCCGTAGTACTCGGCGAGACGCTTGTACTCTGCTTCGATTTCCTCATCGGATACCTGAAGGTCTTCGATAGAAGCGATCTTTTCGAGTGCGAGACGTGTCTTTACCTGGCGTTCCGCGTCGGGTCTCATCTGCTCTCTGAGCTTATCGAGATCCATACCGGTGTACTGGAAGTATGTCTTGAGGTCGAGACCGTTCATTCTCAGTCTGTTGTCGTAGTCACGTACGAGATTTTCGGTTTCGTTAACGTACATGCATTCGGGGATGTCACCCTGAAGCTTTTCGATGAGAGCCTTTGTAAGAGCTTCGTCAACGTGAGAGTCGGCGTGCTTTGAGTGAGCTTCTTCTGCCTTTGCCTTTATATCGGCTTTGTATTCGTCGAGAGTATCGAATTCGGATACGTCCTTGGCGAAATCATCGTCGAGAGCGGGAAGCTCTGTGTATTTAATATCGTGAAGAACACACTTGAATACGGCTTCCTTGCCTGCGAGCTCTGCGGCATGGTAGTCGGCGGGGAATGTAACGTTTACATCGAACTTGTCGTCAACGGAATGACCGCATACCTGATCCTCGAAGCCGGGGATAAACTGGCCGGAGCCGAGCTTGAGCTGGTGGCCGTCTGCCTTGCCGCCCTCAAAGGGAACACCGTCAACGAAGCCCTCGAAGTCGATTGTAACGAGGTCGTCGTTCTGAGCGGGACGATCGCTTACTTCGATCATACGGGAGTTACGTGTCTGAACTCTCTTGAGTTCTTCTTCGACTTCTTCATCTGTAGCGTGTGATACGGGACGGTCTACCGCGATTCCGAGATAGTCGGAGATTTCGACATCGGGCTTTGTGAAGTATGTAGCCGAAAGAACGACACCGTTTTCATCGATGGAAACAACGTCGAATTCGGGACGGCTTACGATAACTCTCTTTTCGTCGGCGATGGCTGCGGTATATGCGTCGGGAATGATTTCGTTGATGGCGTCTTCGTAGAATACTTCCTTGCCGTACATCTTTTCGATGATACTGCGGGGAGCCTTGCCCTTACGGAATCCGGGAATGGTGATGTTCTTAGAGGATTTTTTGAAGACCTTGTTTATCGCGTTTTCGAATGTGTCGTGGTCGACATCGAATGTAATTTTCTGCTGGTTCGGAGCGATGGTCTCCTGTGATTTCAGGCTCATTTTAATGTTTCTCCTTCGAAATTTATATAACTTATGTATTTTTTCCGTAAAAAACAGCTACACAAATGTAAAAATAAACATTGTACCGCATAGCTTTTTATATTTTACAATTAATCGACGGGATTGTCAATGATTATTGAGCGGAAGTATTTGAATTTTCTGTAAATACTGCGAATATCGCGCTAAAATACGCGTTTCGGATAAAAATCGAGGTAATCCGAGGATATTATTTCCATTCTGATTCCCTCATAGACGGAATACGGCGGTACGGAATAGCAGCCGTGGATATGCCCGAATAAGACATGCCCGATGCCGTATTTATGCAGTGTCTCGATTATGGGACGGCATACGAAGTCACCGAACACGGGCGGAAAGTGCATGAAAACATACAGCGGAATATCCTCTCTCTCTCCACGCAGACGAATCCCATCATCAAGTGAAAGCGAGAGACGCGCACATTCACGTGCGACGATTTTAGAGTAATCCGTGTCGAATATCTTTCCCTGAGCCTTCGGCTCAACGTACCACCCGCGTGAGAAGCAGATGATTTTTCCGTCGTTTTCATACGCTTTGCAGTGCATGGAGGAGACAGATGTTATCCCCCAGCGTGCGAAGGCTTCCGACATTTTCTTTTCGCTGCTCCACCAGAAGTCGTGGTTTCCCTTGCCGATTAATTTTTTTCCGTTGAGCTGCTCTATGAACAGAAAATCGCTTTTTGCCTCATCGAGCCGCATCGCCCATGAAATATCGCCGGGGACGACAACCGTGTCGCCGTCTCCGACGACGGCATTCCAGCGTTTTTGTATTTTTTCCGTATATCCCTGCCATCTCGAACCGAAAACGTCCATCGGTTTGTCGTTTTCGATCGAGAGATGAAGGTCTGCCATGGCGTAAAGTGCCATTATACTCTGAACACGAGGTCAGCCATTTCTTCCTTGCAGATAACCTCGGTAAATCTCGTTTCAAGCTCCTTTGCGGATGCCAGCGGAGCGGGAACGGGAGTATGTGTCTTTTCCGACAGGCGCGAGAGCGTGTCGAATATGTCGTCTCCGTACGGACAGCCTATGGCGTCGCATACGGCGGGAGCGAATTTATACGGGCTTGCGGTAGACGCGAGTATTGTTTTCTTGACGTCTCCCGTGTCGAGACGGAATTTTCTTACGCAGCCGAGCCCCACCGCCGTGTGAGGATCGATGAGATATCCGTCTCTTTCCCATGTGTCGTGTATTTCCTCCGATGTTTCTTCCTCGTTCATACAGTATGCGGAGAAATATTTTCTTATTTCGGTCATAAGGCTTTCGGGAGCCTTATATTTACCGCCGCGAGAGAGCTGCTCCATGAGAGAACGTGTTGTTTCCGCTCCGCCTACGCTTCTCAGCAGTCTCTCGAGGTTCGACGAAACAAGAATATCCATCGACGGACTGATTGTTTTGTAAAACTCGCGTGTTCTGTCGTATATTCCCGTGTTAATGAAATCGGTCAGTACATTGTTCGAATTGGACGCGCAGATAAAGCGATTGACGGGCAGTCCCATGCGCATGGCAAGATATGCGGCGAAAATATTGCCGAAGTTGCCGGTCGGTACCGCTATGTTGACTCTGTCGCCGAGAATGATTTCCTCGGATACGCAGAGGTCGCAGTATGCCGAGAAGTAATACACAATCTGCGGAACGAGTCTGCCCCAGTTGATGGAGTTCGCACTGCCGAATATAAATCCGTTTTCCGCCGCCTTTTCCTTCAGGCCTTCGTCCGCGAATATGCGCTTGACACCGGTTTGAGCGTCATCGAAGTTTCCCTTTACCGCCGCAACGTATACATTGCCGCCGAGCGTGGTCTGCATTTGTCTTTTCTGCATTTCGCTTACGCCGTCTTCGGGATAGAAAACGGTGATTTTGACCTTATCCACACCGCTGTAGCCTTCGAGAGCCGCTTTTCCCGTATCTCCGCTGGTGGCAACGAGAATGTGTATTGTTTTGTCCTCGCCCGTCATTGTGAGCGCACGAGAGAGCAGCCGCGGCATGATTTGCAGTGCCATGTCCTTAAACGCAGATGTGGGGCCGTGCCACAGCTCGAGAGAATATATGTCTCCCGACAGCTTGTGAAGCGGTGCGGATCCGCCGGGGAATCTTTTCTCGGAATAAGCCTGTGCGCAATCCTCGTATAACTCGTCTAAATCGTAGTCATCGAGAAATTTCGAGAGTATCATGGCGGCTCTTTCGGCATAATTCATGTGAATGAGCGCGTCTATATCTCCCGCGGAAAGCCGCGGAACGGATGTGGGAATATAGAGACCGCCGTCGGGAGCGAGGCCTTCCTTGATAGCCTCCGCAGATGAGACGGAACGCGGACTAAGTCCGACGTCCCTTGTGCTGATATATTTCATGTGAAAAGTCCTTTGTACTCAGTTTTATTTGTTCGGAAGATTTTTCTTCATGTATTCGTATGCCGTGTTGAATGCGATTTTTTCGATTTGTTCGTCGGAAATGCCCGAGTCGGAGAGAAGCTTTAACGCATCGGGAATGCCGTCGAGTCCGTGAATTCCGTCGGGAAGGCTTGTTCCGTCCATATCACAGCCGAAGCATACATGTGACGGAGAGAGCTCCTCGTATTTTTTGAAGTGCGGAACGAGGTTTTCGAGCGATGACTCGTGAGTTTCTTCGTAACCGTCAACGATATGGGGCGGGCACAGGGATACTCCCGCTATGCCGCCGAGCTTAACCAGGCGAAGGAATCTTTCGTCCGTGAGATTTCTCGAATGATGGCATACGGTGTATGAGTTCATGTGTGTGGCTATCGGAGCTTTTCCGAATTTTTCGCAGATATCGAGAATGTCGTCGGCGGATTTGAAGGATGCGTGTGATATATCGGGAATTATGCCTACACGGAGCATTTCTTCGACTGCGGCCTTGCCGAAATCGGTCAGACCGTTGTCGGTGTTGTGTGAGCCGCCGATTGAGGTGTCGCCGCCCCAGAGAAGTGTCATGACTCTTATACCGAGGTTGTACAGCTCCTGTACGCGTTCGATTTTATTTCCGAGAATGCGGGAGTCCTCGATCATCATAATAGCACCGATTTTCTTATCGGATGAGTAAAAATCTTCGAGCTCGGATGAGGAGGTTATCATCGTGACGTTGTTCTTTTCGCATTCTGCGAGGAAGTTTTCGCGGATTTCGAGTAATTTTCCGTATCCGTCGTCATCACTCAGTCCGGGGTACGGGAACAGAGCGAAAAGCTGAACGTATTTGTCGAAGATTTGCGCTTTCTTCAGGGAAACCTGACACGTTCCGTCGTAAAGCGTGGTTTTGCTGTAATAAATTTCGTCAGCCGTGTCACAATGTAAATCGAAATATTTCATTGGTATTCGCCTTTCATTATAAAAAATTAATACCTGTTCTTCTTCATTGAAAACTTGCCTTGTTTTTTGACCGAGTTTTCAGTGTGTACGATGTCGAGCGTGCGGTAGGTGTCGCTTTTCGGGTCGGCGTAGACTTCGATAACGTCTATTCGGACTGTTTCATCTGGGTTTAAGCGCATATATTCCTCCGCCGCACGAACGAGAAACGCCTGCTTTTTTGCGTCTACCGCAGCTCCCGCGGTTCCGTAAAATCCGCTTTTTTCCGAGTACGCACGTCTTGTTTTCACCTCCGTGAAAACAATCGTACCGTCACGTGTATCGCGTGATATTATGTCGATTTCGGAATGTCCTATTCTTGTGCGGCGCGAGATTATTTCATACCCGTGCTTTTCGAGATAAAGTACGGCGGATTCCTCTCCCGCTATACCGATATCATAGCTTTTCATAAGCCTTTCTTCGCTCTCAGTTCGTTCTCAAGTCTTTCCTTGTCCTTCTCGAGAAAGCCGAGAAAGGTTTTTCGGTGAATATCGCACGGGCCGAATTCGTATACCGCGAGCATGTGCTCTCTTGTGGGATATCCCTTGTGCTTTTTAAAATTGTATTCGGGATATTTTGCGTCAAGCTCCGTCATGATTCTGTCTCTCGTCACCTTCGCGAGTACGGATGCCGCCGCAATCGACTGCGACTGCGCATCTCCGTGAACTATGGGAACGGACGGTACGCCGAAATCGGCGTTTCGGTTTCCGTCGACGAGAATGATGCTCGGCTCAACCGTTTCACGTACCTTATCGACCGCACGCTTCATGGCAAGCAGTGAGGCACGAAGAATATTATATTCGTCTATTTCCTCATGAGAGCACAGTGCGATACCGTACGCGAGAGCTTTTTCGCATATTTCGGAGTACAGCTTTTCTCTCTTTTTTTCGGACAGCTTTTTCGAGTCGTCAAGCCCCTCTATCACGCATCCCTTCGGAAGCACCACGGCCGCGGCCGCCACTGGGCCTGCGAGAGGGCCTCGACCTGCCTCGTCCGTTCCGCAAACGATGCCGTATTCGGCGGCGAATTTTTTATCGAGTTCGCTGTCAAGCATTATCGTTTACCGCGGCCGAGTCGTCACCGCTTTTTTTCGCAGGCGGCAGCTCGAGCGTTATCCTTCCGATTTTCGCTTCACGGAATTCATCGAGAATTATATCCGCGGCTCTTTCCGTGTTCAGTTCACCGCCCGAGAGCAGGAAACCGCGCTTTTTCGCCACGGCGCAGAGCAGCTCATATTCGCTCATTCCGTCAAGAGCGTTTTTGTCGAGCTTGTATCTTGTACAGAATTCGTCGGGAGCGATTTTATACAGCTTCATGCAGAGCTTGGAGGCGAGCTCCTCGGTGTCGAGAATCGCGTCGCGTATCGCTCCGGTAAAAGCGAGGTTTTCTCCCGTGATTCTGTCCTCGAATTTCGGCCAGAGAACACCGGGCATATCGAGCAGTTCTATTCCTATGCTTGTCGTGACCCATTGCTTGGTGAGAGTTACTCCGGGACGGTCTTCGACTTTCGCTTTTTTGCCGCCGCCGAGCTTGTTTACGAGAGACGATTTTCCCACATTCGGTATTCCGACGATCATTGCGCGCACATGTCTGCCGCTCATACCCTTGTCGGCATATCTTTGCAGCTTTTCGGCGAGAATTTCCTTCACCGCGGGCGCTATGCTTTTGATGCCTTCTCCGCTGACGGTGTCTATCGCGAGCGCACGCCGATTCGTTTTTTCCGAGTAGTATTTTACCCATTCGGATGTAGCGGCGGGAGAGGCGAGAGATGCCTTTGTAAGCAGTGTCAGCTTGGGCTTTGTTCCGATAAGGCGGTCTATTTCGGGATTTTTCGAGCTTTTCGGTATTCTCGAGTCGAGCAGTTCGATTATTATATCTACCTGTGAGAGGTTTTCGGAAATCAATCGGCGGGTTTTCGCCATGTGCCCCGGGAACCACTGTATGGGCTTTGATGAGTTCTGTTCCATTGAATTACCTTATCTTATTATCTGAGGATACTCTGAATAATAATCTTAAATCAGAGGCCTCCCGAATTTATTACTTCAATTGTCAAATGGGTTTCCGAATATTTCGAATGTCGAAAGGGGGTATATTCTCGCAACCGCGCGTCCGACTACGCATCTCTCGTCGACGGTGCGTATTTCACTCTGACGGCTGTCTGCGGAGTGGTTGCGGTTGTCGCCCATTACGAATATTTCGCCTTCGGGAACGGTTATCGGGAATGAATAATCCGCCGTGAGAACGGGCGAATCGGGGTCTACGTATCTGTACGGCTCCTCAACCGTTTCTCCGTCAACCGTGAGCGTCCATGTCGAAAAGTCTATATCGACGGTCTGTCCGCCTACGGCAATGACTCTTTTCACAATAGGCTCGGAGTACGGGTCCGCATCGATCTTATGCACGATTACGATGTCTCCCGCTTTCGGTGTATAGAACAAGTCGGAGACAACGAGGTATTCCTTGTTGTGAAGAGTATTGAGCATGGAATTTCCGTCCACAACGTTGAGACGTGCGATAAACGCGAACAAAAGCATAACGAACAGCGTGGTAACGCCTATCATCTCCACTATGTCGTAAATCGTACCGAGCACCGTGGTCTTCTCCTTCGCGCGTTCCTTCACTTTTTTGTTATCCATTATATTCTCCTTGGTATATTTCACTTATTCGTGCAGCTCGCCGCAGAGGTGTGATGCTTCGGATGACGAGTCGTCCGCGGTGAGAATCGTCATGAGGTCATGTCCGCGCGGAATGTAAAGCTCGGTCTTTCGGCACTCGGCTTCCGTATAACGTTCGGGTACGCTGTCTATGTCCTTTCTCGAATCGTATATGAAGAACGGAACAGGCTCCATGGAGTGAGTACGCAGCTCTATCGGTGTCGGGTGGTCGGGAAGAACCATTATTTTGTAGTCATCACCGCATTCGGCGAGATACTTGTGTACGGGAGCGAGAATTTCACCGTCGATTTTTTCGACTGCCGCTGTTTTTACGTCAGCCTCGCCGCGGTGTCCGCATTCGTCGGGAGCCTCTACGTGAATATAGACGAGGTCATGGTCCTTCAGTGCTTCGATTGCCGCCTGCGCCTTGCCTGCGTAATTGGTGTTGTAGTTGCCCGTGGCACCCTCGACCTCGATTACGTCACAGCCCGCGCAGATACCGATGCCTTTGATGAGGTCTACCGCGGAGATTATGGCGCATTTCAGTCCCCATTTTTCTTCGAAAGACGGGAGAGCGGGCTTCTTGCCCGGACTCCACAGCCACGGAGAGTTTGCGGGTTTCAGTCCGCGGCGGCGTCTTTCCTCGTTTACGGGATGACGGTCGAGTATTTCGGCTCCGCGCTTCATAAATTCGAGGAATTCTCCGCCGCCGTTTTCGGCTTTGGGGAGATAGTCGCCGATTGTTCTTCCGAGAATATCGTGAGGTCTCGAAAAATCGTACTTGTCATCGGCGTTTTTCCATATAAGGCAGTGTCGGTAGCTTACGCCGGTATAGAGGTGACGTTTCTCGCTGCCGAGAGCCGAGTTCAATGCCTTGACAAGTTCATCCGCTTCTGCGGTGGTTATTTCGTCGGAGGAGTGGTCGATCATGGTGCGTGTTTCGTACGGCTCGGAGCAGTCGCCCGACAGGGTTACGATATTGCAGCGTATTGCGGTGTCGTCGGGTGCCATTTCTATGCCGAGACTCATCGCCTCAAGGGGAGAACGTCCGTTGGAATATATTTTCGGGTCATATGAAAGAATGGCGAGGTTTGCGGTGTCGCTTTCCGGTACCATTCCCTCGGGCACGTTGGATACGACACCTGTCAGACTGTGTTTCACCAGAAAATCCATTTCCGGTTTTTCGGCTTTCTCCATAGGTGTGTGTCCTCCGAGGGAAGGGTGCGGTCTGTCCGCCATTCCGTCGGGAATAAGTATCAGATATTTCATGGTAATGTTTCCTGCCTTTCAATGGTTAAAGATATATACGATAGTACGTTAAAAAAATAAACTATAACAAAATCAAATTATAATACGACATTATAGTATTATAATAGTATATTATATCACTGCGCACATGGCATTTCAATCGCAAAACGAAAAAAACGTGTCGTCAAAAGCGTGAAATATAGAGTGCCGCGAAAAACAACTTTTGGAATATTTTGAAAATGAAATTTATCGAAAGGTATTGCATTCCGAATGAAAACGTGTTAAAATCATAGAGTGTATGATATTGTCCTTATGCGTACCCTCTCAGGCGCGGGGACTTTGATATACGAAATTCAGTCGTATAAATTATTATAGGGAGAAAAAAATGCCGAACATTAAATCTGCTAAAAAGCGTGTAAAGGTTATTTCCGTTAAGACACTCAAGAACAAGATGGCTAAGAGCAATCTTAAGACCGTTATCAAGAAGTTTAAGGCTGCTGTTGAAAGCGGCGACAAGGAAGCTGCAAAGGCAGCATACGCCGTTGCCGTTAAGGCCGTAGACCAGGCAGTAGGTAAGGGACTTCTTCACAAGAACAACGCCGCTCACAAGAAGAGCCAGTACACACTGATGCTCAACAAGATGGCGTAAGTCTTTTGACCGAAAGCATTCGAAATTAAATGAAGCACCCCCGACGTTAACCCGCGTCGGGGGTGCTTTCGTTTATGTTTAGTTTGAACAGTCGTACAGAGTACTTCGGTGCGCGTTTTCCGCGCTCAATCAGAACTTGCCGCCGCCTCCGCCGTGAGAAGCACCGGAGGATGAGGTGTGTGTACTCGAACCGCCGCTCGAGCTGCTTTCGCTCTCTCTTTTCGTCTTTGTATGCGTTGCGTAAAGATATATGTCGCGGCTTCTTTCGGGTGCAACGACAAGGCTGTCTTTTCTTACGTAATCCGCGGCATTGACGGCATTGCGGACGGTTTTATGCTTGCTTTTCATAGAGCCCACAGTGATGCCCGCAACAAGCAGACCGACAAGTGAGGAAACAACGACGCGGAACATTACGCTTACTTTACCGTCACCGTCCCCTACGTCAATCGGAGTGCCGTTTCTCGCGGCGGTAATATACTCATCCGCCATGGAGATAAACTCGCATATGCCCGAATAGTAATCCCCGTCGGTGAAATATCCGGAAATTTCATCGATTATCGTCTGAATACCGTAATCGGTAAAGGCCGTAATACCGTAGCCTCTTGTGGAGATGTATACGTCGCGTGTTTCGAGTGCGATAACAAGTATAGCACCGTCTCTGTCTTCTCCGTACTGATATCCGAAGCCGCAGTAATCGTATATGTCGTCAGCGTAATCCACTACGCTGTCATAGCCTTCGCCCAAGTATTCGGTGGTGTGTACGACGAGGTCGAAGCTCTGCCTTACGCTCAGTTCGTCGAGCTGCGAGAGAATATCGTCGTATTGTGTATCGTCGAGAAGATACGCATCGTCGAGAAGACGCGCGTATTCGCTTGTAAAGCCGTCGTCTGTTTCGGCGTATATCGGAAGGACTGCCGTAATAACGACGAGTAGGAATAACGCGATTGTCGTGAGTCTTTTTTTCATTCCGTGCACCCCCTTACAGTATACCCGAACCGGTAATCAGGGATAACAGGATATACGTAACGATACTCACGCCCAAAAACAGACCGAGTGTCCACTTTGCGGCCGCCGCACCGTCAATCGGAAGATCTCCGACGAATTTACCCGTCTGTCCGTTCATGGCAAAGGTATACTTTTGACCGTTCCATGTCGTGTTGAGGAGCCATACGGGATACAGGGCGTACTTGACTTCACCGCCGTGGATGTTAATGTTCGAGCTGCGCTTCGTAACGGACGAATAACCTTCAACCGTTGACGCAAAGGCGGAGTAAGCGGAGCTTCTGACTCTTTCGTTCGCTTTTTCTATGCTCTGTTCGGCATTAATGTCGTATTTGTCGGCGAGATATCCCGCGAGATAGGCGGTATGGAAATCGACCGCTTCGGAAAAATCGAACGGTTCGATTGATTCCATTAAATCATCGGGCATCTTCTCGGAGCCGTCGACGGGAATATGGTCGAAGCCTATGCTTCCTCCGCGGGAAACGAGATAGTGCTCCGTGTCCGTATGGTTGTAATACGCGTCGCTCCAATTGTTTACCTTTGTGGCATCGAATGTAAGCGAGGCGTCGGCATCGGAGTCGAACAGCCAGAACGGAACATATACTCCCTTTATTTCGTCGATGTGATTCTGATCCTTGAAAATCTTCGGAAGAAGTCTCTTTCCGGCGAGATGCTTGTTAAGGCCTTCCTTGGCGGCTTTTTTGTCGAGCTTAAACGGAATAACGTAGTCGGGCTTGAGGCTGCCTGTGAGTCTGTCAAGCATTACGACGGGATTTCCGCAGAACGGGCACGAGGTTGCCGCCGTTGTCGCTTCGCTTACGATTTCGCCTCCGCAGGACTTGCACACATACGCGCGCAGGTTTCCGCTTTCCTCATCGGACCATTCCTCGCCCGCATTGGTGTTCCATTCGATATTGTCTTTATTGCCGTCCGGATTTTCGGCATTGAAGCTTTCGAGAGCTTCGATTTCGAACTCTGTGTCGCAGTAGGGGCATTTCAGCTTCTGAGCCTCACTGTTGAAGCTCACGGCCCCGCCGCAGCACGGGCATTTGTATTCTTTCAATTCACTCATTCATACCCCTCCTTTTCTGCTGTCTGTACCTTAATAAAACAGTCCGCCGCCTGACGCGGTGCGGCAGGCGGGGGCTTGTATTCGGATTTATTTACTGTGCGTCGTCGGCATTGAATACGTCGCCGCACTCAGGGCAGAATTTCGGAGGATTTGTGGGATCTTCGGGAGTCCATCCGCACTTGTTGCACTTAAAGGTTTTCTTTGCCGCAGGCTTCGGAGAACCGCATTCGGCGCAGAACTTTCCTTTGTTTACCGCACCGCAGGAGCATGTCCATGTGTTGTCGACGGGCTTCGGAGAACCGCATTCGGGGCAGAACTTGCCTGTAGCTGTAGCACCGCAGGAGCACTTCCAGCTGTTTGCGGCGGGCTTTTCCTCGGGCTTCGGAGAACCGCACTCGGGGCAGAATTTACCCGTAGCGGTAGCACCGCAGGAACACTTCCAGCCGTTTGCGGCGGGGGCAGCCGCAGGTGCGGCCTGCTGATTCTGCTGACCCATCTGGAAGAGAGACTGTGCGTTCATTCCGCCCGCTCCCTGTGCCATGTTCATGCCCATGAAGCCTGCCATAGCGCCGTTTGAGTTGGAGGCGGCGGCCTTCATTGCGTCAGCCTGCGCACCTACAAGTGTAGCACCTGCCATTGTGGGATCGCGATACATAGCGTTCTTCTGAGCGGTCTTTATCAGCTCCTGATCTTCTTCGGGGAGAGATACGTTCGGCATAGCTATGGATACAACGGAAATTCCGCGGAGGCTGCTCCACTTTTCGGAAAGGGCCTTGTTCATTGCCTTCTCGAGGTCGGGCATGTATTTCGGAATCTGGTTGGGTCTGATTTCCATGTCGGACAAATCGGCCAGAGCGGGCTGAAGAGCGGATACGAATTCCTGCTTCAGCGTGGAATCTATCTGATCTCTGCGGTATTCGCTTGATACGTTCGAGCAAACATTCGTGTAGAAGAGTACGGGGTCTGTCAGCTTGTATGAGTAAGAGCCGCTGCATCTGAGGCTTACGTCTATGTCGAGTCCTATGCGTGAATCGACCACTCTGAACATTATGGGAGTAGCCGTACCGAAAAGGTTGCCGATGATTTCCTTGGTATTGAAGTAGTATACTCTCTGATCCTTACCGGTGTCGCCGCCGTAGGTGAATCTTTTACCTATGGTTTTGAATGTCTGCTTAACGGAGTCACCGAAGTCTCCGGAGAAAATACTCGGTTCGCTGGAGCTGTCCCATGTGAACTCGCCGGGCTCGGCACAGAATTCGACTACTTTGCCCTGCTCGACGATCATCATGCATTGGCCGTCCGCTACCGCGATGCCGGAGCCGTTTGAAATTACGTTATCCTCTCCCTTGGTGTTTGAGGAACGGCCGGATGTACGTTTCTGTCCCTTTACGACGAGTACGTCATTATCTATCGAATCACAATAGAAAAACTCCTTCCACTGATCGGCAAGTACGCCGCCTGCCGCGCCGAGTGCTGCTTTAATAAGTCCCATTCCAGAACTCCTTTCGTTCTTTATGTTATATGACTGTTATACCGCGAGTACGGTTTATGTCCTGAATTATCGTGAGTATATTGCCGCTACATCTATACCCATGAATATTATACAACATTATCACGTTCTTGTACAGTGTGAAATGTAAAATTTTGTATTTTTTAAGGAATCTCCGGAATAATCGGAGATTTCTTAATCATACTTTAAGAATTGACACTTTTTTCTCGTCTATGCCGATTTATCCCATTGACATGAGTGCGTTTTTCTGATATAATATACGCGAACAAACGCAGGGGTGCTGTGCTGAAATGCACGGCTGAGACGGCAGATGCCGAACCCTTTAAACCTGATTCGGATAATACCGGCGTAGGGAGATTTTGTATCGGGCTTTTGCGGTAAGCGAAAGCCGAATAATACAGACATTATCTCCGCACCGTAACGGTTATCGTAACGATTGCGGATTTTTTATTTTCTGCGCTTGTTTGAATTTTATTTTACAGGAGTTGTTTTTATGACAAACGCATCCGGAAAGAAAACTTTCGATTTGCACCTTTTGGTTGAGTGCGCTCTTATGGTGGCGCTCGCGACCGTGCTCAGCCTTATCAAGGTATACGAAGCCCCGTTCGGCGGCTCCGTAACACTCATTTCGATGGCACCGATTATCGTGCTGTCAATGCATCGCGGCATTATGCCCGGCCTCGCCGCAGGCTTCGTTCATTCCGTTATTCAGCTGATTCTCGGCCTGTCGAACGTCGGATGGGTTCCCGATATGGGCGGAAAGGTATTGTGTGTGTTATTCGACTACATCATCCCGTTTACGCTCCTCGGCTTGGGCGGTATGTTCCGCGGCGTGAAATTCACGAAAAACGAACGTGCCAACATTATAGTACAGGCGCTTCTCGGTGCGCTTGTCGTTACCGTGATTCGCTATATCTGCCATATCATCTCCGGTGTTGCCGTATGGTATTCGCTTGACCTCGAGTGGTACGCTGATGATCCCGACCATATAGTAAACAAATACGGCTCATGGGCATTCTCGGCGATTTACAACGGTTCGTTTATGATTCCCGAAATAATCGAAACCTGTATCGGAGCTCCGATTATCTGCGCCGCGCTCACGAAAGTATTCAAAAAGAAAGCGTAAGGGTTATATTTAGGATACTCTGAATAAATCGGATTTTTGCGATAAAAGGCTGAAATATAGGGGCTTTTACCGCAAAAATAACCTTAAATCAGAGGCTTCCTTCGCAAAAAAGTTCCGCCGAAAATCCTCCGTCAGTCAAACGGGGAGCATTTCGGCGGAACTTTTTTTATGCGGAAACAGTTCGCGGTGTTGATTTTTTTGTGATTTATATATTTCTTTAATGAAAAAGCTGTGATATAATATACGCAACCCGATAGATCGAAAAAACAAGAAAGGATTACGCATTATGAAAAAAATCAATGTTGCCCTCGTGGGACTCGGCTTCGGCGGATCGTTTGCCGGAATCTATGCAGAGCATCCGAACGTAGGCAAGCTTACACTGTTCGATACAAGAGAAGACGTCGCACTTCGCCTGAACGAATACATCGGAGGAAAGGCCGAGATCGCACCGAGCTTTGAGGCTATTTTAAACGATGACACAATCGATGCCGTTCATCTCGTGACTCCGATTCCGCTCCATGCCGAGCAGAGCATAGCCGTGCTCAACGCGGGAAAACACTGCGCCTGCACTGTTCCGATGGCTACATCGCTTGAGGATATACGCAGAATTACCGAGGCAAAACGCAAATCGGGCAAGAACTACATGATGATGGAGACGACACTCTATACATATCAGTATTTCTACGCCGCAAAGATGAAAAAAGAAGGCAAGTTCGGTAAAATACAGTTCTTCCGCGGATCTCACTACCAGGACATGGCGAACTGGCCCGACTATTGGATGGGACTTCCTCCGATGTGGTACGGCACTCACGCAATCGGCCCTATGGTCGGACTCTCCGACTCGCGTATCTGTCGTGTCAACTGCTTCGGCTCGGGTACAATGGAGGAATGGCTCACTAAGCAGTACGGCAATCCGTTCCCGATCGAATCCGCTTTGTTCGAGTTTGAAAACGGATTAAAGGGTGAGGCTACACGCGCGCTGTTCGAGTGTGCGAGAACATATCAGGAGGGAATGTTCGTTTACGGCTCCAATGCCTGCTTCGAATGGGGCTTTGACGACGGAAAGGATCCGTATGTTACCACATTCATTCCCGCTATAGAGGGAGACAGAGGCGGAAGAGCGGATGTTCAGATTGTTCCGATGCCGAACAGCTACGACGATCTTCCCGAGGAACTGTGGCACTTTACCGTCGGCGGAAACTTCGATCCCCTCAATCCTCACGAATCACTCAAGAGAGGCGCGGGCGGCGGACATCACGGCTCACATCCGCACCTTGTGCATGAATTCGTAATGAGCTGCATAGAAGAACGCAAGCCGTGGATAGATGAGGTTCTCGGCGGAAACATTACGGCTGCGGGAATATGCGCACACGAATCCGCTATGCGCGGCGGCGAGGCTGTAATAGTACCCGAATTCTGATAAACACCGATTCGATTGAATATTTCGTAAACGAAAACAGGCTGACGCATTTCGATGTGGGAGCCTGTTTTTGTCATATCGGTATCGAAAAAACAAAAAGACGGATGCGATTCACTCGCATCCGTCTTTTTCACGCAGGGAAAGGGATTCGAACCCTTGTGGCATTGCTGCCAAACGGTTTTCAAGACCGCCTCGTTATGACCGCTTCGATATCCCTGCGTCTCATCGTGCAGTCACTATTTTACCACAAAGGAAATTTTTTGTCAAGTGATATTTTTACAAAAACACCGTACCGAGTTATAATTTCGGGTATTTCGCATACCCTTCCTTCAGTCTGCTCAGCCCGTCGTCGAGTGTGATTCTGGGGCAGGCGATGTTGAGACGGAAGAAGGTCTTTCCGCATTCGCCGTATGACTCGCCCTTTGAAACGTACAGGCCCGTTTCGCTCCGCAGATAATCCGTAAACGCTCCCGCGTCCGAGGTGAATTTCGAGCAGTTTATCCACAGCAGATATGTCGCGTCCGACGGAGTAAGCACCATGTCGGGTATTTCCTCGCGCAGAAAAGCGGCGGTATGCTTTTTGTTCTCGAAGATGTATTCTCTGACCTCGTCAAGCCATTCTCCGCCGTGCTCGAACGCGGCGATTGCCGCCGTCTGCGCGAATGAGTTCGGCTCGGCCACCTCGTCGGTATTCAGTCCGCGGTTTACCTTGTGCCGCAGATTCGGGTTGGGTATGACAACCGCCGCACTCTGAATTCCGGGTATGCCGAAGGTCTTTGTCGGTGCGATGCACGTTACGCTGATGTTTTTACACGTTTCGGATGCCGATGCGAACGGAACATATCCGCATTCGGGGTCAGTCAGGTCGCAGTGTATCTCATCGGAAAGTACGATTACATTGTATTTCGCGGCAAGCTCTCCGATTTTCGCCAAGGTTTCCCTGTCCCAGATTTTACCGACGGGATTCTGAGGATTGCACAGTATCATAAGAGATGTCTGCGGATCGGACAGCTTTTTCTCGAGATCGTCGAAATCAACCGAGTAGTTCAGACCGTCATAGCTCAGCGGAGAGGGATAGATGTTTCTTCCGTTGTTGTATATGGAGTTGAAAAATATATTGTAGCAGGGAGTCATGACAACAACCTTCTCGGCGGGAGTCGTCAGTTTGCGCACCGCGGACGATATGGCGGGAACCACACCCGTGCAGAATATAATCCAGTCACGGTCGATTTTGAATCCGTGACGTTTGTCCCACCAACCGATGTACGCATCGGCCCATTCGTCGGGAACGACAGTATAGCCGAATATACCGTGCTCGGCTCTTTTGATTATGGCGTCGGTTATTTCGGGAGCGGTTTTGAAATCCATATCCGCTACCCACATCGGCAGCTCGTTTTCTCCGACATCCCATTTCAGAGAATCCGTGTTTCTTCTGTTTATCGGCGTATCGAAATCGAATTTATATTTCATCGCGTTAACCTCTGCATTTTATAACGGTTTTCGACGGATCTATTTTGTCCTTTTCCATAATCAGCTCGTCAATGGAATCGGCTGTGATCGTTCCGCTTTTCGGATTGAACACGCTGTTTATTTTGCCTGTGATATCGGCGTCTACCGAGGAATATTCGAATGCGAGAGTTGTATTTATCAGCTTGCAGTTTTTCATTGTGAGGTTATCGATATAACACAATCCCTGCAGGCTTTCTATGGTGCAGTTTACGAATGTGAGGTTTCGCGAGTTCCAGCCGAGGTATTCTCCGACGATGAACGTGTCGTATACGGTTACGTTTTCACAGTTCCAAAAAGCATCCTTCGAGAGCATTTTCGAGGAGCGTACCTCTATGTTTTTACCGCCGTCAAATGCGTAGTTGCCATACAATGTGAAATTATCTGCCGAAATATCGGAGGAATTCATTCCGAAATAGTCTCCCTTTGCCGTAACCGAATCGAGATGCACACCGGTACAGCTCCAAAGCGTTTCGTTCGCGTTCGGGAGTGATACGTTAATGAGCGATACGTCACTGCAGCGGCGGAAGTTTTTCGGGGCCTCTATGAGAGAATCCTTTACCGATATATGATTCGTGTACCATACTCCCGAGCGCGCCATCTCAAACCATGAGCAGTTCTCGACCTTTACGTTGTTCGAATACCACAGAGGATACTTCCATTTGAACATACTGCCGTACAGCTCTATATCACGGCTTTCTTTGAGAGGAGACTCGCCTTCATCGAAAACAGTGTCGACAATCCTCAAATCACTTTCGCCGAAAAGAGGACGTTCCCCTTTATAATAACCGCGTATTATTTCTTTCATTGTGTTTTTCTCCTTTGTACGGGAACCGTAATTATGATTATATTATAAAGCCGCGGGGGGACGATTACAACATTAATTTGTGAAATTTTAAAATCACGGAAAATTAATTTAATAATTCCCCGTGTAACACCCTCGAGATGCACCCGTTTCGTATGTAAAATCATATGTAAAATCGAATGTATGGCGGCGCAAACACTTTACATTCGACTTTACATGAATTTGACATAGTGAATCTTTCGGATTTTACATTAAAATCGTATCATAAAATCAGAGCTTTCTTAAATCGTCGTGTTCATACCGAAGCGTGAAGAAGCAAAATAAATAGGCGTGCCGCGGTTACATCACATTGAAGGATGCAACCGCGGCACGCCGTTTTCGTTATTTCCGAAGAAAATCGTATGCCGTTCTTTCGGTGCCGTCACGCACGTATATTATTCCGCACCGTACAAACCCGTATTTTTCGATGGCGTTCCGCATCGTCAGGTTGACCTCGTGTGTGTCGATTCTCAGGTAGTCCGTTATTCCCGCACAGTAGTCGAAGCAGGCACGTGCCACACCGTGTACGATACCGTTCGATGCCAGACGATGTATCGTGCCGTACGGTCTGTCGTAACGCCAATGACCGTCCTTTATAACGGCGTATGTAGGGTCGTCTCCCATGATAAACGAGAATGTACCGACAGCTTTGCCGTTTTCGGTCAGAAGATAATCGTTTGTGTTTTCGATGTCATTCGAGAGAATATCGACATTCGGATAGCCGTTGTCCCACTGCGACGTGTTTCCGTGCGATTTCATATAAGCTTTTGCCGAGTCGTATATGCTCATTATACATTCGATGTCGGCATGTGTACTCTTTCTTATTTCCATAAATCAAAAGTTAAAATCAAAGATTTTAATCAGAGCTCGTCCGATTCGTCCTTTACTACCGCATCGGCATTTCCGCCCGTTTCGTTTTCGGCGGCAACCTTGTTTTTCGCGTATGCTATAACCTCGGCTCTCGTGGGAATCGACGGCGATGCTCCCGCCTTTGTCACGGAGATTGCGGCGGCGCATGTGGCGTATTTGACTGCCGAGACTATGTTTTGATTGCTGAGGTAAACGTATGTCATAACGGCGGTGAACACGTCTCCCGCGGCGGTAGTGTCGACAACATCGACCTTTTCCGCGGGAATCACATAGTATTCCTTCCTGTCGTATATGAACGCGCCGCGCTCACCGAGCTTTATGACAATATATTTAGCGTCTACCATTGTCGACAGCTTTATGGCGGCTCTCAGTGTGTTTTCCTCCGTGGTCGGGGCGATTCCCGTGAAAACTCTCGTTTCGCTTTCGTTGGGAGAGAATATCTCGACCTTTCCGAGACGGGACAGCGGAAAATCGAGTCTGGCGGGACCTGCGTCGATGAACACGGGAATACCCGCTTCGTTTGCACGGCGGGAAGCTTCGACAGCCGCCTCGTCGGGAATCTCGAACTGCATATAGAGCGCATCGGGATAGCACGTGAAGCCGTCCTCGATATCCTCTGCCGTCATCGTCATGTTTGCTCCGGGATATACGATAATACGGTTTTTGCCGTTGTCCTCGACAAGTATGGATGCGAGTCCCGTGGGTGCTTCCTCGTCTTCCTTGATATATCTTGTGTCGATACCCTCACGCTGATAGAAGGAAGTGAGTCTTTTGGCGTTTGAGTCACGTCCGAGCTTGCATTGAAAAACACAGTCCGCGCCCATTCTCGCAAAGGCAACGGCACTGTTCGCTCCCTTGCCTCCGGGAACATAGGTGTAACCGAGCTCCGATTCGCATACGGTTTCACCCGAATAGGGCATACGGCGCATTCTCTGTACGAAGTCGATATTCGCGCTTGATACAACGAGTATTCTTTGCTTTTTCATAGCTATCCCAAGGATAAGCCGAACTGTCGGCATATCCTAATATCCTCCTTAAAAGCTGTTTATAATAAATATAATCCTCATAACATTGTATTATACATTCTAATGGTATTATATCACTGGGCTGTGTCAAATGCAAACGTAATTTATAAACTTTTGCGGATGTCCGAGGCCCACTTGACTAAATGCGAAAAAAAAGGTATAATATACACAGATTATGAAAAAATAACCGCATAAACGAAAGGCTCACAGATGTATTACCAAAAGGAAATCGAATGTGCCTCACGCGAGCAGATACGTGC
>CAVIJI010000001.1:69374-83175 GCA_963642885.1 bacterium
TTGTTAAGACAGTTAAGCGAGTATGGGACAATTGCGAATATTACAGAAACAAAATGAAGGAAAAAGGGGTTGAATACGGAGATATCAAGTCGGTTGACGATTTGTGGAAGCTCCCGTTCGTAACCAAGGACGATCTCAGAGAGGCATATCCTTACGGACTTATGTCCGCTCCTCTGTCGGACTGCATAAGAATACATTCGACCTCGGGCACAACCGGCAAAAGAGTCATAGCTTACTATACGAAAAACGATATCGATCTTTGGGATGACTGCTGTGCGAGAGCTATTGTCGCCGCAGGCGGAACAAAGGAAGATGTTGTACAGGTGTGCTACGGCTACGGTCTGTTTACGGGAGGCTTCGGTTTACACGGCGGTTCTCAGAAGCTCGGAAGCCTTACTCTTCCGATGTCTTCGGGCAATACCGAAAGACAGCTTCAGTTCATGACCGACCTCGGTTCCACGATTTTGTGCTGTACACCGTCCTATGCCGCATACCTTGCCGAATCCATCGAAGAAAACGGGCTCAGAGATAAAATCAAGCTCAAAGCGGGCATATTCGGCGCGGAAGCGTGGACGGAAGAAATGCGCCGCGACATCGAAAATAAGCTCGGACTCAAGGCATACGATATATACGGCTTAACGGAGCTCTCGGGCCCCGGAGTCGCGTACGAATGCTCTGAGCAGACGGGTATGCATATAAACGAAGACCACTTCATAGTGGAAACAATAGATCCCGCTACGGGCAAGGTTCTTCCCGTCGGCGAAAAGGGAGAAATAGTATTTACGTCGATAACAAAGGAAGCATTCCCCCTTCTCCGCTACAGAACAAAGGATATAGCCATTCTGAAGCAGGAGAAGTGTTCGTGCGGACGTACCTTCGTTAAGATGTCGAAGCCGATGGGCAGAAGCGACGATATGCTCATAATAAAGGGTGTAAACGTGTTCCCGTCTCAAATCGAAGGCGTTCTTATCCGTCTCGGACTCACATCCAATTATCAGATCATAGTCGACCGCCTCAGCACAACGGATTCCATAGAGGTACTCGTTGAAATGACTCCCGAATTATTCGGTGATACGGTAACTCATATAAGCCGTATCGAGGAAGAGGTAACAAACGCACTCAAGTCCGTGCTCGGCATATTCGCGAAGGTTTCCATAGTCGAGCCGAAATCCATTACACGCAGTGAGGGTAAAGCCGTTCGTGTAATCGACAGACGCAAGCTGTACAATAAATAAAAAAGTAAAAAACGCGGTGCGCGGCGACACATAACGGCACCGTGACGGCACACACATTACGGAAAGCACATTAAAAAATCAGATATCGGAGGAAGTAAAAATGTCAGTAAAACAGTTATCCGTATTTGCGGAAAACAAAAACGGTTCTCTTTTTGCGATAACGGAGATACTCGCAAAGAACAACATCGACATTCGCGCGTTCAGCATTGCGGATACGCAGTCGTACGGCATACTCCGTCTTATTGTGAGCGACCCCAGAGCGGCGGCACTCGCACTTTCACAGGAAGGCAAAATAGTGAATGTAACGGATGTTGTCGGCGCTCAGATTCCCGACAGCAAGGGCGGTTTGTCGAAGCTTCTCGGAGTAATAAACAAGGCCGACGTGGCTGTCGAATACCTTTACGCGTTCACATCCACCGAAGAAGGAAAGGCGTTTGTTGTGTTCAGAGTAGAGAACAACGAAGAGGTTGAAAAGCTGCTGTGCGACAACGGAATAAACGTACTGTAATAAAAATTTAATAACGGCAAGACAGGCGGCACGTGGCTTCTGCTACGGTGCGGCCTGTCTTTTGTCGGCGGATGAACTTCGGCTTAACAGCGGAGAATACCGCCGCCTCCTCGAGAATGCTTCATACAATGAAGCATTCTCCCAAGTGACAACAAAACCATTGTCGGCGGATGAACTTCGGCTTATATAGTAAAGAATACCGCCGCATTCTCGGGAAAAACAGAATTTACGCTTTCATCACAATTTCTATTGACAAAGACCGATGTATATTGTACAATAATTGCACTTATAATTTCAGAATGGCTATTTTGGCTGAAAGGTAAAGACGTGGACATTTTATACAAGAATCTGCTTGATATGGATTTCCGCTACATTATCATGTGGATAATCGGCGGAGTACTCATTTATCTCGCAATCAAAAAGGACATGGAGCCGACGCTTCTTCTTCCGATAGGCTTCGGAACAATACTCGTAAATCTTCCGAACTCCGGCGCGATAACCCAGACGCTCTCAAACGGAACGGTAGAGGAAGGCGCACTGACTACACTGTTCGATATGGGCATAGCCAACGAGCTGTTCCCGCTGATATTGTTTATCGGCATAGGCGCGATGATAGACTTCGGACCTCTGCTTTCGAATCCGAAGCTTATGATATTCGGCGCGGCCGCTCAGTTCGGTATATTCTTCACACTGTGTCTCGCTTCGATCTTCTTCGAACAGAATGACGCGGCGTCAATCGCGATAATCGGCGCGGCGGACGGCCCCACGGCTATTGTCGTTGCGAATAAGCTGAACTCGCAGTTCCTCGCTCCCATTATGGTGGCGGCATATTCGTACATGGCTCTCGTACCGATAATTCAGCCGCCCGTAATCCGTCTCCTTACCACAAAGGAAGAGCGCAAGATTCGCATGGAATACAGCGGACACGAGGTATCGAAGCTCACGAAGATACTTTTCCCGATTATCATTACGGTTGTTGCGGGACTTATCGCACCTGCTTCTGTTTCTCTTATCGGTTTCCTTATGTTCGGAAATCTTATCCGCGAGTGCGGCGTGCTCAATTCTCTTTCCGAAACGGCGCAGAAAGTTCTCGCGAACCTTATAACGATTTTCCTCGGAATAACAATCGCATCGCAGATGAACGCGGAAAAATTCCTTACGTTCAACACGATACTCATTCTTCTGCTCGGTCTTGTCGCTTTCATATTCGATACGGCAGGCGGCGTGCTTTTCGCTAAATTCCTTAATCTTTTCCTCAAGAAGAAAATCAACCCCATGATAGGCGCGGCGGGAATTTCGGCATTCCCGATGTCCGGCAGAATCGTACACAAGATGGGACTGAAGGAGGATCCTCAGAACTTCCTTCTCATGCAGTCGATCGGTGTAAACGTATCCGGACAGATTGCCTCTGTAATAGCGGGCGGCCTTATTTTGAATTTCTTTATGTAACGGAGGAGACACATGTCTGCATTTTTCGAAAATTTCACATTTCATCCCGAAATGTTTATCTCGAACCTTAAATACATGGGACTCGGAATGCTCTGCATACTCATAGTAATGGGAATAATAATTCTTCTCACGATGCTTCTCGAAAAGGTATCCGTGAAGAAAAACGACGATAAATAAAAGTAAAATGGATAATGCCCGCAAAAAGAACTCATTGTCGCCCGCAGGTGTGATTGCCGTCGGCTTTCTCTGTGTTATTGCCGTCGGAGCGCTGCTTCTTTCGCTGCCGATTTCGCACAGCGGTAAGGTGAAGGTCGGTTTTCTCGACGCACTTTTTTCGGCGGTTTCCGCCGTTTGCGTGACGGGACTCGTGACGGTCGATACGGGGGCGGCGTACTCGATGTTCGGACAGGTTGTGATTGCCCTGCTTCTGCAGATCGGAGGTCTGGGAATCACATCCATAGGGGCGGGATTTGTCGCTCTGCTCGGCGGAAAGCTGTCAACGAGAGACAACTCTATCGTCCGTGAGGCTCTTAATTATCCTACATACAGCGGCATCGGAAGGTTAATTCGTTCCGTTATGGTGCTTGATTTCTCGATCGAAGCGATAGGAGCATTCCTGTCGTTTTTCGTGTTTGTCGGGGATTATCCCGTCGGTACGGCTGTCTGGTATTCGGTGTTCCACTCCGTGGCGGCGTTCAATAACGGAGGCTTTGACGTCCTCGGCCGCGGAGATTCGGTCGGTATTTATACCGACAACGTGTGGTTTAATGTCGTAACCTGCCTGCTCATTATTCTCGGCGGACTCGGCTTTCTCGTGATGCGCGAGCTTATCGGAATGCTGACGGCGAAGATACGCGGCGACAAGGTCGGAAAGCTCTCGCTTCACGCAAAAACGGTGCTTATGATGACGGGAATACTTATTTTCGGCGGAACGGCGGCGATTAAGCTGACGGAGGGAGACGGAATATCCGTTATGGGTGCGTTCTTCGCGAGCGTTACCGCGCGTACCGCCGGCTTTGCCACATATCCGCTCGGCGGATTTTCGTCGGCGGGAATACTCGTGATGTGTGTGCTCATGGTGATAGGAGCATCTCCCGGTTCGACAGGCGGCGGAATCAAGACCACGACTGCTTTGGTGTTCGTAAAACGTCTTATTTCGGTAATTACCGGACGTGAGGCACGTGTATTCAAGCGTAAAATCAAGGATGAAGCGATGGACAAGGCGTTTATTATAGTTTCTCTGTCGCTTATGTGGATACTGCTTCAGACAATGCTCATATCCGTGCTCGAGCCGGAATTCACACTCGAGGCTGTATTGTTCGAGCAGGTGTCGGCGTTCAGCACGACGGGCCTGACGACGGGAATAACGAGTTTGCTGTCCGTTCCGTCAAAGCTCATACTTATTCTGACTATGTATGTGGGACGTCTCGGCCCTCTTACGATTGCGACACTGTGGAGCAGAAAAAAGCCCAGTCCCGTATCACGTCCCGAAGGGGATATTCCCATAGGCTGATTCACGACTTAGAGGAAAGGCGGTGTTTGTATGAAAATAAAGGTTTTGTCCAAAAAAATCATATGCGACAACAACGACAGTATCCATAATTATTTCGGCTGGCCGACCGTGGCGCGTCTGCATGACGGAAGACTTGCCATGACCGCATCGGGCTTCCGTCTTGCGCACTTATGCCCGTTCGGAAAAGCGGTAATATCATACAGCGAGGATGAAGGCGGAACATGGACACGCCCTGCCGCCGTGATAGACACCCCGCTCGATGACCGCGACGGAGGCATTACGGCTTTCGGTGAAAACGATGTTATAGTAACGAGCTTCAACAACGATATAGGTGCACAGAGAAAATGGGCCGCAGGCAACGAAAAATACAAAGCGTATATAAACAGCTATCTTGACGCGGTCGAGAAAAACGTGAACCGGAAAAAATATCTCGGTTCTACCTATCGGATAAGCCACGACGACGGCAGAACCTTCGGAGAGCTCATGCTCATGCCCGTGACATGTCCGCATGGCCCCGCGGCTATGCCCGACGGAAGCCTGCTTTACGTCGGACGGAAATTTTCGATGAACGATGATTTCAGAGACGGAGAGAAGCATTTGAGCTGTTACCGCCTGTTTGCGGACGGCAGCTATGAATTACTGAGTGAAATAGAGAACGTCGGCACGGGACTTATGAGCTGTGAACCGCATGCGGTTGTCTTAAAAAACGGAAAGATTGTCGTGCATATCAGAGTTCAGGCGGACGGTGTGTTTACCGTATACCAATGCGAGTCGTACGACGGCGGAAAGAGCTTTACCGTCCCTCACAGACTTCTTTCGGAAAACGGGGGCTCGCCCGCGCATATCATAGACGATAACGGCACGCTTATATCCGTATACGGGTACAGATGCAAGCCGTACGGAATACGTGCGATGTTCAGCTTTGACGACGGCGAAACGTGGGATACCGACAATGTGATTCTCGACGGCGAGGTCAGCGCCGACCTCGGCTATCCGTCGTCCGTTGTGCTGAGTGACGGAAGCATACTTACGGTGTTCTATACGCATCCCGATGAAGAGTCTCCCGCGGTGATAACGCAGGTCAACTGGACGTACAAAACGGAGATTACGCGATGAAGAAAAATCAAAAGAAAAACGGCGGTGAGCTGTACGCGATTGTGGGCCTCGGACGCTTCGGCATGGCTCTCGCGCGGGAGCTTGCCTCAAAGGGGAAAAATCTGCTTGTCCTGGACTATGACAGAGAAAAGGTAAACGAGGCTCTCGAGTTTACCGACAACGCGTTTGTCGTCAGCTCTCTGTCGACGGACAGTCTCGAGGAAACGGGTATGGCAGAGGCCGATGTGGCGATTGTCTGCATAGGCGAAAAAATAGACGTAAGCATTCTCGCGACTTTGAATATCATAAAGCTCGGAGTCAAGCGTGTCATAGCGAAAGCGACAAGTGAGGAGCAGGGAGACGTGCTGAAGCTTCTCGGAGCGGAGGTTGTCTATCCCGAGCACGATATGGCTCTCAGACTTGCCGCGAAGCTGGTGTCGCCGCACATACTCGAATACATAAGTCTGAGCGACTCCGTTGATATCATGGAAATACGCATGACCGACGTGATAGACGGAGTGACGATTATCGATTCGGGAATACGTGCGAAATTCGGCCTGAATATAATAGCGCTCAGGCATGACGGAATGATGACAACGGACATACGCCCTACCGCAAAGCTGATTGCGGGAGACACTATTACCGTAATAGGAAATAAGGAAAACATAGCGAAGCTCGAGGCATATCTCGGTTCGGACAGATAAACGGAGGTGCGGCCTTGAAAATAAGAAGAATACTCGACCTTCCGCCGACGGAGGGCAATCCCCGCAACAGCGAGGGCTCGTTTCTTCGCCTTAACGACGGAAGAATAGTGTACGCGTATTCACGCTACAGCGGAACAAGCTCAAGTGACGGCGCGTACTGTGAAATAGCGATGATTTACTCGGATGACGGCGGAGAGACGTTTTCCGCACCGAAAATCTCGGTAAGACCCGACAGAGCAAGGGACGAAACAAACTGCATGAGCGTGTCGCTTCTTGAACTGCCGAACGGCGAGAGCGGACTGTTTTATCTCGTAAAGCATGTGGGAATGTGGTCGGAGGTAATTCTGCGCCGAAGCAACGACGGCTTTGAGACTCTCGGCGAGGAAATACGGTGTGCTCCCGAAAAATTCGGAGACTATTATGTCGTGAACAACGACAGAGTGTTGAAAACCGAAAACGGAACTCTTATTCTGCCCGTGGCACTGCACCGCTCGGCGATGAACCGCTACGGCTTCGGGGAAAGCGTGGACTCACGCGCGATAGCGGAGTTTTTCGCCTCGTATGACGGAGGCTTTACGTGGAAAAGAATATCGGACTCGATTTCAATCCCCGCGGCGTACTCGTCGGCGGGACTGCAGGAGCCGGGAGTTACAGAGCTCTGCGGAGGAACACTGTATTCGTATTTCAGAACCGACCTCGGCAGACATTACGAAAGCGTGTCGATTGACGGTGGACGTAACTGGTTCACTCCTCAGCCGTCGAGATTCACGGGTCCGTGCTCGCCGCTCCACATAAAGCGCAATCCGTATACGGGTGAGTACTTTGCCGTATGGAATCCCGTGTCCCCGTCGATTACCGCGGCAAAGGATTGGTGTCATCAGCGCACCCCCCTTGTCATGGCAAGATCACGTGACGGTGTAAACTTCTCGTATCCCGAGATTATCGAAGGTGACGAGAGGGCGGGATACTGCTACCCCGCACTGTATTTCCTGTCGGAAAACGAAGCGATTATGTCGTATTGCGCGGGAGAGGACAGCAAGGGAGACAGCTCGTGCCTCGTGAGAACGAGAATAGTGAAGCTCGAGCTGTGAAAAGAACGGCTATAAAACATCGAAAAAATATATATTATACGGAACTTTTAAATACCGAGCGGCGTCTAATCGCACATCCGAAACCGATGGGTATTTGAGTTAATAAATCCGAAAAACCAAACGGAAAAAAGAAGGAAGGAAACAAAATGAAACGCAGATTATTAAGCATGGTATCATTGCTTCTGGCGGTTATGATGATTGTTCCCATGGGAATTCTCGTCTATGCCGATCCAACCAGTATCGAAATTTACGAAGGTTCGCAAAGCGGCGAGAAAATAACGGGTACAACAATTACACGTGTCTTTACAGGTGTCGGAGATACATTCACACTTGCGGCGACAGGAGGAGACGAAAATTACTCATGGACGTCATATAATTCCGATGTCATGACCGTTTCCGGTAATGGCAGTACAGCGACAGTAGCACCTAAGGGTGTTGGAACAGCTAAAATAGGTGTCATAGACAATTCGGGTCATTCCGCAACCGTAACATATGTTCTCAAAGCAAACGCATGCACGGGTATTGTCATAAAAGGTTATAAAAAGGATTATAAGTCAGGTGAATCCTTTGATAAGTCGTCCCTTGTAGTTGAAGCAAAATACGAGGACGGACCCAATAAGTCGATTAGCTATAGTGACCTTATAGTAGATCCCGAGGGACCTTATACAACAGCCAATAAGAAGGTTACCGTAAAGTGGGGAGAATTTACCGAAGATATCGATATAAACGTTACCGAAAAGCAGATTAAATCGGTAGATATTGACTACATGGAAAAGCAGGATTTCACAGAAGGTGATGGACTGCCCGAGATGGAAGTCAAAGTTACCTATGATGATGATACGAGTATAACTCTTGTTGATGGTTTTGATATTTATCTTGACACTACAAAGATAAGCGAAAGTTATAAGTTCCAGCTCAGTGATAACGGCAAGTCCATTTATGTTAAGTTTAACGGTAAGTCTTCATCATCCAGAAAAATAACCGTTAAGTCCAAATCGAGCAGCACTACGGACAGCGCATACACCGTCGAAATCAGCACGGCTCCCAAAAAGACCGAATACCGCGTAGGCGACAAGTTCGATGCTACGGGCATGGGCGTTAAGGTTTATCAGACGGTAAGCGGCGCTAAGGTAGCTCTCTCCGACAGCGAAGCCAAAGTCAGCATCGCCAACTACACAATCACCGAGAGCGACCTTGCCAATAAGAATTATATAACCGTAAAGGCTACGATTACGATTCTGAAGGGCGACGACAAGGGCAAGACATATACCGTAGACCTGAAGGTTACCGGTCTTACAATCAAGGAAGCCGCAGGCGAGCTCACGATATACGAAATCACCGATGTCGAGATGAACGAAAAGAGCTATCCCGTAGGATACAAGTTCAGCGTTGACGATATCGACTATCTGTACTACAGAGAAAAGAAATCGGGCTCCGAATATAAGGTTTCGGGCTATGACCTTCTCAATGTTTACAAGAACGACGCCGACCTCGAGGTTCTCACAAACAAGAACGACAAGACGGCGGAGAAGAGCAGCAGATATATGTACACCCTTGAGGAGGACGACCTCTTCACTAACACAAAGACAGATACACAGTATGCATATCTCCGTGTGTCCGTTGACAAGGAATCATATGACTTCACAATCAAGGTAGGCGGAAGCGGCGTATATTATTACTACGACAGCGAGCTTATCGCTACATATGACGACATCGACGACGCCATTGAATACACAATGGAGCAGGACAAGGACGTAAAAGACAACTTCGACCTCGACAAGGTTAAGGACTCCAAGGAAATTCTCCTTAAGCTCGGCGAAGACCAGGAAGTTTCCCAGAAGACGGAGCTTGAGCTTGTTCACAACGTAAAAATCGACCTCGCAGGTCATAAGCTTGAGTTCTACACAGATACGGTAGAAATCACAAAGGCAAACAAGGAATATACACTTACCGTAACCAATACATCCGCCACATCCGCTAAGTTCACATATGAGGATGAAGATATCGAAATCACACTCGCAAAGAACGATAAGCTCGTATTCGAGTATGACAGCGATATTCCCGGCATTTACACCATCACGCTTGATGTAGGAAGCAACGGTAAGACCACATCCACTCCCGCCGCCGATAAGAACAGCGAAATCAAGGTAGGCCAGGGAAGCGACATTAAGTTCACAATCACTCCCTCCGACGGATACGAACTCGATACACTCAAGCTTGACACAAAGTCCGTATCCGAAAAGGATTACACAAAGTCGTCATCCGGAGTTATAACTTACACTCTCAAGACAGTTGCAAAGTCACAGAAGGTTTCCGTTACATTCAAGAAGGTAGATAAGACAAAGAACTGGACTAACCCCTTCACGGACGTTTCCGCATCCGATTCATACTACAGTGCAGTAAAGTTCGTATATGAAAACAACCTCTTCAAGGGTACGACATCCACAAAGTTCGCCCCCGACACTACAATGACTCGTGCTATGTTCGTTACCGTTCTCGGCAGACTCGCAGGTGTTGACGTTTCCAGATTCAAGACCTCCAGCTACTCCGACGTTCCGATTAACTCCACAACATCATGGTACGCTCCTTATGTTGAATGGGCAACACAGATGGGTATCGTAGAAGGCTACGGCGACGGTACATTCGGTCCCGACAACAAGATTACTCACCAGCAGATGTACGTTCTTATGTACAAGTACTCACTGTTCGTTGAGAACAAGAAGATAAGCCTCTCCGGTACATCCATCAACGCATCCGACGCAGATGAAGTAGCCGATTGGGCAAAGAACGCCGTTATGTACGCAAGCCAGCAGAACTTCCTCGTTAAGGTAAGCTCATCCAGAATCGATCCCAAGGGCGAGGCTAAGAGAAGCGAGCTCGCACAGCTCCTCGAAAAGTACTGCGACATCGTACTCGACTGGAACAACAAATAATCAAGTAAAAAAAGAAGCCGTAAGGCTTCTTTTTTTACCGCTTGAATAAACAAAGGCGATACCGTAAAAGTATCGCCTTATAATTTTATCGGATTCGGGAAAAATTACTTAATAATTTCGCCCCAGCACTGACCGAAAGCACAGGCTGCGTTAGCTTCGTCCGTATCGATGTGCATAGCTGCGGAGAATTTGGGACTTACACGAACAACAACGTCGTCGAATATAAGGCTTCTGTCCGCGGATGTGATTTTTACGGATACAATCTGCTTGTCCTCAACACCTGCTTCAGCGGCTTCCGCGGGAGTGAAGTGAATGTGACGCTTTGCGGCGATAACGCCTTCGCTGATTTCAACTTCACCGCAGGGGCCTACGAGCTTACATGGAGCAGAACCTGCGATGTCGCCCGATTCGCGAACGGGAGCGGTTACGCCGAGTGTACGAGCGTCCGTGAGGGAAACCTCAACCTGAGTTGCGCTTCTTGCGGGACCGAGAATGGATACGCCGGGAATGGACTTCTTGGGACCTACAACGGTAACTCTTTCTTCGCATGCGAACTGACCGGGCTGTGAAAGATCCTTCTTCTTTGTCAGAGTAGCGCCTTCACCGAAAAGAATTTTGATGTGTTCTTCTGTGAGATGTACGTGGCGCGCGCTTGTTTCAACGATTACTTTTGACATTATTTACCTCCGAATTACGGCATATCACGCTGACTGTTTTGCGGACAATGCCTTGAATTTTACGTAAGTATTATAGCACTAACGTCACAATATGTCAAGGAATATGCGGATACTGCGATATTATCGATTGTATCTTGACAAATGCGCTCCGTTATGGTATTATATCTACCGTCGGCAGAGGCCGACATGGGGTGGCAGAAGCCGCCCGAATAATTCGGTAAGCACTATATGATTTTCGAATATAGGTATCATGAAGATATCTGCTTTTCCATGAGGGAAAACGATATCTTTTATTTTTTTGAGGTAAAACATGAACGCAAAAACTCTTCAGAGCATAGTTATCAGAAAAATCACATATTCGGCGCTGTGTCTGGCACTCGCACTTCTCCTTCCGTTTCTTACCGGACAGATACCGCAGATAGGCTCAATGCTTTGTCCGATGCACCTGCCCGTACTGCTGTGCGGCTTTTTATGCGGTTGGCAATACGGTGCCGTAATCGGCTTCGTGTCTCCGCTTTTAAGACTCGTAATGTTCGGTATGCCTCCGTTCTATGTGGCGATAGCAATGGCATTTGAAATGGCGGTATACGGTGCCGTGTCGGGACTTTTATACCGAGCCTTCACGAGAAATATAATGGGCATTTATCTGTCGCTCCTGACGGCAATGATAGCGGGAAGACTCGTGTGGGGAGCCGTTAAATTCGTCCTCGCGGGCTTTCAGAATACCGAATTTTCGTTTGCTCTGTTTATAAGCGGAGCCGTAACGGGTGCGATTCCGGGTATAATTCTTCAGCTCATCCTCGTTCCTCTCCTTGTTGCGGCGGCGGAAAAGGCAAAGCTTGTTCTCGATTGACGAAAATACGGAATACATAAATGGATACGACACATGAACTTATAAAAAACTTATATCTGAAATATCCGCACTCCGAAATACGGGATATGTACAAGGCGATATATCAGAGTGTATACGGCTGCGGCCACTTAATAGCGGATGTATCCGCGGCAGCCGACTACATATGGGAAGAAAGCCGTACATCCCGCATTGACTGCGATATGACGGAATGCCTCGGCGAATATACGAGAGTATATCTCGGTGCCGTAAGGGAAGGATTAAGCGTGAATACTCTGGCATCCCTGCTGACTCTTTCCGCACAGGTACCGCTTCCTGCCGACGTCGGCGAAAAAATGACGGAGAAGCTCGATGTTTTATGCGGCATGGTGAGCGACGGCGAGATAAATTACGACATAAAAGAGGTCGGAGAATTTGTTTGCGGTATGAAGATGCGCGGATACCCGATGTGCCATCATTCCGACAAATACAGAGAAGAATATAAGCCCGCATATCGACTGATAAAAACGGAATACGCAGTCTTTTTGCGTGCGTTCATCCTGATAGATAAGCTGTTAAGCAATGCCGCGGACGATGAATGCGTTATAGTCGCCGTAGACGGAACAAGCGCGGGCGGAAAGACGACATTCTCACGCCTGCTCGAGAAAATATACGATTGCAGCGTGTTTCACATGGATGACTTTTTCCTCAGAAAGGAACAGCGGACACAGGAAAGGTACAATGAACCCGGCGGAAACGTCGACAGGGAGAGATTCCTCGCCGAGGTTCTCATACCGCTCCGAAAGGGAGAGAATGTCAGATATCGTCCGTTTGATTGCGCAACATTCACAGTAAAGGACGGAGTTGACATACAGATAAAGCACCTCAACATTGTCGAGGGTGCGTACAGTATGCATCCCGAGCTCTCACCGTATTATGATGCGTCCGTGTTTGTGTGTTCCTCGCCCGAGACTCAGCGTGAGAGAATAAAAAAACGGAATCCGAGCATGGCTGAAAATTTCTTCGAAAAATGGATACCGCTCGAAAACAGGTACTTTTCCGCATTCGGAATAAAAGAAAAGTGCGATGTCGTAATCGAAAACGATTAACATAAAGGTTTCGTGTGTGCATAACATACAAATTAATGCCTTATAACTGTCTAAAACGACGGTTATAAGGCATTTTATGCTGCGCTATTGACTTTCAATGTTTGTGTGGGTAAAATGTTAGTGTATTTTTGACTTGCTTCGGAACAATGAATGATAACCGTTATAAACGGTAAATAAATACCGCATACAAAACGAAAGGATACCGATAATGAATAAAGTTCACCTTATAGGAAACGCACATCTTGATCCCGTGTGGCTCTGGAGATGGCAGGAGGGCTACGCCGAGGTAAAGGCTACCTTCAGAAGCGCTCTCGACAGAATGAACGAGTTTCCCGATTACAAGTTTACATCGGCATGTGCCGCTTATTACGAATGGATAAAAGAAAGCGATCCCGATATGTTCGACGAGATTGTCGAGAGGGTAAAGGAAGGAAGATGGTGCATCACAGGCGGATGGTATATTCAGCCCGACTGCAATATCCCCTCGGGTGAATCCTTCGCGAGACATGCGCTTATTTCGCAAAGATTCTTCCGCGATAATTTCGGCGTAACAGCGGAAACGGGATATAATGTGGATTCGTTCGGACATAACGGCGCGCTTCCGAAAATCCTGAAAAATTCGGGTATGAAAAATTATGTCTTCATGCGCCCCGGCCCG
>CAVIJI010000001.1:83185-119863 GCA_963642885.1 bacterium
GGCCCGCACGAGAAGGAGCTGCCCGATTCACTTTTCATATGGGAATCCGCAGACGGCTCGCAGGTAGCGACATACCGTGTTCCGATACAGTATAACTTCACCGCGGGTATTTTCGACAATTTCGAGAAAGTGGCGTCAATGGCATCCGAACACAGTATGATGGCGTTTTACGGCGTAGGCAACCACGGCGGCGGCCCGACAGTTAAGCTTCTCGATAAAATGGAAAAGGAGCTTGACGACAGATTCGTTTACTCTACTCCCGACGAATACTTTGCGGAGGTAGATAAAAACACCGTTCCCGTGGTCAAGGACGACCTGCAGTTCCACGCGAAGGGGTGCTACAGTGCGTGCTCGCTCATAAAAAAGCTGAACAGAAAGAGCGAAACCGATGCGATAGAGGCGGAGAGATATTTGTCGCTGTCACGCTATCTTGCCGATAATCCGTATCCGAGCAATGAGCTTGAAAGAGCATGGAAAAATATTCTCTTCAACCAATTCCACGATATCATGGGCGGCTGCAGTATCCGCGAGGCATATGACGATGCGGCTGCGGCTCACGGCGAGGCTCAGTCTATATGCGAAAGAAATATAAATCATGCCTGCCAGCAGATTTCGTGGAGCATAGACACTTCACGCGGAAAGAATGTAACACCCGACAGACGAGAATGGAACGGTAAGTGGTTCACGGACGAGCTCGGCACACCGATAGTGGTATTCAATCCGCATCCGTGGGAAATCAGTGCCTTTGTGAGACTCACCGAAAACGCGACGACGGTTACCGATGAGGAAGATAAAGAGCTTCCCATACAGACCGTGAGAGCATCGAGAACAAACGGCGGCGACAAATGGGCTGTGGGCTTTATCGCTCATCTGCCCGCGCTCGGCTACAAGCTGTACAGAACATATTACGGTGAGAAGAAGGAGTACGAGAACGCTTTCGTTGTTACGGAAAACTCCGCCGAAAATTCGAAAATCAGAATAGTATTCGACAGCGAAAGCGGAGAACTGTGCAGCTTCTACGACAAGACACGTAAATGCGAGCTTCTCGCGGATAAAACGAGAACGACTCTTATTGATGAAACACACTGCGATACATGGGCGCACGGAATAAAGCAGTTTCAGGATGTTGCCGCAGAGCTTACGTCGGGCAGAGTGCGGCTTATGGAATCGGGACCTCTGAGAGTAATGTTCAGAGCATACACCGAGGGAGAAAATACTGTAGTCAGACGTGATTATTACATGACCGCCGACAGCGATGTTGTCGAGATAAAGACACAGGTTATGTTCCGTGAACATCACAGAATGCTTAAATTCCGTATTCCGACAGCCGTAAAGAATCCCGTAATCAAGTGCGAGATACCGTTCGGTACCATAGAGCGCGAGAATAACGGAGACGAAAACGTATGCCATCGTTGGTTCTGTGCAGAGGATAAAAACGGACGCGGAATAGCGGTTCTGAACGACTGCAAGTACAGCTTTGACGCAAAGGACGGGGTGCTGTCTCTTACGGTACTGCGCGGCGCCATTTACGCAGATCATTATGCGGGAGACAACAGAGACGAATTCTGCGAATATCAGGACCAGGGACTTAACGAATTCACATACGCAATAACCCCGCACATATCGGTCGCATCGACTCAAAAGAAGGCGGAGGAATTGAACATGAAGCCGTTTATCGTATCCGAAACCTTCCACTGCGGCGAGCTTCCGACGGAATTCGAGGGAATACACGTATCGAAGGATAACATAATAGTTACGGCACTGAAAAAGCATGAGGATTCGGGAGCGTATATACTCCGTGCGTACGAATGCGAGGGCAAGGATACCGAGTGCAAAATTACACTGTTCGGAAGAAAATTCACGCTTCATTTCGGTCACAATGAGGTTAAAACCATTCTTGTGGGCGAGAGCGTACGCGAATGTGATTTTCTGGAGTATTAAAAAATGTATAACTATATAGGTATAGATATAGGCGGAACAAAGTGCGCGGCTGTTCTCGGAGACAGCACGGGAAATGTTCTTGCCAAGGTTAAAATTCCGACAGGCAGTCCCCGTGATACCCTCGGTGTTTTGCTTGACGCCGCCGAAAAAATGAAAAAAGAATCCGAAAAAACGGTGAAATCGGTAGGAATCAGTTGCGGAGGCCCGCTTGATCCTGTCAGAGGCATAATACAGTCACCTCCGAATCTTCCGGGATGGGATGATATCGAGGTTTCACGTATGTTTGCCGAAAGACTCGGTATACCCGCTTATTTGTGCAATGACGCAAATGCGTGTGCACTCGCAGAGTGGAAATTCGGTGCGGGACGCGGAACGAAAAATATGGTATTTCTTACGTTCGGCACGGGCATGGGAGCGGGCATAATAATCGACGGAAAAATATACAACGGTGCGGGCGGAAACGCCGGTGAGGTAGGACACATCAGACTTGCTGAACACGGCCCCGTAGGATACGGCAAGGAAGGCTCATTCGAAGGCTTCTCGAGCGGCGGAGGTATAGCGATGCTGGCGAAAACCGCCGCCATAGAAAAGCTCCAGCAGGGCAGGAAAACCGCGTATTGTTCATCATACAGTGAGCTTGACGCTGTAACAGCCAAAAGCGTTGCGGACGCGGCAAGAGCAGGTGATGAGACTGCGGTGAAGGTATACAAAATCGCGGCGCATATGCTCGGAATGGGATTATCTCTGCTTACCGATATACTTAATCCCGAGGTTATAGTCATCGGAAGTATATATCAGCGCTCGCACGACCTTATCGAACCGTACATGGATGAGGTCATGCGAAACGAATGCCTGCCGCAGACATACGCCGAAGTGAAGGTTGTACCCGCACAGCTCGGAGACGAAATCGGTGATATAGCGGCTCTCACACTTGCTATAGAAGGCGGTAAATAATGGAAACACTTAATGAACTGATAAATCGGTATCCGAAGCTGTCGGACTGCTGTGCGGAAATAGAGCGTGCGAAAGACATGCTTATCGATATGTATAAAAAAGGCGGAAAGCTGCTTATATGCGGCAACGGCGGAAGTGCGGCGGACTCCGATCATATTGTCGGAGAGCTGTCAAAGGGCTTTATGAAAAAACGTCCCATTCCCGAGAAAGACCGAGAAAGACTGCGCGAGCTTTACCCCGACGATTGGGAAAGGCTTGCACGCGGACTGCAGTGCGGTCTGCCTGCCGTGTCGCTGCACTCGCAATCGGCATTGCTTACGGCATTCGTGAATGACGTGGAGTCCGATATGATGTACGCACAGGCACTGTATGCGCTCGGAAAAGCGGGAGATATACTCATAGGCATATCGACATCGGGAAATTCCGCGAATGTTGTGAATGCCGCGCGTATAGCAAAGGCGGCAGGCATAAATGTGATAGCGTTAACGGGTGAGAGGAAATCACTGCTGTCCTCACTTGCCGACATATGCATTCGTGTAGGAGACATGGAAACATATCGCGTGCAGGAGCTTCACCTGCCTGTGTATCACTATCTTTGCGCCGCCGTCGAGGATGAGTTTTACGCGGAATAGCGGTCGGTAAATATACAGTCGAGTATATGCAAAAAACAGCGGAAATATCGTGAAATCTTGTTTTCTTTCATTATTGACTTGATATGCGTCAGATGGTATAATTAAATCAAAGAGAAAACTTGAAAAGGATATGCCTGATGTTGTTTTTATCTCACCGAGAAAATATAAAATCCCGATTTACGTGATGTTTTGCGCATTACGCACGTCGGGATTTTTTCGGTGTACCATAAATTCATTAGTATATCGGGAGGAGAGCTATGAAACAGGAAAAATTCGTAATTATCACAAATACGGCGCTGACACGTGATGTATACCGCATGACTCTCGGAGGAAATACCGAGGGGATTGTCCCCGGACAGTTCGTTAATATTAAGCTGAGCGGATTATTCCTTCGACGTCCGATTTCGGTTTGCGACTGCGTAAGCAATGACTCATCGGAAGGCGTGCTTACCTTGATTTACAAGGTAGTGGGCAAGGGAACCGAGCAGATGGCATCCATGAAGGCAGGCGATGAGCTTGACATTCTGACCGAACTCGGTAACGGTTACGATCTCACAAAGAGCGGAGACACGCCCCTTCTCTTAGGCGGCGGAGTCGGAGTACCCCCGCTGTACATGTTGTGCAGAAAGCTTATCGAAAGCGGAAAGCATCCCATGGTGATTCTCGGCTTCAACAAAGCCGACGAAGTATTTTACGCAGACGAGTTTGCCGCTCTCGGTGCAGATGTAACCGTTGCGACAGCTGACGGTTCGGTCGGAGTTCGCGGATTTGTAACCGATGCCGCGGCAGCGCTTAAAGCGGACGGGAAAACATTCACGTACTTCTATACCTGCGGCCCCGAACCTATGCTGAAGGCAGTATATTATTCGCCCGCTCTTGAGGGAGTAGAGGGAGAATTCAGCTTCGAGGAAAGAATGGGCTGCGGTTTCGGAGCATGTATGGGATGCTCATGCAAGACGATTACGGGATACAAGCGCATATGCAAGGACGGACCTGTGCTCGAAAAGAAAGAAATACTGTGGAAGTGAGGCGGAAACATGGCTGATATCAAAACAAAGCTTTGCGGAATAGAACTTAAAAATCCCATCATAGCGTCAAGCGGAGCCTTTGGCTACGGCAAGGAATTCGAAGAATTGTACGATATTAACTGTCTCGGTGCGTTTTCGTTTAAAGGAACCACGCTTGAGGCGAGATTCGGAAACGATACTCCGCGCATTGCCGAATGCGATGCGGGAATGTTGATTTCGATAGGCCTGCAGAATCCGGGCGCACATGCGGTTGCGGAGCGTGAACTTCCGAGACTTAAAAAAACCTATCACGGAAAGCTGTTTGCAAACGTCTGCGGATTCACTCCCGATGAATACAGAAGAGTTATAGAGATACTCGACGGCAGTGAGGCAAGCGATATTATAGGCTGGTACGAGGTTAACATAAGCTGTCCTAACGTAAGCGAGGGCGGCTCGTGCATAGGCACATCGGCCGCATTGTCGGAGAATCTTGTGAAAATGCTTCGCGGGGTGACGAAAAAGCCGCTTATTATGAAGCTTACGCCAAATGTAACGGATGTAGCCGAGGTTGCGCGTGCATGTGAGGCGGGTGGAGCGGACGGTGTATCGCTTATCAATACGCTTTACGGAATGATAATCGATTTAAAACGTAAGAAACCCGTGCTGGCGAATAAAATGGGCGGATACTGCGGAACCGCCGCATTCCCTATTGCTTTGCGCATGGTATATCAGGTTTACGATGCCGTGAAAATACCGATAGTGGGCATAGGCGGAATTTCAACGCCCGAGCATGTACTGCAGATGATGATGGCGGGAGCGTCCGCTGTTGAGGTCGGAGCGGCGAATCTGAACAATCCGTACGTTTGCCCCGATATAATAGATGCACTGCCCGAGGTTATGGACAAGTACGGCATAAAGTCACTTACCGAAATAATAGGCATGGCACACTGAACCTGCGTCGGCGGATAAATTTCAGTCGAGCAGTGAAGACAACCACCGCCTCCCCGAGTATGCTTCATACAATGAAGCATACTCCGATGTGACATCAAACCGAAGTGGCGGATAAATTTCAGTCGAGCAGTGAAGACAACCACCGCCTCCCCGAGTATGCTTCATACAATGAAGCATACTCCGATGTGACATCAAACCGAAGTGGCGGATAAATTTCAGTCGAGCAGTGAAGACAACCACCGCCTCCCCGAGTATGCTTCATACAATGAAGCATACTCCGATGTGACATCAAACCGAAGTGGCGGATAAATTTCAGTCTGGCAGTGAAGACAACCACCGCCTCCTGAGTTTCGATTTAACAATTAACGGTAGGTAACGATTACGGAATCGATTCTGCGAGAAATTCTTTGCGAATGCTGAATAAACTAAAATAGAACGAAAAACAGGGGCCTGCTGCATTTCCGAACCATGCGGCAGGCTCCTGTTTTATGTGCATATTAAACGTTAATGAGCAGTGTTACGATTTCCTTCGGCTTTGCCGTATATTGTACCTTTCCGTCTTTTACATCGAGGTCGAGATAAACCTCGTCTTCGATGAGAGATACGGACTGAGCTTTCTTAATGCCGAACAGAGGTATGTCAAGTGTAAATTCGCGTTTTTCGGAGGTTGAGTTGTATGCGCGAACGATGATTCCGCAGTCGGATTCCGATTTTTTTACCGCAGTCACGATAAGGGCGTTGTCGGGTGAGGTAATATTTATAATCGATGCGCTTTGCGGAAGAAGTCTGTCGGCGTTCTTTACGGGGCGGTGGAATAAATCGGGCATTCCCGGGCCTTGTACGAACGGTCTGCCGCCTATGAATTTGTTTGGATCCTTGCCTCTCGATTCGGCATATACGGGGGCGAGAAACTGTGCGGCCTTTGCGGGAATTTCGGCACTTATGTGGTTTCCGTTGTACGGCAGAACGGCGAAATGTGCGATGTTTTTGCCGAGGCACTGGCCGCCGGGTGTTATCCACTGTTGAGTCATCGTGTTTCTCTCATCCCAGCCTCCCGTGATTCTTCCGACGGCACGCAGTACGGTCAATGCGATTTCATCGTTTTCGGTCTGTTCGTACTCGTATAATCCTTCGTGAAGGACTGCTATTCCGCGGTGGTCATCCTCTACGGCTATAAAGTCGCTTGACGGATGTTCACGGTCGTTTTGATATATGCTGTGCTTATTTCTCCGAAGCACATCGTACGGCTGTGACGCGAGGTTTGTATCCGCGTCGATTCCCGTGGGAACAAGCACACGGAGACGGTGGTTTTCAAGCCTGTTGTCTATATCGAGACGCACATCGAGAGAATCCGAACCCTTTGACAGGGTGAGATTTACGGTAATGTCGATTTCACCCGAGGCTTCCTCTCGGTCTGCCTTTACGTGAAGCTTTACCGTACGCTTCTGTACGAGCATATTGTTTTCCGTCGATGATATTTCGGCTGTGCATTCACGGGTGGTAAGGTCGCCGTTCGGATTTCCGTGAGAGTAATTATAAAGAGTACCGCGGTCAGGCGTGTCCTCAAACATGAGAATATCGGTGTATGTTATGCCGCTGCGCTTGTCCGTGAGATTGATTGTTCCGTTTTTGTTAATGTCCGCACGGAGTATTTCGTTTTCCAGCCGCTCGGGATTTACGGCGGTATCAGCCGATATATCCGTCACGGGTATGTTTGTGAGCTTGACGCCGAGTGTACGGTAGGAATAACCCGCGACAGGGCCCACGTCGACAAGAACGGTGTAGCGTGCGACTCGTTTTTCTCCGGGCAGATTAATGGGGCTGAGTATACGTCTTCCCACATCGGGCTCGTGCTTTTCGCAAACGAACGGAACCTTGACGCCGTTTTCGTCGTACAACTCGATTCCGCCGAGGTCATCTTCTTTCATTACATCGATTACCGCGCGTACGGGAGTCGACGACGGAAGATTTGTCGTATTGAGCAGTATAAGTCTGTATTCGCCGTCAACAGTCAAAGGCTCCAGATGGGAGTTCAGCTCATCGACACAGCGTGAAAACAAATCGGAGGTGTTCTCGTGAATACGTTTAAATCGGTCCGTCATATGCTCGTGAACAGCGTCGACCGAACAGCCGCATATCGAGTCGTGAGGATGGTTTTCGATTAGCAGCTTCCAGAGATACCGCATATAGTCGTGAGGATAGTCCTTTATTCCCCCGACATCGAGAAGCGTGCAGAGAGGCTCGAGCTGTCTTTCAAGCTCAACCTGCGAGAGTGCGTTATTCTGTTTCAGATATATTCTCGAGGAAAGCGTTCCCGTGAGTACGTTTGACGCGCCGTTGTCTCTGAATTCTCCCGTGAAGGTTTTAAGCTCTATTCCGTTTTCGGCAATCTCACGGCGAAGTCTGAGCATAAACTCGGGAAGAGTATCCTGGAATATTTCCTCGTCATCGTTAAGCATCGGTCTGACCTTTCCGATGATTTCGCCGAGGTCTTCCTGTGCTTCGAGATGATCGACTCCGTTCATGAGAAGGTAGTTGCCGGTGGCACAGTTTGCCGCGCAGTTTCTGCCGCATCCGCGAACAAGGTTAAGAGCACCCTCGGGATTCGGCGAAAGTCTTTGAGCATTGTTGTACCAGAATTTCATATGCTCGCACAGGATTTTCGAACCGTCCTCTGATTCCCAGAAAAATTCCGTTACACCGCGGTCGAAGCCTCTGCCGAAAACGCAGTCACGAAGTCCCGCCTTGAATAATATCTGAGGAAGCTGCGATGTGAGTCCGAATTGGTCGGCGGCGTAGCCGACGGGCATGGACGCACCGAATCTTTTCGCCATGTCGGTGCCGATTATCAGATTCCGAACCGTTGCCTCACCGTCGGTGAGATGAAAGTCGTTCTGTACATACCACGGACCGACGAGAATTCTGCCGTGAAGTATGTGCTCCTCGAGCTCGGATTTTCTCGAGGGATGAATGGCAAGGTAATCGTCAAGCACAATAGTCTGTGCGTCGAGATGAAAACGATATTCGGTGTCTTCTTTCAATACATCCAGAAGATTGTCAATCAGGTCGACAAGACGCATGCGGAAGTTTTCGAAGGGAAGATACCACTCTCTGTCCCAGTGAGTATGAGAAATCAGACAATATCTTTTTTTCATAAATCAACCTCCTGTGAGTTTGTGTTTATACGATGATTAAGGTGCTGTATTATATGTCGGTGCTTACATTCTGTCAAGGGCGTCGGTTGTTTTTTTCATTTTGCCGTGACCTATGAGTGATATGAGCGCACCGATAAGCGCGCATCCCACGAACAGATAAAATACATTAGTCCAGCCTGTGTTTTCGGATACCGCGCCGACGGCAATATTCGACACAGCGGCAGCGGCGTATGAGAAGCAATCGAGCATTCCCGATACTGATGATGCGAGTCCCGCCTTGCCGTAATGAAGAGGCAGGTACGTAAGCAGCATCGTGTTTGCTCCGAGCATGGCGGCACTTGATACCGCAAGCAGGAGAGTGTTGATTACCGCCATGATTATCTCGGACACTCCTATGACTTCTCCTGCGGATTTGCTCGGAGTAAACGAGATAAACGCCGTTACGGCAGCAAGGCATACAGCCGAAACAATGAACATAACGGCACAGCATGAAAGCTCATCGAGCTTGAATTTAGAAGCGACAAAACGCGCCGCGTACGCTCCGCTGATGTTTATAATCGGAAGAAGCGAGCAGATCATCGATACGGCTGAGGCGTTCGGAATAAATTTATCGTTGAGCACGGTGGGTATCCAAAGGTCCAGTCCGTCCTTGAGTATGCCGTTGAAAGCTATGACGAATGCGGTGAACAGCATTCCTATTCCGATTACCTGAAGCAGTGACGGCTTTTTTCCGCCGTCTGCTGTGATTTTTTCGGGTACGGTAATGTGTGTTTTCAAAGCGGACGAGGAGAGACAGAGAAAAATGACAACGGCAATAACGCAGAGTATTGCTCCGCATACTATGAACGCGCATCTCCATGTCGAGATTTTCATACACAGAGCGCAAACGAGGTAGCATAATATGGTACCGAGCGGTATTGCGGCGGTAAGGTGAGCTCCCGAGGCAAGGCGTACTTCATCCGAAGTCCAAAGAGATATTGCTCTGACAATCGGCGCCCAAAGCATTGAGCAGGCAAAGCCGCAAACAGCCCAAATAATGCCGAACAGCAAGCCGACGGAATTTATACCCATGAGAATGTTCATCAAGCCCGCAGTCATCAGACCGGTACAAATCATGGTTTTCGGGTGGATTCTGTCGCCGAGCCAGCCGTTTACAAACTGACCGCATGCGTAAAAAATGTAAAAACAAGTGCCTACGGTGCCGCCGAAGGATTGCGAGATAACATTATCCTCAATCATTGCGGGGAGACAAACCGAGAGATTTTTTCTGCCGATATAGACTGTTGTATATGCGAGAATGCAATAGATAACGACGAGCCACGATTTTTTCTCGTACTCCGTCTGTTTACGTGAATTTTTCATTACTGTTACCTGCTGTTTACAAAGATGGAAATAATTGTAGCACACACATAGGGTAAATGCAAGTTTTTTCGAGAAAAAACGGAAAAAACGGATTGTTTCCTATCGGGAAACAATCCGCAGAAGGCTTTTGCCGTTATACCGTTATTCTCTCACGAACGTGAAACGATTATTTATTTCTTACTCCAGGTGGACGGCGTGAATGTCAGAAGGAGCGGGTACAGCTCGAGTCTGCCGAGCAGCATCGCCGCGGACAAAATCAGTTTAGCGGTATCCGAATACTGCGAGAACGAGGACATCGGGCCGACAGCGGCAAAACCGGGGCCGACGTTGTTGTAGCATGCCGCGACAGCGGTAATGTTTGTCTCGAAATCGAACGGTTCCGCGGAGATGAGCAATATAAGCAGAGCAAATACAATAAAATACATCGCGAGATACGACAGAACACCGTGCTCGCTTTCGCTGTCTACGTGCTTTCCTTCGAATTTCAGTGAAGAAACGGAACGCGGATGCAGTATTCTTTTCAGCTCACGGCAGGCGGACTTGTACATTATGATAATTCTCGATACCTTGAGACCGCCTGCGGTCGAACCCGCACAGCCTCCGATAAACATAAGAATAAACAGTATGGATTTCGAAAGCTGAGGCCATAGATTAAAGTCCACCGTCGAATAACCCGTAGTCGAGATTACGGATGAAACCTGAAATGCGGCATCGGTGACGGCGTTTTCGGCCGATATACCGCTGTTTATCAAATTCAGCGAGATAACAGCCGTTGAAACCGCAACTATCGCGAGAAAGACGTGAAGCTCCTCGCTTTTTACCGCCTGAGCCGCTTTTTTCGAGAGAATGTAGTAGTATATGTTGAAGTTGACACTGCAGATAAGCATGAAAACCGTCACAACCCACTTGATGTAGGTCGAGTATGATGCCATGCTGTCGTACTTAATGCCGAATCCGCCCGTACCCGCCGTACCGAACGCATGAAGCAGTGACTCAAACAGGCTCATTCCGCCGAAAAGGAGGAAAATAACTTCGACGAAGGTGAGAGCTATGTAAATCAGATAGAGTATTTTCGCCGTTTCGCGAACCTTCGGAACGATTTTGTCAACCTTCGGCCCGGGCATCTCCGCGCGGATTATGTGAATCGAACGTCCGTCTCCGCTCGGCATTATCGCCATCATGAGGACTATGACTCCCATACCGCCTATCCAGTGCGAGAAACTGCGCCAGAAAAGCGAGCCGTGACTCAAAGCTTCTACATCATCGAGAATCGACGCGCCCGTTGTGGTGAATCCGCTTATAATCTCGAACAGAGCATCTACGTACGACGGAATGTCACGTGAGATGACAAACGGCAGTGCTCCCACAGCCGATAATATAACCCACGCAAGCGCAACCGTAACAAGCCCCTCACGTGCGTAAATCGTTTTATCGGTTTTGCGAAAAATATATACCAAAGACAGTCCTGCCATTGCCGCCGCAGCGGCTACGGCGAGAAAAGAAAGTGCACAGGAATATTCTCCGTATATCAGCGAAACCGCACAAGGCAAGAGAAGCAGTACGCTTTCGAGCAGAATAAGCTGTCCTATAGTGAAAAATATCATTTTGCGATTCATTGTTTATCCTATCAAACAGAATGCTCAAAGAGCTATATCGGTGAGGTCGTACAGCTTTCTGCCCGCGCAAATCACTATGACTCGGTCACCCGTGAGTATCATGTCGTTTCCTCCGGGAACTATGGTTTTGTGAGAACGGATTATTCCCGCTATTATTATGTTTGGCTTAAGCGTGAGCTCTTTCAGCGGAATGTTGGTGACGGAGGATGCCGAATTCACATTGAATTCAAGTGCCTCGGCTGCTCCGTCCATCAGATTGTACATTGTTTCGACATTGCTTCCGCGGGAGTTTTCGAGTGCGCGCGCATACTGTACGAGAACATCCGCGATAACGTTTTTCGGTGATATAACCGAATCCACACCGAGCTTTTCCGCAAGAGACAGCAGCTCGGGACGGTTAACCTTCGATATAACCTTAGGTACATTTTGAGTCTGTGCGTAAATCGAAATCAATATGTTCTGTTCGTCAAGACCGGTAAGCGCCGCGAAAGCATCCATTGAACGCAGTCCCTCCTCAAGCAGAAGCTCCTGCTCCGCTCCGTCTCCCTTGATTATGGAGGCATCGGGAAGGGAACGCGCCAGCTCTTCCGCTTTGGCACGGTCGCATTCAATGATTTTTACCGTACTTCCGCTTCCCTCGAGCATTTTCGCGAGATAGAATGCGGTGCGGCTTCCGCCGAGCAGCATAACTCTTTTGGCGCTTTTCAGCATCAGACCCGTGTGGGAGAGAAAATTCGTTATTTCTATATGTGATGCGACAATACCTATTCTGTCGTTCGAGCGCAGAACAAAATTACCGTCGGGAATAAAAAATTCATGCTCACGCTGAACCATACAGACAAGGACACGTGTCTTGAATTTTTCGGACAGCTCACGAAGCGCGAAGCCGTCGAGAGGCGAGTTTTCCTTGAGCTTTAATTCGACTACCTCGAATGATCTGCGTGCGAATGTTTCGACCTTCGCCGCAGACGGCAGCTTTAAAATGTCGAAAAGTTCACGTGCCGCCAGAAGCTCGGGATTTATTGCCATTGACAAACCGAGCTCGCGCTTCATGAAGTCGAGCGATTCGTCGTTGTATTCGGGATTGCGTATTCGCGCAATGGTTTCGGAAGCACCCATGCGCTTTGCGAGAAAGCACGAGAGCATATTCACCTCGTCCGAGCCCGTTGCCGCGATGAATAATTCGGCACTCGCGACACCGGCATCGGAGAGTGTTTCGCAGTCGGCGCAGTTTCCCACAACACCCATCGTATCGTAAATATTCGTGATTTCCGTAACGACGGCACCGTCACGGTCAATCACCGTGACATCGTGACCTTCTTCCGAAAGCTTTTCGATTATGGCGGAGCCTATTTTACCGCATCCGCAGACCAATATCTTCATTATTATCCGTAACCTGATTTAATTTTAATATCTGAAGTATTATACTACCGTGATATGCTTTTGTCAAGAAACGCATACGGCTTTTATTTTACACTTGACATACGGAGCGATATATGGCATAATCGGAATGTAGAATAAGCAGAATTTCGACACGGGGAGGAATACTATGTGCGGAAGATATCAGGCATGGCTGGATGACGACGAGCTGCTCGGAATAATCGAAAGAGAAAAAAAGGGAAGTGCGGCAAAATACTTTCGCAGGGAAGAAATTTTCCCGGGAGACGAGATGCCGATTATATACGGCTCGTATGCCGCGGTGCGTGCTCACCGTGCGGTATGGGGATTCACATCTCAGCTACCCGTAAATAACACCGAAGACAAGATAAAAAAAGTAAACAGGCTTATAATCAACGCAAGAGCGGAAACGGCGGCTCAAAAGCCGATGTTTTCGGATGCGTTAAGAAACGGCCGTGCTCTCGTTCTCGCGTCGGGATATTACGAATGGAACGGCGGCAGAAAGTATCGTTACTATAACGAGAGAGGAGCGATACTTATGGCGTGCATAGAGAGGGTGGTAAACGACGAAAGGCAGTATGTTATTCTGACAACCGACGCTGTCGGAACACCGTCGGATATACATGACAGAATGCCCGTTTTCGTGGAACGTGATGAAATGAAAGATTGGCTGTACGATGAGAATTACGCATTGAGCGTGCTCGGACGCAGGAGAACATGCTCGTTCGCATATGAACCGTGCTGAAATCGAGTTTGAACGAAAAAATAGTTATTAAATAGTACAAAAAGACAAAAACTAATAAATAGTTGTGAGTAAAATGTGTGAAAAATAACCGTTTGGTGTTGACAATTTGTTAAGTGGGTGCTATAATTGAAACAGTACCGTGAGACAGTGCAGTCTCGTACGTATCATTCAATAATTTATTTTTACAGGAGAAGCATCATGAAAAAATCTCTTGCGCTCATACTTGCGCTCACATGTGCCGTTCTTCTCGCACTTCCGATATTCGCGGAAGATGACACAACGGTAGCTCACTGGAAATTCCAGAAGCTCGACGGCTGCTATACCGGAAATATAGGCAACGATGATCTTACATTTATCGACCTTACAGGCCACGGCAACAACCTCGTTACCGCTACCGTAGGCAACGGCGACCAGCTTTCTATTTTCGACTGGGACGAAGGCAATAGTGTCGGTGCCTCCACAAGCAAAACATCTCTTCAGATGAACAACACCAAGGAAAATGCCGCATCGGTTGATACATATTCGTCTGACCAGACCTCATGGACGGGCGGTTACACCTCCGGTAAGTATTTTGAAACCGTAGACGGTGCTCCCATTAACTCGATGACATTCGACGGCGCGTACACAATCGAAGCAATCTTCAAGATTTCCCCCGATTTCAACACGGATTATAACCGTTATGTAGGCGTATTGGCAAGACAGGGCGTAGTTAAGGAACAGAACGAAGCTCCGCTCGTACTTGCGGTATCCGAAGTATCAGGCGCGACAACTCTCGCCGAGGGCGGTACAACATGTCTTCAGTATATCCACATTGACGCGACAGGTGAAAAGAGAAACAACGAATTCTATGACGGCATCGCCGGCGACCAGTGGCTCCACTTCATGGCGGTAAACGACGGTGAAGGCTTAACCGAAATCTTCATAAACGGCGAAAGCGTTCTGTTCTTCGATGACGGCAACGGCATTTACGTAACAGATCCTTCCTACAAGTGGGAAGTAGGCGTAGGCCGTAAAGACGGTACGGATCATGAAGGTATTGACTCCATGAACGCAAACGATCCCGAAGGTATGATCAGACGTTTGTTCTGCGGTTCCATTTCCGAAATCCGTGTAAGCGAAAAGGCTCTCACAGTTGAAGAATCACTTTATACCGTAGCTGTTAACTATGAAAACGAGACAGTCGCACCCGTAGAGGAAACAACTGCACCCGTAGAAGAAACAGCAGCTCCCGTAGAGGAAACAACAGCTCCCGTAGAAGAAACAGTTACCGAAACAGTAGAAGAAACCGTTATAGTTCCCGAAACAACGACAGAAGCAGCCGAGAAGGCTCCTCAGACGTTTGACGCGTGTGTTATCGCGGCGGCATCGGCTGTGATATCGGCATTCGGCTACGCAATGACCAAAAAAAGAAAGTAATTAAAAAACACAATAAGCGAAAGCGGTACGGCATATGCTGTACCGCTTTCTTGTGCGCTCGAAAGCTCTATAAATAATAGTAAAGAATTGCTTGTATCGTCGGTGTTTATAGTGTATAATTATTATCGGCAGAGTTTCAGTGCTTTTTATGTGAGGTAAGTTATGGTATATCTGAGCAGTTTTACTTTTCCGACAAGAGCGGATGAGGATAGATTTTTCGATTCGTCCAAGCCCGGGTATAAAAACAAAAACTACCGTACAGTGTATACTACAAATTATCCGTTTAATTTGTTCCGTGACCGTGAACTGCCCGTGTTCGAATTTAAAGATATTACGATTTTCTGCGGAAATAACGGAAGCGGTAAAAGCACTTTGCTCAACGTAATAGCCGAGACAATCGGACTTGAGCGGGGGACGGTTTACAACAGAAGCGATTTTTTCGAGGATTATACGGAGCTGTGTACATATAAATACTCGGAGAAATCAAGAAAAGCACCGCCGTCGGACAGCAGAATAATAACAAGTGATGATGTATTCGAAAACGTGCTTTCGGTCAGACGTCTGAACGAAGGAATAGACGAGAGACGCAATGAACTGATTCATGAGTATATTGAAGGACGTGACCCCGATAAGGTGAATACGCTGAACGGCCTCGAGGATTACGAGAGATGGCGTAAGTCTATGGAGGTGCGCAAAAAGAGCCTGACTCAGTCTGCGTATATTCGAAAGAATCTGATGGGCAACGTGCAGGAGCGGTCTAACGGCGAATCGGCACTTGCGTACTTTATTGAAAAAATACAGGACGGGGCATTGTATCTGCTCGATGAACCGGAAAACTCACTCTCGCCTCAAAACCAGCTTCAGTTGAAATATTTTATAGAGGATGCGGTAAGGAATCACGATTGTCAGTTTATTATATCCACACACTCACCGTTTATTCTCTCGCTCAGACGCGCGAGAATATATGACATAGATATCGTACCGCCGATGATTACTGCGTGGACCGAGCTTGAAAGCGTGCGTACTTATTATGATTTCTTCAAGGAAAATGCCGTTGATTTTGCGGATTAGATTAAATTAACATTTTTTTACAAAATATCTTGCAAACGATATCCCGTTGTTGTATAATAATTTCAGCTTATAAAATCTTTGAAACGGAGGCAAAAATGGATAAAGTAAGATTCGGTGTGATTGGTCTCGGTAATATGGGTTCCGGTCACACAAGAAACCTCATCGAGGGCAAAATACCCGGCGCGGTTCTTACGGCTGTTTGTGATATTAAGCCCGAAAGACTTGACTGGGCGCGCGAGCTGTGCGGAGACAGTGTTCGGTATTTCGCAGATTCACATGAGCTTATAACAAGCGGACTGGTTGACGCCGTTATGATTGCGACACCGCACTATTTCCACCCGATTATCGGTACGGACGCATTTGAAAACGGACTGAACGTTCTTTCAGAAAAGCCGATCGGCGTATTCACAAAGAGCATTTATCCCTTCATGGAAGCCGCCAAGAAGAGCGGAAAAGCGTTCGGTATCATGTACAATCAGCGTACAAACAAGCTCTATCAGAAGATGCGCGAAATGGTAAAGGACGGTTCTCTCGGCGAACTGAAGAGATGCGTTTGGATTATAACCGACTGGTACAGAACTCAGGCGTACTACAACAGCGGCGGATGGAGAGCTACATGGGCAGGCGAAGGCGGCGGTGTTCTTCTCAATCAGTGCCCGCATAACCTTGACCTGTGGCAGTGGATATTCGGTATGCCGTCATCTATTTACGCAAACTGCGAATTCGGTAAATACCATGATATCGAGGTTGAGGACGATGTTACCGCTATGGCTAAGTATCCGAACGGTGCTACAGGCGTGTTCATCACCACAACAGGCGAATATCCCGGAACAAACAGACTTGAGATAACAGGCTCGAAGGGTAAGCTTGTATATGAGTCGGGCAGACTTACATACACTAAGCTCGAGATAGACGAAAGAGAATTCACGTTCTCCACAAATCAGGGCTTCGCGTCCATTCCCACAACAACCGAGGAAATCAAGATCGAAAACGGCGGCGGAGAACAGCACGTCGGTATTCTCAAGAACTTCACGAACCACATTCTCTACGGCGAAGAGCTTCTCGCTCCCGGATACGAGGGAATAAACGGTTTGTCGCTTTCCAACGCTATGATGCTTTCGTCATGGACAGGCAAGTGGGTAGATCTCCCGAACGACGGCGAAGAATTCTGGTCGCATCTTCATGAGAAGATTAAGACTTCCCGCAGAAAAGAAGACAGCGGTATAGTCTTTGATACAACAGGCTCATACGGCAAGTAATTCTACATAATCAAATAAAAAAATCCGAAACCGCGTCAGAAATGATGTGAGTTTCGGATTTGTTTTTCATTATGTAAGCCTTATCTCATTTCGGAGTCGGCTTTTTTGAGCAGATCTATTATGCCGAGATGCTGAGGACAAATTCCCTCGCACGCACCGCACTCAAGACATTTGTCGGCACCGTGTCCATCCGAGCAAACTCTCTTGTACTCGCCGTTTCCTTCGAGCTTTTCGTTGTAGAGAAAACGGTTGTTCCAGATCGCGAAGATACGCGGGATATCCACATCATTGGGACATGGCATGCAATAGCGGCAGCCTGTGCAGCCGACCTTTGTACGGCTCTTGTAAGCCTCGCGAACACGCGCGATAAGCTCTTCCTCTTCCGTGGTCATAACACCGACCTTGCAGCGGTCGAATATGGCGAGGTTGTCGTCGCACTGTTCCATTGTCGTAACTCCCGAAAGGACCGTAGCCACCTCGGGATGATTACATAGCCATCTGAATGCCCATTCGACGGGTGAACGCTTTACGGGGAACGCATCGTACAGAGCCTGAACATTGTCGGGAGCCTTTGCGAGCTTGCCGCCGAGAAGTCCTTCCATGATTACCACGGGGATGCCCTTCTTGCCTGCGTATTCGAGTCCCTTTTGAGTAGCCTGATTCTCGATGTCCATATAGTTGAACTGAATCTGGCACATATCCCAGTCATAGGAGTCGATTATGTCAATAAAAGCATCGTAGTTGTCGTGGAACGAGAAGCAGGCGTACTTGATTTTTCCCTCGGCCTTGGCCTTGGTGAGAAATTCTCTGATGCCGAGATCGCGTACCTTTGCCCATGAATCTTTGTTAAGAGAATGAACGAGATAAAAGTCGATGTGGTCGGTTTCGAGATTGGATAACTGCTCCGCGAGAAGTCTGTCCATATCCTCACGTGTGTGTATGTCCCATGTCGGAATTTTCGTTGCGAGATATACCTTTTCTCTGTATCCGTCGCGAAGTGCATGAGCTACCGCTCTTTCGTTCTTTCTGTCGGAATAAACATACGCCGTGTCGACATAGTTGAGACCGCTGTCGATAGCGTGACGAATAATGGGTGTGGAATTGGTTTCATCCACTTCACGTCCGCCATTGCCGTCATCCTTCATAGGAAAACGCATGCAGCCCAAACCGAAGGCGGATAATTCAATACCGAGCTTATTAATTTTTCTGTATTGCATTTTCGAGTCCTTTCTTATTTGACGTTAGCTTATTCTATCGCATATGAAAGCATAATTCAAGACGAAAATGTTAATTATTAAAAAATTGCAGGAAAATTTAAAAAATGTCTTCGGTGAATATTGCGTTGGTGTTGGCGTGGTTTCCGTGGTCGTCGGCGATGTCGATACGGAAGTATATGTCGTTCGGATTTACATGGAATTTCGCTTCCGTTACGCCGTGACCGTATTCCGCGAATACGTATTCTGTTCTGCGAGTGCCTGTGATAAGGCTGATTCTGTGTGCGGGAGATGTCTCGATATAGGCAAAGCCGTCCTCTACACGGAACGATTTGATTTCGGGTCCCGTAGAGCAGTAGAATCTGCCTTCCTCGAGGGCCGATGTTACGCTTTCGTATTCGAGCTTATCGGCGAAAACGGAAACCCAACCGCCGCAGCAGTCGCATGCGGGTTTGCCTCTGTCGCTTGCTCCCCACGAGTGATTGTCATCCGCTGCGACGCAGTATATTTTCTTGCCTTGTCTGAGCAGATCCTCATAGCAATGGCAGTTGTATTCGTTGAAGCCTACCATATCGCAGCCTGTGTTGTATATTTCCATCGCGTCCATTCCGTCGTATCCTGAATATTCGGGATAGCTCTCGAGGGACCATGTGGGATGGTTGTACGTAACGAAGAAGCCGTTCTCACGTCCCGCTTTCATTATTGCCGATACACTCTCGTGAGAATATACCTTTACGAAGTCGGGATTTACTATATTTGCCTGCGAAATATATTTGCGTGCGTTGCCCCAGATATAGCGTTCGCTTGTGCAAATCAGTCCGAGATTGTCCTTCTTTTTTGCTATAAAGCACATGTGACATGTGGGAGGATTGCCTTTTCCGTGATATTCGGTGGGGTCCACGCTTATTTCGTAACCGTTTAACGCGAGAAAATCATCGTCGGTAAGGTCACTGTGGTCGATGAGTATCTCATGGTCGGTAAATGCTATTATAGAGTAACCGTGTTCCATGTAATACTTTTTCACATCCTCGGGAGAATACTGGCCATCCGATATGGTTGTGTGACAATGAAGATTTGCCTTGTATGACTTGCCTGAAAGTTCAAACTTTTTCATGGTATTCGGTTCCTTTCATTATAGATCAGAGTTGTTTCGTATTATCGCCTATGCTTTCGTCTTCGTACAGTGCGGAAAGTACATCGCTTTCCGTTATTTTCATAAGGTCATCCTTTGAGACGTTCGGAAGAGCCGCTATACGGTTTGCCTGCTCGGTCAGTATTTTTTCGAAGGTATTGCGTACACCGCGCGCGTTTCCGAATTCACCTGCGGCATCGGAAACCAGAGTGAAATACTCTTTGATTTTTTCTTCCGCAGCGGTGTCGATGACATAACATCCCTTTGAACAGTTCAGCTTGAAAATCGCGAACATTTCATCGGCTGTATAGTCGGAGAAATCAATGTACTTGTTGAATCTCGAACGCAGACCGGGGTTGGAATCGATGAACTTTTCCATAAGGTCGATGTAGCCTGCGACAATTACGACAAGGTCGTCTCTGTTGTCTTCCATTGCCTTGAGTATGGTATCTACCGCTTCGTATCCGAAATCGTTTTCGGTTTTGGATGTCAGCGTATACGCCTCATCGATAAACAATACACCGCCCATGGCGTTTTCGATAACCTTCGAGGTTTTTATGGCGGTTTGTCCGATGTAACCCGCGACAAGTCCGCTTCTGTCAACCTCGGTCAGAGTTCCTTTGGATAGCAGACCGAGAGAGTGATATACTCTCGCCATGAATCGCGCGATCATGGTTTTACCCGTTCCGGGATTGCCTGAGAAAACAAGGTGCAGCGACATGTCGGGGTTCGGAAGCCCGTTGTCGAGCCTGAGCTTGTAAACCGTCGCCATGTTTATGAGGTTTTTGACTTCCTTTTTTACCTCGTCGAGTCCGATGTACGAGTCAAGCTCCTTTTTCAGGTCCTCTATGTTTTCCTTCGGGGGAATATCTTCCTTTTCGTCCTCGGGAGGCACTACGGTTTCGCCGTCGGATGCTTTCACGGGTCCTCCGGGATTGTTCGGACGGATTTCGCTTTTGCTGTCCGTCTTTGTGCTGTCGGGAGTGTTTTTTGTCTGCTTTTGCACATTTTGCGATGCTCTCGCGGTACCCCATATGTCGTCGCTGAGTCTCTTTATGTTGTTCTCGGTCATCTTTCGTATGAGGTCGAGCTGCATTGCTATTATTTCGTCTTTTTTTTCGGAATTGGATTTGTTATCAGTCATTTCGGTACGATTCGATTATTTAACAACGCCTTTTTTCAGAATAACATTGGCGTAGATTGCACTCTCACCCGTTACGACAACGGCATATGCTTTTTTGGCTCTTTCGTAGAACTCGAATCTTTCAAGGAAAACGGGTTCCTTGTCGGTGTGCTGTGCGGCGATTTCACGGTATTCCTTCCAAATCGGAATGTCGAGGTCACGGTCGCTTTCGGTTTTGTCCATAAGATATACGTTGTTGTCATAGCTGTCGAGAGGGATTAATTCGAGTACCGCCTTCATAAGCTCGGGTACGCCGCACGCGTCCGCTCTGAGCACGATTCGTCCGATGCTCTCACCGGGGAAGTTTCCGTCGGAGAAAACGATTTCGTCGCCGTGTCCCATTTTGTCGAGTACCATCAGAAGTTCGGGAGATATGATTTTGTTGATTCCTTTAAGCATAGTAAGCCTCCGGTTTATAAATAATATTGTTTATGAGAGTATTTTAGCATAACGGCGTTCGAAAATCAATAGCATATAGAATACCTTAAACATGAATGCCGAATTTCATCGGACGGGCGGCCATGAAATCGTCTGTTTTTTAAAGTTCGGTTGACAAAATTTAAAAATTCGGATATAATACGAGAGTAAAATATTTTTCGGAGAAAAGGATAATGCTGAAAAGATTTATATCGTATTACAAACCGCATAAGCTTGTGTTCACGCTTGATATGCTTTCGTCTCTCGGCGTATCGCTTATCGGAATAGTATATCCGATGGTAACACGCACAATGCTGAACGATCTTATCCCGAACCGCAACTACCGCATGATAGTTATATTCGGCATGACGCTTTTGCTGTTGTACTTTGTGAAGATGCTGCTGAATTATTTTATTCAGTTCGTCGGACATGTTATGGGCGTTAAGATGCAGGCGCAGATGAGACGTGACATGTTCACTCATCTCGAAAAGCTCCCTTACAGCTTTTACGATAATCATGAGACCGGTAAGATAATGTCCCGCATGACAAACGACCTCATGGATATAAGCGAGCTTGCGCATCACGGACCGGAGAACATCATTATCTCGACGATATCGATTGTTACCTCGTTCCTGTATCTTTCGACAATCAATATCTATCTCACTCTTATCATATTCTGTGCCGTTCCGTTTTTGCTGCTTATCGCAATGCTTTTGAAGAATAAAATGCACAAGGCATTTTCGGACTCACGAAAATCGGTTGCGGTAATCAATGCCGCGCTTGAAAGCAGTATTTCGGGCATCAGAGTGACAAAGGCCTTCACAAACGCCGATAAAGAGGGCGAAAAATTCGAGGAAGGCAACAAGTCGTTTGTCGAAGCGAGAAGTGAGGCTTACAATGCCATGGGTCACTTCCACTCGGGCACGACATTTGTTACGGACGTGTTTAACGTAATAGTTCTTATAGCCGGCGGGCTGTTCCTGTATAACGGAAAAATATCATTCGGCGACTACTCTGCGTTTGTGGTATCCATAAATATGTTTATTTCTCCCGTTATGACGTTGATTAATTTCATGGAGCAATATCAGAACGGCGTTACGGGCTTTGAGCGATTCATTGAGATACTCGACGAGAAGCCGGAGGAGGATTCGCCGAACGCGGTTGATATCGGAAATGTAGGCGGACATATAGAGCTGAAGAACGTATCGTATGCGTATACCGTGGCGGAGGACGGAGAAGAAGAAAAGAAGGTTATAAACGACCTTTCGCTTGATATAAAGAAAGGAGAAACCTTCGCTCTGGTCGGCCCGTCGGGCGGAGGCAAAACCACAATCTGCCACCTCATCCCTCATTTTTACGATGTAAAGAAGGGAAGCATACTTATCGACGGCAAGGATATTCATAATGTGACCATGGAGTCTCTCAGACGGAATATCGGCATAGTACAGCAGGATATATATCTTTTCAACGCGAGCATCAAGGAAAATATACTGTACGGCAGACTCGATGCGACTGACGAGGAGGTAGTCGAGGCTGCCAAGAGAGCGAATATTCATGATTATATCATGACGCTTGAGGACGGATACAACACGGTGATAGGCGAACGCGGAGTACGTCTTTCGGGCGGACAGAAGCAGAGACTGTCTATTGCGAGAGTGTTCCTTAAAAATCCGCCGATACTTATTCTCGACGAAGCTACAAGCGCACTTGACAATACGACGGAAATATTGATACAGAAGTCGCTTGACGAGCTGTGCAAAGGCAGAACGACTCTTGTCGTGGCTCACAGACTTTCGACAATCAAAAACGCCGATAAAATTGCCGTAATAGCGGATGGAAAAATAGTGGAGCAGGGCACACATACCGAGCTTATGAAAAACAACGGAATGTATGCCGAGCTGTACAGACTTCAGTTCCGTGCGAACACAGGCGAAGATATTATTTGAAGATAAAAAGTGTGGAAATATCGGGTATATTGTGGTATAATATACCCGATATGATATTATCGGGAGTATAAGGGGGTGTGATAGTGAAAACAGTGTCTCATGGCCGACGTTCGAAGGGCAATGGGGTTCTCGATGTAAAGGCGGCAATCAGAGGTATATTTTCCTGTACCCGTTTCGATACCGAATACTTCACTCTCCCCACTCAGACAGGTGCGCAAATATCGATGACGGGCAATGCGGCGGCGTGCCGAAGCGGCTGTGCCGCCGATGACGAAATGATAGCGGGAATGCTTTGCGCACTCAGCCAAAACAAGAGCCTGCGCGAGGACGACGCGAAAATTTTCGCCGCTCGCCATCGCTTTACTCTTTTGTGCGGCGAGGACTCAAACGGTGTTGACAGGACGGTTGCGATAATCGCGGCTCTCGGAGAAATCGTGAGTGCGGGCGCACTAAAAATCATTATCTGTACGGACGACGTACACGAAAGATATTCGCTTACGGAATCGCTTGAGGTTATGCACAATGTTTTCGGAGTGACATCGTATATTCCGGGAGCATATGACGACGGTGCGAAATACACACTTGCGGCATCGGTTTATTCTTTTTTGGCATCGACAAAGCCAGAAATTCTTATCGTAGGCAGAGACTGCATCACAAAGCACACCAATCTCGTAAGGCGCAGAAACGGCGGTGATGAGTCTTTAATAGAGCTTTTGGCAAAGCTGCATCCGATTGTCATTACGACAAGTAAAAAAATCTCCACAGGCAGATCAATGGCGAAAATATGCTCCATATTCGAACCGTCGATGACCGTTGTGTTCTGCGACGAAGTGAAAAAACTCAGGGACGCGGTTATATTCGTTCCCGGCTCGGAAGATGCTTTCGCCAAGGAGGAAAAGCATAATCCACCCGAACAGCTCAGCTTTTGATTGTCGGGATAAGCGGAAAAACACATTTGAAGCCGAAAATGACACATTAATACAGGCGGTCAATAAAAAATAAATAATTTCGAAAAAAATACTTGACAAACTGTCTCGAATATAGTATAATTCATCATGTGACGGCGACATAGCCAAGCGGTAAGGCAGAAGTCTGCAAAACTTTTATTCCCCAGTTCGATTCTGGGTGTCGCCTTCTACAAAAAGAACCTGCACATTTTGTGCAGGTTTTTTTCGTCTTAACCGTTGAAATAAGTTGACGTATGTGGTACAATATACGTGCGAAAGATGACTGCCGCATAAAAAATATATTAAAGCCGCGAAAGATTTAAGTGAACTCCGATTGTTCGGTATATCCTTATTTCGAAGCGGATTTTGTATTTTATGCCCACAATAACGACATAAATAGTTACGGGAGACATATTTGAGAAACAGAATATTGTGCCATAAAAGCTAATGCGGCAGAGGACTCATAAAGAGTCCTCTGTTCTTTTATTCTTTAACCAGCTTAATCAAATTTCTTTTCGGAGGTATGAAAATGAAAAAAGAACAATTAAGATTGCTTTCTCTGATTCTTTGTGCGTCTCTGTTGTCGGGAAGTTTGCTGTCATGTTCTAACGTAACGACGGAGGAGTCGACAAACGACGGAAACGCCTTGGCCGAGACAGCAGCGGAAAGCGAGACAGCACCCGCGACGGATGGGTATAACAACGAGCCCGATCTGCCGGACATCAATTATGACGGCTATAAGTTCCGTATGCTCGGCAAAGGACAGTCACAGCCTCACTGGCAGTCAAAGGATCTGACGGCGGAGGAAATGACGGGAGAGCCGATTAACGATGCTGTTTATCAAAGAAACACATATGTCGGCGAAAAATACGGTGTGGAATTCGTCGAATATGCGGTAGCGGATTATTACAACCAGCAAAACGAATTCTCGCAGAGTGTCAGTGCAGGCTCGGACGACTATGATATGGCCGCACTGAAGCCCGAGGCTGTTGTGTCCTCGTTTATTAACAAAGGCTTTTTGATTGATTTAAATACGCTGCAATATATGGATTTAAGTCGTGAATGGTATGACCAGAACTCCATCGCGCAGATGTCGCTCGGAACGAAGGTGTACTCCGTAATGGGAGATATGCTTACGATGGATGACGATGCAACGGCGGCGGTATTCTTCAACAAAAAGCTCGCGTCGGCTAACGGCCTGCCCGATTTATACGAAATGGTAAATGAGGGCACATGGACTATCGACAAGCTCACGGAATATGCGGCTGTCGCTGCCAAGGATGCCAACGGCGACGGAGCAATGGATGAGAAAAACGACGTCTGGGGAGCACTGAGCGAATACGCGACGACATTCTCGTTGATATCGGGTTCGGGATATACAATGATAACGAAGGATGAAAACGATATTCCCACGGACACGTCAATGGACGAGCATTATGTTGCCATGTACGAAAAGGTACTGAAGCTGCAGAACAACTGGGATATAACGCTGTATGCCGAGGCAGTCAGCGGTTATTCGGACGTATGGACTCAGTGCATGGATGTAACATTCCAGTCAGACAGAGCGTTGTTTAATGTTTGCTGGCTGAACAGAGCGTCGCTGTTCCGTGAAATGGAAACCGACTTCGGAATTCTTCCGATGCCGAAATACGATGATACTCAGGAAAAATACAATTCGTTTGTACACATGTACTGTGCGAACTGCATTATAGTTCCGAAAACGAACAGAGACCTTGACAGAACGGGAATAATAATCGAGGCTTTATCGGCGGCATCCGTTGACACGTTAAAGCCCGCGTATTATGACAAGGCATTAAAGGGCAAGGGTGCACGTGACGAGCAGTCGTCCGCAATGCTTGACATAATTTTCGCCTCGAGAATTTTCGACCTCGGTTATATGTTCAACTGGGGCGGAATATATTCGAATGTCGGCTCGCTTGCGGGCAAGGACGGAGGAGATATTTCCGGATACTCATCGAAAATGCAGAAGGCCGCAAAGCTCGTTCCCAAAACCATACAGAAAACCATGGAGATGGTTGACGGCGAATAACGTGCACTTCGTATTGTGAGCAAAACATCGCCGTCCCGAGAATTTCACCTCGGGTGAAATTCTCCGAAGTATGGCTTAAGTTTAACGGCGAATAACGTACAGCTTATATAGTAAGAGAACCGTCGCCGTCTTGTTAATGTCAATCAAGCGATGACGGCAGCTTGCGGTAGAAATATATATCTTTTTTACCCGACTGTGATGTTCCGTCATAGACCTTGGTATTTATTCCGCCGATTTCAAAGCCGCAGGCGATATAGAAAATACATGCGTTCAAATTGTTATCCTGACCTATGGTATATTGACCGATATATCCTTCCTCGGCGGCGATTTTCATTCCTTCGGCAATGAGCAGCTTTCCTATGCCGTGTCCTCTGTATTTTTCGGATACTTTCAGGTCTTCGAGATACAGGTACTTGAACATGTCGTGCTTATATATGGCGAGACCTACACAGCACTTTTTGTCGTATGCGCCGACGAAAAAGTACTCGTCCTTCATTTCATCGAACCGGTAATTTTCGTTCGGAAAAATCATTGTTGTTTTTTCGTCGTCGGTGAACTCCTCGATAGTGTACGACCAGCATCTGCCGTCGTATGAGGGAATCATTATTCCGTGTAGCTCGAATTCTTCATTCGGAATATTGATGTCGGCTTTGTTTTCTTCTGTAATTCTTTTGATTTCAATCATGTTTTCTCTTTCCGAAAAGGTGCGGCACGGATACCGCACCTTTTCTTTTTACGGTTGATTTAAGCAATGTGATTATACCACATCCGACGTGATGTATCAATGCTTCAAAATAATGTTCTTTTTGTCGTTATTTTTATGCACAAATAATCGAATTACCTGTTGACTTTAACGCTTTAGCGTGATATACTGATAAAGCGATAAAGTACAGCGGAGGAGTTCATATGGAAACAATCAAGTCTCCCGAGACGGATAAGCTGTTTGAAGCGATACTGTCGCTTCGTGATATAGATGAATGCTACGAATTTTTTACCGACGTATGCACCATAAAGGAAATGCTCGAAATGAGTTCGCGTTTCACCGTGGCGCGTATGCTCGATGAAGGAGAAGTGTATACGGAAATTTCCCGAAAGACGGGTGCGAGCACCGCAACGATAAGCAGGGTGAACAGATGCCTGCATCACGGAAGCGACGGTTACAAAAAAGCCATTGAGAGAATAACGGAGGATAAGAAAAAATGAAGAGTGTTCTTCGTCCGGACGAAAAGACGGTATTCGCGCTCCGCGAGATATATGAAAAATACGGTTACTCACGCTTTAAAATGAGCAAATTCGAGGAGTACGATCTATACGTAAAAAACAAGGATTTTCTGGTAAACGAGGGAATAATAACCTTCATGGACAACGACGGCAGACTGCTTGCCCTCAAACCCGACGTTACTCTTTCGATAGTAAAGAACTATGTGCACGAGCAGAATTGCGTACAAAAGGTATATTACAACGAAAATGTTTACCGTATAAGTGAAGGAGAGAGCTTTAAGGAAATCATGCAGACGGGACTCGAATGCATGGGAGATATCGGTTTATACGACATTGCGGAGGTTATAATGCTTGCCGCAAAAAGTCTGGAAGCTGTCAGCGAACGGTATGTTCTCGATGTATCACATTTGGGAGTAATATCGGCGGTAACAGAGACAGCCGGGCTCAAGGAAGATGAGACGCGCGGCATACTGAAATGCATTGCTCAGAAAAATACGGACGGTATAAAGGATATATGCGATAGGAGCGGTGTGGATAAGCGTTATGCTTGTGCGTTGAAGGCTGTGGTGACAAGCTACGGAGACTGCGAGAGCGTTATCGCAAGGCTCAGAGACAGCGATGCCGCGTCTCTTGCGGAAAAACCGTTGGCAGAGCTTGAGGGGCTGTGCGCATTGTTGAAAAGAATGGGCGTCGCGGAGCACGTGAACATAGATTTTTCGGTTGTCAACGACATGAATTATTACAGCGGCATAGTTTTTCGAGGATATATAGAAGGATTGCCCACGGGCGTGCTCTCGGGCGGAGAATACGCAAATCTGTTAAAGAAGCTGAACAAGCGCGGCGGTGCTATCGGTTTTGCGGTATACCTCGATATGCTCGAGAGAATGTACGGTTGGGGAGACAGCTGTGATGCGGATGTGGTTATAAAATACGAAAGCGGTCAGGAAAGAGAGCTTGCCGATGCCGTACAAGAGTATGAGAAACGGGGGCTGAGCGTGTTTTGTGCGAGAAGCATTCCGCAGAAATTAAGGTATAAAGAACTGTACGATATTACGGGAAGGAACGGCGAGACACAATGAATATGATAAATGTCGCACTGCCGAAAGGACGTCTCGGTGAAAAGGTATACACGATGTTCGAGAAGGCGGGGTATGAATGTCCGTCTATTAAGGAAAACGGCAGAAAGCTGATATTCGAGAATACTGAATGCGGAGTAAGATATTTCTGGGTTAAGCCGTCGGACGTCGCAATATATGTGGAACGAGGGGCGGCGGATATAGGCGTTGCGGGAAAAGATATTCTTCTGGAGTATGATCCCGATGTGTACGAGCTTGCCGACCTTGATATAGGTAAATGCCGCATGGCAGTCGCCGCCGAACGCGGCTTCAGAGACGATGAGGAAAAGACACTGCGTGTGGCGACCAAGTTCACGAATATCGCGAAAAAATATTACGCGCAGAAGTGCAGAGAAATAGATATAATCCATCTTAACGGCTCAATAGAGCTTGCTCCGATATTGGGGCTGTCCGATGTTATAGTGGATATCGTCGAGACGGGAACGACATTAAAGGAAAACAATCTCGAGCCGATAGAGACGATAGTTCCGATAAGCGCGAGACTGATATCGAACAAGGCTTCATTCAAGTTTAAAACGGAACAGATTGAAAAAATTGCGTATTCGCTGAGAAAGCAGGTGGAAAAAAGATGATAAAAATAATGAAATACGGCCAGATTTCAAACGACGAGATTTTTTCGAGAGTCAAAGGGCTGAGTGATGTAAGCGGGGCTGTAAGTGAGATAATCGCGGATGTTGCGGAGGAAGGCGACAGTGCGCTTATAAAATATTCCGAAAAATTCGATAAAGTCAAGCTGACCTCCCTCGAGGTTGACGAAAAGGAAATAGAAGAGGCGTTCGAAGAAACAGAGCCGGAGTTTATAAGAATATTAAAACGCGCAAAGGAAAACATTACCCTGTTTCATTCGAATCAGAAAAGAAACAGCTTCATAATCAACGAAAACGGCGTGACAATGGGACAGAAAATAACGCCTATTGAAAAGGTCGGTATATATGTCCCGGGCGGTACGGCCGCTTATCCCTCGACAGTGCTAATGGATGCGATACCGGCTAAAATAGCGGGCTGCGGACAGATTGTAATGGTAACACCGCCCGACAAGCGCGGACGAGTAAATCCCGCCATACTGTGTGCCGCACGAATCGCGGGTGTGGACAGGATATTCAAGGTAGGAGGCGCACAAGCCGTAGCCGCACTCGCATACGGTACGGAAACCATACCGAAGGTAGATAAAATAGTGGGCCCCGGAAACGCATATGTCGCGGAAGCAAAAAAGCAGGTTTTCGGAATGGTTTCGATAGATATGATAGCGGGCCCTTCGGAAATACTCATAGTTGCGGACAAGACAAACGATGCAGCAACGGTAGCCGCCGATATGCTTTCTCAGGCAGAGCATGACAAGCTTGCGAGTGCTGTCCTGGTTACGGACAGCGAGAGCTTGGCACAGGCTGTGTCGGATGAGCTTGAGCGACAGATACCGCTTCTCGAAAGGTGCGAGATAGCACGGGCATCGATAGACAACAACGGAAAGATAATCATTGCCGACGATATACTGCGTGCCATAGATATCGCGAATGAAATAGCGCCCGAACATCTGGAGCTTTGCCTTGACGCACCGTTTGATTATCTCGATAAGATAAAAAACGCGGGCTCGGTATTTATGGGCAAAAGCTGTCCCGAGGCTTTGGGTGATTATCTCGCAGGTCCGAACCACACATTGCCCACAAGCGGTACCGCAAGGTTTTCAAGTCCTCTCGGTGTCGATGATTTCGTAAAGAAGGTGCAGTATACATACTACACCCCCGCGGCTCTCGCCGATTGTTATGAGGATGTGGCATATTTCGCACGTAAGGAAGGCTTGACCGCACATGCGAGAAGCGCGGAGGTAAGAAACGGGAAATGAGCAGATACATAAACGACAAGTACAAAAGCTTCGAGGCATACACTCCCGGTGAGCAGCCGCGTGACATGGTATACATTAAGCTCAACACAAATGAGTCGCCGTATCCGCCATCACAGGGGGTGAAGGACACTCTCGGCGCGGACGAGATCGAGAAGCTTATGCTGTACCCCGATCCCGAATGCGCGCTTCTTCGAGATAAAATAGCATCACTCTACGGCTTTGAGAGGAAAAACATATATCTGTCAAACGGCTCGGATGATATTTTAAATTTCGCTTTTATGGCATTCACGCCGCAGAACAGAGCTGTATTTCCCGATATAACCTACGGCTTCTACAGCGTGTTCGCCGAGCTGTACGGCATTGAATACGAAACCAAGCCTCTTCGGGATGACTTTACGATTGACGGGAAGGATTATCTTAATGCGGGCGGTATGGTTGTGATAGCAAACCCCAATGCACCTACGGGAATTATAATGGACTGCGGTGAAATCGAGAGAATCATCGAGTGCAACAGAGATAATGTGGTCGTAATTGACGAGGCGTATATCGATTTCGGCGGCAAAAGCTGTGTCGAGCTTGTGAGAAAATACGATAACCTGCTCGTCGTTCGGACATTTTCGAAATCCCGCAGTATGGCGGGGGCAAGGCTCGGATATGCCATAGCCGACGAGGGACTTATAGCGGATTTGAACAAGATTAAATACTCGACTAATCCGTACAACATAAACCGTCTTACATTGGCGGCGGGATGTGCCGCGGTAGACGACAACGATTACTACATGAGCAACTGCGGACTTATCGAGGAGACACGGAAAAATACAACGAATGCTTTGAGAAAAATCGGCTTCGAAGTTCTCGATTCGAGTGCTAATTTCATTTTTATTTCAAGTGATAAAATCGACGGAAAGAGCTTGTACACCGAGCTTAAACGACGCGGAGTTCTGGTAAGACATTTCGATTCGCCGAGAATAAGCAACTATAACCGTGTTACGATAGGAACGCCCGAGCAAATGCGGAGCTTTATCGAAAAGGTGGAGGAGATAATCTCATGAGATGCGGGTATATTGACAGAAAAACCGCCGAGACTGATATTTCCGTAAAAATAAATCTCGACGGACAGGGAAAATCGGAAATCAACACGGGCTGCGGATTTTTAAATCACATGCTTACATTGTTTGCACGTCACGGAGGCTTTGATCTCGATGTAAAGTGCGTCGGTGACACCGATGTGGATTACCACCACACAACGGAGGACATAGGCATATGTCTCGGCATGGCATTCAGACAGGCTATAGGTGATATGCGCGGAATAAAGAGATACGGCAATATGCTGCTGCCTATGGATGAGGCGCTTGTGCTGTCGGCGCTCGATATATCGGGCAGGAGCTGTCTCGTGTATGACGCGGCGCTTCCCGTACAGAAGTGCGGAGATTTCGACACGGAGCTCGTCAAGGAATTCTGGCTCGGCTTTGTGAGGAAAGCGGAGATAACACTGCACATACGTCTTATCACGGGTGAAAACGCACATCATATAATCGAAGGCGAATTCAAAAGTGTCGCGCGTTCGCTCAGACAGGCCGTAAGCATCGACGAGCGATTCGAAAACGAAATACCTTCGACAAAAGGAGTGCTGTAAATGATAGCGGTGATAGATTACGGTGTCGGCAATCTTTTTTCACTATGCTCCTCACTTAAATATATCGGAGAGGAAGCCGTTGTGAGCGGAGACGCCGATATTATAAGAAAAGCGGACAGATTAATCCTCCCGGGAGTGGGAGCGTTTGCCGATGCGGCGCAAAAGCTGCGGGCAGGCGGTATTGACGAGGTCATTAAGACGGAAGCTGCGGCGGGAAAACCGATTATGGGTATCTGCCTCGGAATGCAGCTGCTGTTTGAAATGAGCTATGAATACGGCGAGCACAAAGGTCTCGGACTTATAAAAGGCAGTGTCAAACCGATATCGGATATTATACCGAGCGGGTTGAAGATTCCGCATATAGGCTGGAACGCACTCATAAAAAAGAAGGAGCATCCCCTGCTCGGCGAAGTCCGAAACGGTGAATGCGTATATTTCGTGCATTCGTTTTATGCCGCCGACTGTGATGAAAGCGTAATCGCGACGGCTGAGTACGGTGCGGAGCTTACCGCGGCTGTGGCATACGGCAACGTGGTCGGATGTCAGTTTCATCCCGAAAAAAGCGGTGATGTCGGCATGAGAATACTGAAAGCTTTTGCGAGGGGGGATATTTCGTGAAGATTTTTCCCGCGATAGATATTTATTCGGGTAAAGCGGTGCGCTTGTATAAGGGAGACTACGCCAAGATGACCGTGTATAACGATAATCCGCTTGAGGTAGTTCGGGCTTTCAAAACCGCGGGTGCCGAATATATCCATTTAGTCGATCTCGAAGGAGCCAAGACGGGAGAAACGCCGAATCTCGAAACCGTGCGTCGGATTGTAGCCGAAGGAGGCCTGTTTACCGAAATAGGCGGAGGCATACGAAATATGGAAACGGCGGAAAAATACTTTGACGTAGGCGTTGACCGCGTGATACTCGGAACAGCCGCCGTAACCGATAGAAATTTTTTGGTAAACGCAATTAAAAAATACGGTGAAAAAGCGGCCGTCGGTGTGGATATAAAGGATGGATATGTCGCGATTAAAGGATGGCTTGAATCATCGGCTTTGAAGTATGATGTGTTTCTGAGCGAGATGAAGGAACTCGGTGTGAAAAACGTAATCGTTACGGATATTTCCAGGGACGGAGCGATGAAGGGCACAAACAGAGAGCTGTACGCCGAGCTTGCGAAAAAGCTCGATATGGATATAACGGCATCGGGCGGTGTTTCCGCGATTGATGACGTTGCAGCACTTAAAGAGCTCGGACTGTATGCCGCGATAATCGGTAAAGCATATTATACGGGTGCGATAGATCTGAGACAGGCTATAGAGGTGGCGAAATGATAACAAAGAGAATTATTCCGTGCCTTGACGTGAAAAACGGCAGAGTAGTAAAGGGAGTCAATTTCGAGGGCTTAAACGATGTTTCCGACCCCGTAAAGCTGGCGAAGTATTACAGTGACAGCGGTGCTGACGAACTGGTATTTTACGATATTACGGCATCCGCGGAGGGCAGGAGGCTGTTTACCGACGTTCTCACACATGTGGCGGAGAGTATATTTATCCCTTTGACAGTCGGAGGAGGTATTAATACCGTCGATGACTTTGACAGGGTGCTGAAATGCGGCGCCGACAAGGTGAGCGTTAATTCGGGTGCGATAGCGGATCCGTCTCTTATAACCCGAGCCGCGAAAATATACGGAAATCAATGTGTTGTCATTTCCGCCGATGTAAAGCGGGTTGACGGTGAGTACAGAGTCTTTGCCAAGGGCGGACGCGTGAATACAGGCATGGAAGCCATTTCATGGATAAAACGGTGTGTGGATAACGGTGCGGGCGAGGTCGTGCTTAATTCGATAGACACGGACGGAGTGAAAAAAGGATTCGATATCGAAATGCTTTCGGCTGTCTGCGATGCGGTGAACGTTCCGGTGATAGCATCGGGCGGAGCGGGCTCGACAGACGATTTCGTAAAGCTCTTTAAGGAGCTGCCGAAGGTTGACGCGGGGCTTGCGGCATCGATATTCCATTTCGGAGAAGTAAAAATTAAAGAGCTCAAGAATGAGCTGAAAAACAGCGGAATAAATGTGAGGTTATGATAATGGTTGATATTAACGAATTGAAATTTGACGATAAAGGCCTTATTCCCGCGATAGTGGCGGACGCAAAGACAAAGCAGGTGCTGACTCTCGCATATATGAACAGAGAGAGCCTCGGAATATCTATGGAGAGAGGGCTGACTTGCTTTTACAGCCGTTCCAGACAGGAGCTTTGGCTCAAGGGCGAGACCAGCGGAAACTATCAGCATATAGTTTCGATAACGGCCGACTGCGACAAGGATGCTCTGCTTGTAATGGTGGAAAAGGACGGACCCGCATGTCACACGGGTGAGGAAAGCTGCTTCCATGAACCGATGTGGGAGTCTGATGAATTGCATGAGTTTTCCGTCGAATCGCTTATGAAGCTGATAGAGGGCAGAAAAACCGAGAAAAAGGAAGGCTCGTATACAACATATCTGTTTGAAAAGGGTATAGACAAAATTCTCAAGAAGGTCGGAGAAGAGTCGACCGAGGTAATTATCGCCGCTAAGGCAGACGATAAAAAAGAGACGATATACGAAATAGCGGATCTTATGTACCATGTAATGGTTCTGATGATTCAGATGGGTATATCGACAGAGGATATATTCGACGAGCTTGCAAGCAGACACGTGATTGACAAGAAAGTCAAGCAGGAAAAAATGACCTGAGAAAAACAAAGGCAATACCGCATAATTTCAAACGCGTATATGCAAGCGGATGCGTGCTTGAATTGTGCGGTGTTGCAGCAAAAAAAGCGGAGAGATTCACATCGGGAATCTCTCCGCTTTTGATTTAAACTAAGACCGTGGTTAACTGTTATCAGCCGACAACTTTAACGGATGTGATGTGCGGGTTTACACCGTTATACCAGTAGAGGAAGCCTTCCATATCGATGATTTCACCTACATGGAGATTCTTTACCGCGGAGTAAACTTCTGTGGAGCTGTCGCAAAGGTATGATTCGACTGTGAAGGAGTATGTCTGACCGTTAAGAGATACATTGAAGTAAAGGTCGTCGCCGTCCTGACCGGAACCGTCCCAGTTGTAAAGGAATGCGGCATCGCTTCCTTCGGCGGCTGCTTCGACTGTCATACCCTTGAAGGATACGAATTCGTTCTGATGCTTGATGAGATCATCGGTACCGAGAAGTGATGTTGCGTCGAAAGCTTCGGCTACATAATTGCCGTCTTCGATAACGAATGTAGCGTCCGTGATTTCAACTTCGCCTTCCCAAGCGGACTTGTAACCGGTTACTTTAATCTTTGTGCCTTTTTCGAGCTTAGCATAATCTTCTTCGGAGCATGCCATGTTGTAAAGGAAGTACGCACCGTCTTTGTCCTGTGTGTATACGGTAGCCTTGTCTTCCCACCATGACTGCTTAGCCTGAACGTACGCTTCGATTGTAACCTCTGTGTCTTTGTCCGCTGCGATGTATTCGGCGTATGTCATAACGCCTTCGCCCTTGACATCGGCATCACCTGATGTCGTGCCGGAGCAGCCCGCGAAGAGAAACACGGTTGTGAGAACGAGAATTAAAGAAATAATCTTTTTCATTTTTTTGTCTCCTTTATAAATAAAGTGTTTCGAAAACCTACACCTGTATTATACAACAAATTCGGTATAAGTCAAGAGTTAAGCCGCTTTTTTCAAATGACTATTTGCCGCGGCGTTTCAGTCCGTGTGCGGCGTATGCTATGATAAAGACCCATGCCGCACCGAGCGAGACAAGAAGTACCTTTGCTTCCGTCGGCAGCGGGCCGAGTTCGGTTTTGCCGCCTGCGGACGACTGCCTGCTGTCAAGCCTGTACAAAGAAATAACATTGGATTTCAGCTTATCGAAATACGCGTCGTCTATGGTTTCACGCCGACGTACCGATTTAACAACACTCTCGATGAGATCGCCCGCCGCGGTTCTCAGCGAAGTTGAACCGTTCCAAACAGGCGTAACGAAGGTGTTGTCGATATTGTCGAGCAAAAGCTTTGCCGCCTCGATTTTCACGTAATAGTGTTCGCCTGTGTCCTCTCCCGCGCGTGAGAGATAGTCGATATATTCGTCTGACGACTGTGCCTTGGAGGTTACGGGCACGTATCCTTCCGTTTCGGAGTAAGAAATCTGAACATCGTTTGTCAAAAGGAACTGAGTGAACAGCCATGACGCGAGAACCTCATCGCTGTCCTGCTTGTTGAATATACATACGGACGGCCCCTGAGATATCATTTTCGGATTCGAGGTGTCGTACTGCGGAACGGACATTACAACCGTTTCGAAGCTTACGATGCTTTCCTCGCTTATATCCGAAAGAGGAGCATCCGTTCCCATCCATGTTGCTCCCGCGGTCGAGTCGATTGCGAATATACACTGACCGGCATTGAGAAAGTTCGCG
>CAVIJI010000001.1:119873-149167 GCA_963642885.1 bacterium
GGAAAACGCACCTGTCTCTGTGTGTACTTTTACATCGGCGAGAATTTCCGACGTCGTGTCGTTAAACAGCAGTATGTCACCGTCGGAGTTTGTATATCCGGCGTTTTTTTGATACAGTGACTGTATCATCATGTTGTCGGTTGATTTGTAGATAAACGGGAGCATGACATTCTGTCCGTTCACATAATATACTCCGTTTTCGTCCTTTTCGGCAGCGGCATCGGATACTTCCCATATGAAATCCCACGTGAGTGTATCGGGCAGGGTATAGCCGAGCTTTTCGACATACGTTTTATTTACATAGCACGCCTCGGTTGAACGCATGAAAGGCAGGGCGTACTGTAAGCCGTTTATCCTTCCCTCGTTCAGAAACTGCGGAATTATCTCGTCTTTTTCGACGGAATCGAATTTGACCTCGCTTCCGCCGAGTCCGTATTTTTCGTTATCCATCAAATCATCGAGCGGAACCACGACATTTGTGCCCGTGAGGTATGTGGCTATGTGGTCGGGGTAGGTTATGCATACATTCGGAGTCGTTCCCGTGGAGATATTCGTTATTACATCATTGTATATCTTGTTGTAGTCCGTGTAAAGACGCAGATTTACCGTAATATTCGGGTATATCTCCTCGAAATCCGAGATAGCTTTTTTATAGATTTCGGTTTGAGTTTTATTCGTATCGTTTTTTGCCCAGAAGGTTATTTCATAGTTTTTGCTTTCGTCAAAGACGGACGGCATAACAAATTCGTCCAGTCCGCGGCTTCCGTGACACGATACGAGTAATGACGAGAGCGGCAGAAGCAGCAAAAGCAGTGCGAGTAAAGATACAAGCTTTTTCATCCTTTTGTGCCTCCTCTTGCGACTCCCGCCATGATTTTTTTGCGGAAGATGAGAAACAGAACAATCAGCGGAACCGATATTACAACAACAGACGCCATCATCGCGGGAATGTTTTCACGTCCGAAGCCGTTTTCGCGTATTTCCTGTATACCGTTTGATACAAGATAATAATTCTTGTCGTCCGTAACAAGGCGCGGCCATACATACGAGTTCCAGCATTCTATTATCTTAAGTATGGTGATTGTAACAACGGTGGGCTTACATATCGGAAGCATGACACGTGTGAGATAACGCATATCGCTTGTTCCGTCTACCTTTGCGGCATAATACAGCTCATTCGGAATCTGAGCGAAATTTTCCTTCAGAAGGTAGATATAGAATACCGACATGACGGACGGAAGAATCAGACCCGTGAAGGTATTACGCAAATCGAGATTTGTTATCGTAGTGTAATTCGTTATTACCACAAGCTCGTTCGGAATCATCATCAGAGAAAGGAACAGCGTAAATACGAGATTCTTTCCGCGAAACTCAAGACGTGCGAACGCAAATGCCGCGGGAATCACTATGAGCAGCATTAGTGCGGTGGTTATGAGCGTGAAAATAATGGTGTTGAGAAAATATCTTGCCAGAGGAACGGCGGAAAACGCCTGTATGTAGTTTTCGAGTGTCGGTGAAAGCGTGAAAAATTTAGGGATGTGCTCTGCATTGTAAGAGCCGTAGCCCTTGAGAGATGTGAGAACCATCCAGTAAAACGGGAAGAGAACCATTACTGCCCAAAAAGCGAGTATTATATATATAAAAACATTCAGCGCGTTTTTTTTCGAAGCCGCTTTTTTTTCTATAACTCTGTAGTCGGAATGCTTGTCCATATCATTCTCCTTAATAGTGAACGTGCTTGCGGCTCACAAGGAGGTTTATGCACGTGATTGTGAGTACGATGGCGAACAAAACGATTGCCGCCGCAGACGCGTATGACGGAAAGCCGCCGCTGTCGCCGTACAGCATATCGTAGACATATCCGACTATGGTGTTCATTCCGGCGGCATTCAGATTTGTTCCGAACAATGCCACGGCATCACTGTAGGCCTTAAACGCTCCTATAAAGCCGGTGATTACAAGGTAGAATATCATCGGAGATATCATGGGAAGAGTTATTTTAAAGAATATGCGGCGGCGCGGAGTACCGTCGATTCTCGCGGCATTGTAATAATCCTGCTTAACCGATGCCAGCGCACTTGTTAAAATGAGAATTTTAAAAGGCATAACGACCCATATGGTGTAGAAGCATAAAACGAACATTTTAGCCCAGTACGGACCGTCTATAAAATCGACGGACGGCCCGCCGAAGAGGTTTATCAGAAGATTAACGAGTCCGTCGCTGTATGCGGTCTTTTTGAAGAGAATCATGAATACAAGACCTACGGCAAGGGTGTTTGTGACATACGGAAGAAAATATATTGTCTGAAACAGGTTTCTGAGGGGCTTAACAGACGCAAGTCCGGTCGAGATGAGAAGTGCGATGATTGTGGAGAGAGGTACGGTGATTATAACGAGAATGAACGTGTTCTTGAGTGCGGACAGAAAATAAGGGTCATGCAGGATATAGGAGTAATTATATCCGCCTACTCCGAAATAGGTTTGAGACGCCGAATTGTAGCCCTCCTCGAATGAATAAACAAAAACATCCGCGAGGGGGTAGACCATAAATAATCCCAAAAAGAGAATTGCGGGAAGCAGGTAAAGCCATGCTTTCGGATTGTTTCTTTCCATAGTTTTACTTCAGCGCAAAGCGTTCCCTTTCCTCGGAATTTTTGTCGAATACGAAAACCTTATTCGGTTTGAGCGAGAACGTAACCGTATCGGATGACAGGTCGGTGTTTGTGTCCGTGCTTATTATCGAGCGGATTACATCGTTTTCCGCGCAACTGTTTGATGAAATAATGCTCGTGTCACGTCCCATGACCTCGATTCTCGACAGACGGCTGTGCAGCACTCCGTTTTTGTCGGGTATATATCCCTCGGGACGGATACCGATTATTTTTTCTCCGTCGGTGAGATTAGTGTGCATGATACAGTCGTCGCCGATGAATAAATTACCGTCTTTCGAATAACCGCGGTACACACCTATCGGAGGGGTTCCGAGAAATTTCGCGACGAACAGATTTGTCGGATCGTCGTAAATTTGCTGAGGAGCACCTGTCTGCTGTATAATACCTTTTTTCATTACTACCATCATGTCGCAGATGCTCATGGCTTCTTCCTGGTCGTGAGTAACAAACACGGTGGTGATTCCCGTTTCCTTTTGAATGCGGCGTATTTCCTCACGTGTCTGCAGACGCAGTCTGGCATCGAGGTTCGAAAGCGGTTCGTCAAGCAGGAGAACGCGCGGCATTTTCACGAGGGCTCTGGCTATGGCTACTCTTTGCTGCTGACCGCCGGAGAGCTCGTTCGGTTTGCGTGACATAAGAGAGTCGATTTGGACGAGAGCGGCTGTTTCGTTTGCTCTTTTCAGCATTTCCTCTTTTGTGAGCTTGTCGCGTCCGCGCAGGTTTTGCAGAGGAAATATGATGTTTTCGAGTACGGTGAGATGGGGATAAAGCGCATAGTTTTGGAAAACAAGTCCTACACCGCGGTTTTCGGGCGGCAGATTTGTGACATCGTCGTCACCGAAGAATATTTTACCCGATGTAGGCTTTTGCAGGCCGCTTATAAGATTAAGCAATGTGCTTTTACCGCAGCCCGACGGCCCGAGAAGTCCGATGAGCTTTCCGTCCGGCAGCTCGATATCGAAGTCGCTTACGGCGGTAACCTCGGAGCGTGTTTTTTTATCAAGGCTCGGGAATTTCTTTGTAATACCCTGTAATGTGATTTTCATATGATACCCGATAATTTTATTAAGACCGTTTTTCCGCCGAAAGCATGTATATTTTGTTTTTTAAACGGAAAAACGATTTGTTCGGCGTATTCTTAATAATGCTCGGGACGACTCCTTTCGGTAGAGTGTGACAATTGTAATCAACATTGATTATATCAAATTATTCATCCGTATTCAAGAACGTAGATAAACATTTGTAAAAAAGTCCAAGTTCACTCGCAGTATGAGTATGAAACTGTACAATATGATACCGAGAATGTTGGTGCCTACAAGGTTGACCGTATCCGTTTCGACAGATTTTTATATCATATCCGAGATGAAAAATCGCATCCGCTATTGCCTGTACGGTGCGTAATGTTGTATAATGATTATACATTGATTGATTCGCGAAAAGCGGATTACGATTCGACAAACGATATTAAATTTTCGATTTAAAATTTTTTATATAGCGAGGTTTATTGTATGAGTAAAATCGATTTGTACGTCGGAAAAAGATACATCGGATTCCCGATAGGCGGTTTCGTGGGAACAAGAACGGTGCGGATAATAAAGGACGGAGCGCTAATCGACGATTTCGACTGCCGTCTCGATTTTGAGAATCCGCAGGCATACGCATATTACGACGCCTCCGCCATACTCGGCACGACGGTTGCCGTCGAGGTGTCTCCCGATATCGATCTGCACCTTTTGCGTGAATGCCTGAGCGATAACGCCGAGTACAGAGAGTGCGGCTTCCGACCTTTAGTTCACTTTACGGTACCGTTCGGATGGATAAACGACCCCAACGGACTTGTTGCGTATACGTCGAAGCTGACGGGAAAAACCGTTTATCATCTTTTCTGTCAGCATAACCCTTACGACTGGGTATGGGGAAACATGCATTGGGGACATGCGGTAAGTGATGACTTAATGCACTGGGAGTATCTCGGAGACACTTTGCATCCCGATGAAGGCGGCACGATGTTTTCGGGAAGCGCCATAGTAGACTACGATAATAAGTCGGGCCTTAAGGACGGTGCAGAGGATGTAATAATTCTCTTCTATACCTGTGCGGGAAGCACCTCGGTTCGCTCTGCGGGAAAGCAATTCACACAATGCGCCGCATATTCAACCGACGGAGGTATTACATTCAAAAAGTACGAGAAAAATCCCGTGGTGCCTCATATCGCCGCATCCAACCGTGATCCGAAGGTTATCTGGTGCGATGAAAAGTCTTGCTTTGTTATGGCCTTGTATCTGGACGGAAACGAGTACTGTCTGCTTACCTCCGATAATCTGCTCGACTGGGCAGAGCTGCAGCGTATTCACCTTGACGGCGACGCCGAGTGCCCTGATTTTTACCCACTGACATCATCCGACGGAGAAAGAAAATGGGTTTTCAGCGGAGCATCGCATCACTATCTTGTCGGCGGCTTCAAAGACGGTAAATTCGTTCCGTGCTCGGACGCGAAGCGTTTGAATTACGGCTCGTCAAGCTATGCCGCACAGACGTATTCCTATCCGAACAACGCACGCCGTATTCAGCTCGCGTGGGACAGAGAGACATCGTATGGCTTCGATCCCATATGCGGACAACTGGGCATTCCGTGTGAATTGACACTTTCCGAGGAGAACGGTGAGTATTATCTTTGCGCCTTCCCAGCGGCAGAGGTTGACAGGAGTGTTTGTGATACCGCAGAGTTTACGGATACGGAAATCGGCGAAGGAAAAACGCTTGCCGTACCGCTCGAAAAAAGTGCGTACATTATGGAGATGTCACTCGACGGTATCGAAAATTCCGCGGTCGAGATTGAAATATTCGGACAGAAAATCAAACTCGACATGTGTGAAAACACACTTCGGGTGTTCGATAAAACGATGCCGCTCTGCGTGACGGGCAGCGATTCTTCGCTTTGCCTTGTGATAGATAAGGGCTCCCTTGAGGCGTTTGCGGACGGAGGAAAAGCGATTATGACGGTTCCGTGGACGGCGGACCTCAACCGTAACAGCTGTACCGTGTCTTCATCGTCGGCCGCTTCGCTGAAGAAGCTGATAATACGCAGACTTGAGCTTTGAGACTATACCATGTGATATGTGATTGCGGTAAACGGGAGGATGAAAATGAACTGTATAGCTTACGGAGAGGTTTTGTGGGATGTTTATCCCGATAAGAGCGTTATCGGCGGAGCACCGTTTAATTTTGCGGCGCATCTGTCTGTTCTCGGAGAAAACGTGTTTCTTATCACGGGAATAGGACGTGATAAGCTCGGCGAAGAGACGCTCTCATGCATAAAGAAGTACGGCATAAAGACAGATTATATTTCGGTAAGCGATAAACCCACGGGAGAGTGCAGGGTAACTCTCGACGAGAACGGAATTCCGACATATCGTATACTGACGGACAGCGCATACGATAATATAATTCTTTCTCCCGAGATATATTCGGAGTTAGCACAGGCCGATATCGATTTGTTTTATTTCAATACCCTTGCCCAGCGCAGTCCGATATCACGTGCGACGCTTGTAAAGTTGCTCGATACCATAGACGCGAAAACGGTGATGTGCGACTTGAATATCAGACAGAACTGCTACGACAGGGAATCTGTAACACTTTGTCTGAGCAAGGCGGATATTGTGAAAATCAGCTCCGAGGAAGCGCATTTTCTTGCGGATATCGGTGCGGTAGAGGAAAGCGGGAATATATTCGAAGCAATACACAGACAGTACCCGAATATCGCGCTTTTGGTATATACAATGGGCGGAGACGGCTCTATGGTGTATGACTATGTGAACGGAAAAACATATTACTCGGGAAAACCCGAAAACGTAAAGGTTGTGTCCACCGTAGGCGCGGGAGACTGCTACAGCGCGTCATTTATAAGAAAATACCTTGACGGATGCGGAATAGATGAGGCTGTAAGCTTTGCCGCACACCGCAGCGGTATAGTTGTCGCAAACAAAGAGGCAATACCGGACTGTTTGATTGATAATATGGTGTGATTGTATAGACGCGGCGGGAGCACCGACGGTTTTAATTACCGTTCGTCAAGCCTTGTCACCGCGCTTTGAATCGGAACACCTTACAAATGAGAAAAAGACAGCGTGTATCAGTTTGATATACGCTGTCTTTTATAATGCAGGTAACAGGAATCGAACCTGCACGGTCGCCCGCAAGATCCTAAATCTTGTGCGTCTGCCAATTCCGCCATACCTGCATACCGTGCTATTATATCACATAAAAACAATATTTTCAAGTGCTTTGCGTAAGGATATGCCGAAATAAAACCGTATCCCGCCGAAAACGTTTTTCGACGGGATATAATCTGTCGGCTTTATCCCCGCCATCCTTATAAGTGAAATTCACGGGAGCGGGGTGTATCGCATTACTATTCGGCTATTGGTTATCCCCGACTCACGGATAAGCCCGAACTCAGGTGAATTTCACGTATAAGTGAAATTCACGGGAGCGGGGTGTATCGCATTACTATTCGGCTATTGGTTATCCCCGACTCACGGATAAGCCCGAACTCAGGTGAATTTCACGTATAAGTGAAATTCACGGGAGCGGGGTGTATTTCTATACTATTCGGCTATTGGTTATCCCCGACTCACGGATAAGCCCGAACTCAGGTGAATTTCACGTATAAGTGAAATTCACGGGAGCGGGGTGTATTTCTATACTATTCGGCTATTGGTTATCCCCGCTCGGAGATCCTCTTCGCGGCTGCTAAGGTTCTTGCGGCACATTCGGAAACGGCAATCGGATGGAAGCCCGGAACAAACGAGTACATTGTATCGTTAAGAGGTTTCTTCCAGTGTTCCGGAATAGCCTTCGCTCCGTTCATGGCTCCTACCATTGAACCTACCGTGGCACCGTTGCAGTCTGTATCCAGTCCGCCCGATACGGCCGCGGTGATTCCCTTTTCGAAATCTCCTTTCGACCAGAGGAACGCCGCGGTGCACATGGCGGCATTCGGTATAGTGTGTACCCAGTTGTAGCTGCCGAATTTACGCCAGATTTCTTCCTGTATGTCCTCGATGGAGGTGAATTTTTTCGTTATTTCGATTGTGTCGATTATTGCTTCGTATAAGCGCGACGTTTTCGGAATCTGAGCCAAACCCGCTTCGATGCATTTCATGGGCTCTTTTTCCGTGAATGCGGACGCTATAACGGCAGATGTGTACATTGCGCCGTAAATGCCGTTTTTTATGTGCGAAAACGAAGAATCCCTGTATGCCATTTCGGCGGCAAGAGCGGGATTTCCCGCAGCGGCATAAGCGTAAACGTCGATTCTTATCTGCGCTCCTATCCATTCACGGTACGGATTCAGATATTCGCGAACATACCTTATCGCTTTGTCGTATTTTTCATCGGAGTCGGGATGTCCTCCCTGTATGTGGGAGGTCACATGAGCGAAATTAAGATATGCCTGAGTCTCGGCCGTGCAGACCTCACTGTATGTGAGATATGAGTGCCAGAATTTTCCGACATCCCATTGGTCGAATTTACTTCCCTTTGCTTCGCATATGAGAAGAGCGATTATCATGTAACGTATGTCATCGTCGGTTTCCATGAATCGTATATTCTCGCGAAGGCTGTCATGACACTGTACGGAGAGGGAAACCTTCTCCGCCTCGGAGTGTGACGGCGCATACCCTTTAATAGGCCACTCTCCCGTACCCTTGTACCATTCCTTCACATACGAGGCACCGCTCCTGCCGTTCGCGCCGCCGCAGTACGGATACATCTCGAAGGGCTTGCCGAGAGCACATCCCGCACATCTGCCGAGCCATGCTCCGTAAAACTTGTCCTTAACCTCATCGCTGTCGTAGTCGAGCAGTACAGCCGCCGAGCCGCTGTCCGACAAGGCCTTTATTTCGTTGTAATCGTCGGGTTCTATGTAATGGAAATCGGGCGAGGGCTTGAGGGCGGCAAGCTTGCCGTATACATTCATCAGAGCGTCTTCGTTATCTCCCGCCTCATTCAGTAAAGTATCGAAACCGGATACATCGCATCCTTCTTCGCGCTTTTGAATGATTTCATCAAATAAAAGACTGCGCAGTCCTGTCCATCCTGCCATGATTATCTCCTCACTTAACTATCTTCGGCATTGCGCCTTCCATTTCGATTTTCGTCTTTGTGATATACCAGCTCTTACCGCCGTTCGGAGAGCCCTGATAAAACAGATAAATGCTTCCGTCGTTGTCTACGAATGCGTACGGATGTCCCGATTCGCTTTCGTTCCAGTCACCCTTGCCGCCGCAGGGGAGAAACGGTTCGGGTGAAACCTTGTCGAAATGCACCGCATCCGATGAAACCGCAAGTCCGATCTGCTGGGGATGACAGTTGTAGTTTCCACCGTAGAACATATATACACGTCCGCCGTACGTGAATGTGGCGGGAGCCTCAATGCATTCGCCTTCGTATTTGTATTCGGGAGCGACAACAGCCTGCAGAAGCTCTTCTTTCCATGTGTCGTGTCCGAATCCGCTGTCAAGCGGAGACGAAGCAACACCGATTTTCTGTATTTTCATTTCGTGGTCGCGCGTAGCGTAATACAGATACAGCCTTCCGCCGAAAACCGTAACATCGGCATCGATGGCACGTCCGCAGCACCATGTAGCCGAGGGAGAAAATACGGGATTCGTGCTGTCCTTTTCGAAATGCACGCCGTCGGTCGATGTGGCATGGCATATCTTATCCTTTTCGGCGTTTCCGTATGTCTGATAGAACATGTGAATCACACCGTCGAGAACTATCGCTCCGGGAGCGCCGATTCCGTTTTCCTCGCATTTCTGCGTGAGAGGTATTTCTCCGACAATGTTCCAGTTTTCCAGATCGCGTGATACCGCAATGCCGATACCGAGCTTGCGTACACCGCCGTCCGTCTGCCAGATTGAGTAGTAGAGGTAGTATTTGTCGTTCAGAGCAACTACACAAGGATCCTTCGAAAAATCCGCGCCGGTTCTTTTATCAGTAAAAAGCATGTTATTCTCCTTTTGCCTGTTATTTATCTTTATGAAGATTATATATTAGCGTGCGGTAAAAGTCAATCGAAAGTTGACAATTCGCCCTGGAAATGATATACTGCAGCTATGATATTAACAATCACAGGTGATATTATGATATACTATGTCGATCCGATAAACGGAAAAAAAGAAAACGACGGCAAAAGCGCGGAAAAAGCGATACTGTGTTACCGAGACATTGATGTGAAGCCGGGAGACACAGTGCTGTTCAAACGCGGCAGCTTTATGCGTGACACTCTCGACAGAGTCGAGGGAGAGACGGGACGCAGAGTCACGTACGGAGCCTACGGAGAGGGACCCGCTCCCGTGTTCTGCGGCTCGGTTGACGTAAGCTCGGCGGACCTTTGGGAGGAGGTACGCCCGAGAATATGGCGGCTTGTTTATGACCTGCCGAGCGAAGCCGCGAATTTCATATTCGATGGCGGCAGAACAGGCGCTGCATTGAGATGGCACGAGAAAGACCTTAAATCTCAGGGCGACTGGTATGACAGCGGCGCGGGAAAGACGGAGGCACACACTCATACGGGAGACAGAGCGGTACTGATGTATTCCGAGACAAACCCGGGACAGTTCTATTCTCATATAGAATGTGCGGTATGGGGGAAGAGATATTTGTCGGTAAACAAGGATAACACAACCTGCGAAGACCTTTGCTTTTTCGGCAGCGGAGTCCATGCTCTTTCGGGCAAATGCAGAAATATGACGGTTAGACGATGCTCGTTCATCTTCATCGGCGGAGCGGTTTGGAACCGACAGCTGAGAATCCGTTTCGGAAACGCAATCGAATTTTGGGAATACGGCGAAGACATACTCATCGAAAACTGCTATTTCAACAATATCTACGATTCATGTATAACCGAACAGGGAAGCGCCGCATGTCAGCCGGCGAAAAACTTCGTAATGCGGAACAATCTTTTTATAAACTACGGCATGGGTGCGTATGAGGGCAGAGACAGAATGCCAGTCAATACCGTATTCGAGGACAATCTGTGCATTTACGCGGGCGGCGGTTTTTCGGCATTCGGAGATACGCTGCCGCGAAATTCGGAGATATATCCGCAGCCTATGGGACACCATATATTCATGTGGCGCATACCCGCTCCCTCGGACGGCGGAAGCTTTACGATAGCACGCAATCGTTTTTACGATGCGAGCGGAGCGGCTGTTTACTCGATAATTTCGCGCGGTGCGGAAAAACAGATGCACATCGAGAACAATAAATACTATACCTCATCGAAAACACTGCTGAATTATGTAGGCGGAGTCGGCTATTCCGGCTTTGACGAATATATATCGGATTACGGAGAAAACGGAGCGGAATACGTGCCGACTCCGAATATTGAGGCGGAAGCGGAAAAGTGGTTCGATAACTCGGAGTGCGACAGACACGGAGAGGCACTGTTTACCGACGAATTGCCCGCACGAAAATACTTTATCGGCTCCACCGAAAAGGATGCGCTTTCGTATAAAAAAGGCGAGGACATATGCTTCCGCCTGACTCTCACGGAAGGCGGAAAGAAGATAGGCTGTCCGTTGTTTGCGTATGTCAGACGAGGAGATGACGGGGTGACGGATGAGGGCACCGTGAACGGAGAAAGCGGAGTGTTCGTATATCATACATCACTCGGTCGAGAGGGCTATGTTTATCTCGAGGTAAGAGCGTGTGATGAAAAAGGAATTCCTCTTGAAAAATACGAATATTTTAAAGGAGGAGCATGTGCGGACTTTGACTCGATAACGGCAGCACATTCTGCGACTGACGAATGCGACGACTTTATACGTGACGCCGTAAGAGACGAGCTTGACCGTGTTTCGCCCGTTCTCGACGATAAAAAAGAATTCGTATGCGGAGACCCGGGAGATGTTGTATATGACGTGAAAATCGCTTGTGCGGGAGAACGTTCGGTATCGGGTTACCTCCGTTTGCCGAGAGATGCACATGACGGCGAGCTGCCCGTGATAATCGAATATCAGGACAGTCGGAAGGCCTCGGCAGATGTACCGCACAAAAACAGAGCAATACAATTCACGATAAACATGTACGGTATAAACAACGGCGAAGATGATGAATACTACGACGGAATCGATGTCGGCGGTGAAACGGACGACTTAAAATATACGATTCTCAGAGCGATTCAGGCCGTACGTTTTTGCAGAACGCTGTCGTGTTGGGACGGAAAGAATATAATTCTCCGCGGAGACGGCATGGGTGCCGTACAGGCTCTTTGGACTGCCGCATATGAGCCGTGTATAACAAAGCTGGAAATAAATATGCCGCGGCTGTGCGACATACACGGAGTCGATATAGGAAAACTCGGTAGCGAAGTATCGTGTGCTCCCGACTTCTTTGACGCGGCATTGCTCGGTCGAAAAGTAAAATGCGAATGCCGCATTACCGCGGGACTCGGTGACTGCGTGTCTCCGCCGTCGGGCGTTACGGCTTTATATAACTCGCTCACCGCAGAGAAACACCTTGTAATGCGTCAGAACGCGGATCATTACTTAACATCCCCCGATTCATGCGAATACGTGAGAGATGCCTTGGATCCGAAATAGGATACGGAGAGACTTTCCCGTTTATGTTCCGTAAATTGCCGACACGGGAATCCGTTTTTTAGGTTAATCCGATATCTTTGTACATACACCCGAGGCGGATTGTTTGGACGAATGCTTTATAATCATGCGGCGAACGGCGGCATTAGTAAATTTTCTTTATAAAAATGGGTAACAAACGTGCAGAAGGTTGATTTTAAGCGGAAAATGTTATATAATAGAAGATGGGCAAAAACTAATAACACGCAAAAGGAGATAAAATAAAATGAGCATTGAATACACACGCGAAGTTGAAGATATGTGTGTCGTTGCGAAGGGTCCTCATCACGGTCCCGCTCCGATTCCCGAAGAAGGAAATTGGGTAAAAGCGTATGAAATCAAGGATATTTCCGGTTTCACACACGGTATAGGCTGGTGTGCTCCTCAGCAGGGCGCATGTAAGCTCTCTCTTAACGTCAAGGACGGAGTAATCGAAGAAGCTCTTGTTGAAACAATCGGATGTTCCGGTATGACACACTCCGCAGCTATGGCTGCCGAGATTCTCCCCGGCAAAACAATTCTCGAAGCGCTCAATACCGACTTGGTATGTGACGCTATAAACACCGCTATGCGCGAACTCTTCTTACAGATAGTTTACGGCCGTTCACAGTCCGCATTCTCCGAAGGCGGCTTGAATGTCGGCGCAGGCCTCGAAGACCTCGGTAAGGGTACTCGTTCACAGGTTGGTACAATGTACGGCACAAAGGCTAAGGGTGTTCGTTATCTCGAAATGGCAGAAGGCTATGTTACGAGAATGGCTCTTGATGAAAACGACGAGGTTATCGGTTATGAATTCGTATCCCTCGGAAAAATGACCGACTTCATCAAGAAGGGTATGGAACCCAACGAAGCATATCAGAAGGCTATGGGCAAATACGGCAGATTCGACGGCGCGGTTAAGTATATAGACCCGCGCAAGCAGTAATTCAAAGGAGGACTTGAAAAATGGCATTATTTGAAAGCTATGAAAGACGTGTTGACAAGATCATGGGTGTTCTTGCCGAATACGGTATCTCCTCCATTGAAGAATGCAAGGAAATAACACTCGCTAAGGGTATAGACTGCGATAAAATCGTTCGCGAAACTCAGCCTATCTGCTTTGAAAACGCCGTATGGGCATACACCGTAGGCGCTGCTATCGCTATTAAGAAGGGCTGCACAAAGGCCGCTGACGCCGCTGCCGCTATCGGTATCGGTCTTCAGTCATTCTGCATTCCCGGCTCCGTAGCGGAAAACCGTAAGGTTGGTCTCGGACACGGAAACCTCGGCTCCATGCTTCTTTCCGAAGAAACAGACTGCTTCTGCTTCCTCGCAGGTCACGAATCCTTCGCAGCCGCAGAAGGCGCTATCAAAATCGCCCTCAACGCTAACAAGGTAAGAGTTAAGCCTCTCCGCGTTATTCTGAACGGTCTCGGCAAGGATGCCGCATTCATCATTTCCAGAATCAACGGCTTCACATACGTAAAGACCGAATTCGATCCTTACACAGAAGAAGTTAAGGTTGTATCCGAAACCGCATATTCCGAAGGCCCGAGAGCCGCAGTTAAGTGCTACGGCGCGGACAACGTTCCCGAAGGCGTTGCTATCATGAAGCTCGAGAATGTCGGCGTTTCCATCACAGGTAACTCCACAAACCCGACAAGATTCCAGCATCCCGTTGCAGGCACATACAAGAAGTGGTGCAATGAGAACGGCAGAAAGTACTTCTCCGTTGCATCGGGCGGCGGCACAGGCCGTACACTTCACCCCGATAACATGGCCGCAGGTCCTTCCTCTTACGGTATGACGGATACTATGGGCAGAATGCACTCCGACGCACAGTTCGCAGGCTCCTCCTCCGTACCCGCTCACGTAGAAATGATGGGTCTCATAGGCATGGGCAACAACCCGATGGTTGGCGCTACCGTTGCTGTTGCGGTTGCAGTAGAAGAAGCTCTCAAGAACGCGTAAGTGTTCATATTATAAGTAAAAAAGCCGACATCCGAAAGATGTCGGCTTTTTTCAGTTTATCATATCGGGTGTTATTGCTCCGTCGAGCTCCATGGCGTCGGGATTCAGGGAGAGACAGCGCGCAAGACTTTCCTCGTCTCTTGCCGTCCAAAGTCCGACCATACCGTATTCCCGTGCCATTTCAACCGTTTCACGGTCAGCAGGCGGATAAGGCAGCCATGATTTCTTTTCGGATGGCAGCCATATGGTCAGCGTGTTGTTTTTCAGTGAAGCCTTCAGCTTGTTCAGAATGTCGCGGTTTACAGGGCCGTCGTAGTGAAGCTCGCTGTCGGGAAACTCACTCGCCGCAATGGCGGCATATTCGAGTGACTTGCACGTGAAGCCGACATATTCTTCGGCATGATACTCGTGTACGAGCGAAAACATCTTCGCTCTGTCTTCGGGAGAAAAATCCTCGGCAACATTATCGACCTTTATTGCCGCTCTGTTTTTCTTCGCAAATTCGAGAACCTGCGTAAACAGCGGAATTTTCGTGCCGACAAACTCAGGTGAAAACGCCGCGCCGAAATCCAACTCGAGAACCTCTTCAAGTGTCAGAGTCCGTATGTCGGTTTTGTCGGGCAGCACACCGCCGTCCTTTGTCCGTCCCGTGCGGTTAACCGTATAGTCGTGCAGAAGCACGCACTTGTGATCCTTTGTAAATTTCGGGTCGAGCTCGATTATCTGATAATTCTCTTTTAGAGCACCTTCGTATGCCGGCATGGTGTTTTCGGGATAATCGCGGCTCGCTCCCCTGTGCGCCTGTAAACGTATCATAATTTATTCCTCCGAAAATTTAATAGTCAAACATCGGAATTGACGGGGCTTAAAAGATAGGCGGGAATCTCGGCTGTAAAGCCGAAGTGTATCCGCAATAGTTTTGAAATCACATAGGAGGATGCTTCATACAAGAAGCATCCTCGGGGAGGCGGTTTATCACTTCAGTATAAGCAGTACATAATCCGCCGACATTATTCCCACTCCACTGTTGCCGGGGGTTTGGATGTGACGTCGTAGACTACACGGTTGATGTGCTTTACTTCGTTTGTGATTCTGTTCGAAACCGTTGCCAGAATATCGTACGGAATGCGGGCCCAGTCGGCTGTCATGAAGTCGTCGGTTGTTACCGCGCGTATGGCGAGAAGATGGTCGTATGTTCTGTGGTCACCCATGACACCTACGGTGCTGACACCGGGAAGTACACAGAAGAACTGCGCCATTTCACGCTCGTATCCGTTTTTCTTCATTTCGTCACGGAGTACCCAGTCGGCTTCCTGAAGAATCTTTACCTTTTCGGCGGTGATTTCACCGATAATTCTCACACCGAGTCCGGGCCCCGGGAACGGCTGACGCCATACAAGCTCATCGGGAATTCCGAGCTGCTTGCCGACTCTGCGTACCTCATCCTTGAAAAGACTCGAGAGAGGCTCTATAAGACCGACAAATTTAACATCATCGGGCATTTTTACCTTGTTGTGGTGCGTTTTGATTTTATCTGCGTTTCCTTTTCCCGATTCAATGCAGTCGGGATATATTGTTCCCTGAGCAAAGAACGCGTCGTTTCCGCCCTGCTTTCTTACTTCGTCCCAGAATACCTTGTAGAATTCGGTTCCGATGATTTTTCTCTTCTGCTCGGGATCGGTTACACCGCGAAGACATTCGAGAAAATGCTCCTGGCAGTTTACACGGACGAAATTCATGTCAAACAGGCTTGTGAAGGTCTTCTCGACAAAATCGCCCTCATCCTTGCGCATCAGTCCCTGGTCTACGAAAACGCAGGTCAGCTGTTCTCCGACCGCACGGCTGATAAGGCCCGCCGCTACGGATGAATCGACACCGCCGGAAAGTCCGAGAATAACCTTTTTATCTCCGATTTGCTCTCTGAGTGATGCCACGGTGTCCTCGATAAACGAATCCATTTGCCAGTCGCCGTCGCATTCGCAAACATTGTACAGGAAGTTTTTCAGTATGGTATTTCCGTATACACTGTGCGTAACCTCGGGATGGAACTGAACCGCGTAAAGCTTTTTCTCCGCGTTTTCCATCGCCGCAACGGGACAGTTGTCCGTGTATGCCGTGATTTCAAAGCCGTCGGGAAGGTCGTTGATTCTGTCCGTGTGGCTCATCCATACGATGCTGTCCGACGGAACACCGTCAAAAACAAGGGATGAGGCCTTATTCAGATGAAGCTCGATCTTGCCGTATTCGGATGTTTCGGCTGTAACCACGGAACCGCCGGCCATCCAGCTCGTAAGCTGAGCGCCGTAGCATATACCGAGAATCGGTATTCCGAGCTCAAGTACCTTCGGATCGTAATGCGGTGATGATAAATCGTAAACGCTGTTCGGGCCGCCTGTGAATATAATGCCCTTGTAACCGCGGCGGCTGATTTCTTCGGGAGTTATGGCGTCGTACTGCTCTATTTCCGCATAAACGTGAAGGTCACGCACTCTGCGGGCGATGAGCTGATTATACTGACCGCCGAAATCCAAAACCAAAATTTTCTGCATATAATCTTTTCCTTGAATTATATTAAATTTACGTTACTATTATAGCACACAAAATGACGGAATGCAACGACAGCGGGTTATCTTTGATCTAAATAATGTAATATCCCCTGCTTTGCTCGAATATATTTTCACCGAAAAATACGTTCATAGCCTCACGGGAGGTTGAGATTAAGCGCCGTATGTGATATAATATAAGTATCACTACAAAAAGGAAATTATTTACGATATATGGAAAAATTCGATGTAGCCGTTGTCGGAGCCGGACATGCGGGAGTTGAAGCGGCGCTTGCCTGCGCACGAATAGGAGTTAAAACCGCATTGTTCACGCTGTCTCTCGACGCGGTTGCCAATATGCCGTGCAATCCCTCGATAGGCGGAACCGGTAAGGGGCATCTTGTTTTCGAAATCGACGCGCTCGGCGGAGAAATGGGATATGCCGCCGATCTTGTCACAATGCAGTCACGTACGCTGAACACATCAAAGGGTGCGGCTGTACGTTCCAAAAGAGTACAGGCGGACAGACGTCAATACTCCGCTTTGATGAAAAAAACAATCGAAAACACCCCGAATTTGAGATTGATTCAAGCCGAGGTGACATCCCTCGTTACCGAAAAGGATACGGCGGGAAATGTGCGTGTTGTCGGGATTAATACAGAACCCTGCGGAGAGTTTGCGTGCTCCGCGGTCATACTTTCGACGGGTACATACCTCGGCGGTACGACATATGTGGGAGACGTCAAACGCCGTTCGGGTCCCGATAATTCCTTACCCGCGGAAGGGCTTAACGATTCGCTGCGCTCGCTCGGATTCGAACTTTACAGATTTAAAACAGGCACACCCCCGCGTGTTCACCGTCGTTCGATAGATTTCGATGCGCTTGATATACAGGACGGGGAAGACTATATAACGCCGTTTTCGGTTCGCACGGACGAAAAGAGACTCAATTCGATACGTCAGGTACCTTGCCACATAGTTTATACAAACGAAACTACACACAACATAATCCGCGAGAATATTCACCGTTCTCCGCTTTATTCGGGAAAAATACACGGTACAGGCCCTCGCTACTGTCCGTCGATTGAAGATAAGGTAGTACGTTTCGCCGACAAGGAAAGACACCAGCTTTTCGTCGAACCGATGGGACATACAACGGATGAAATGTACCTTCAGGGCTTCTCTTCGTCCCTGCCTGCGGATGTGCAGCTGAAGATGCTTCACTCGCTTCACGGATTCGAGAATGCCGAGGTAATGCGATATGCGTATGCCATAGAATATGACTGTATAAATCCGCTTGAGCTGTACGGCACGCTCATGACAAAACGTGTAAAAGGGCTTTTCGGAGCGGGACAATTCAACGGCACATCGGGCTATGAGGAGGCTGCGGCGCAGGGACTGCTTGCGGGTATGAACGCATCACTGTACGTACGCGGAATGGAAATGATAACCTTGCCGCGGCAGTCATCATATCTCGGAACACTGATTGACGACCTTGTTACGAAGGGTACAAACGAACCTTACCGTATTATGACGGGAAGAAGCGAATACAGAATACTCATACGTCAGGACAATGCCGAAGAAAGACTTTCTAAATACGGTCATTATGCGGGCTTGCTCGACGATGAAAGATACAGCGAAACGCTGCGCCGTACGGATAATGTAAGAAACGAAATCGAAAGAGTCGGTCATGTGAATATAGGCCCGTCAAGCGGAGTAAACAAGCTTCTCGCCGAAAAAGAAACAGCCGAAATCACAAACGGCACGACACTTGCGGAGCTTATACGCCGTCCTCAGCTTGATTACGAATGCCTGTCTCCGTATGACCCCGAAAGGCCGTATTTGCCGAGAAATATAAGATTCCGTGTATGGACGGAAATCAAATACGAGGGATACATCCGCCATCAGCTTGATGAAGCCGCACGTCAGGAAAAAGCGGAGGACATGACCTTGCCCGATATAGATTATTCCGAGATAAAAGGCCTTCGTCTTGAGGCGGCTCAAAAGCTGAACAAGGTAAAGCCGTCGACAATCGGCCAGGCTTCGAGAATATCCGGAGTTAATCCCGCAGACATTACCGTTCTGATGATATGGAAGAAAATGCATAAATAATGAAATGCGGACTTTATGCTTTACGAATATCGGCGTGTACATGAGGAATACGAGATGAAAATTTCAACAAAAGGCCGCTATGCGCTGAGAATGATGTATGATCTCGCCCAGCACCGCAATGACGGGTACATTGCTCTCAAGGATATCGCAGAGAGGCAGAATATATCGAAAAAATACCTTGAGCAGATTATACCGATATTAAACCGTACCGACATTCTCAAAACAAACAGAGGATATCAGGGCGGGTATATGCTCGCGATGAGTCCGGATAAATATACTGTGGGAATGATACTGCGCCTGACAGAAGGAAGCTTGGCGTCGGTACCGTGCGCCGAAGAAGCGCCTGTCGAGTGTGAGCGTGCGGAAATCTGTCCGACACTGCCCATATGGAAGGGACTGTATAAGGTGGTAACGGAATATCTCGACAGTATCACACTGCAGGATATGCTGGACAGCATGGCTGAAAACGGCGCAAACGATTATGTGATATAGTATGGCCGATTTTTCGACAGGTATATACAATAAAAAATCCGACTCTCTGTGGCATATCGCTAAGTCGGATTTTTTTATTTCGAAAAGTGTTAAGGATACTCTGAATAAATCGAATTTTTGCGATAAAAGACTGAAATATAGGGGCTTTTATCGCAAAAATAACCTTAAATCAGAGGCTTCCTAAGTGCTGTTCTGTATATCAGCTGAAGGATGTGGAGAGATATCTGTCTCCCGTGTCGGGCAGAATTACCACAATGAGCTTTCCCTTGTTCTCGGAACGCTTTGCAAGCTCGCTTGCCGCATAAACGGCGGCTCCCGATGATATTCCCGCGAGAATTCCTTCCTCACGCGCAAGAGCTCTTTCGGTCTCGAGTGCATCCTCGTTTGTTACGGGTATAACCTCGTCATATATCTTCGTATTCAATACCTCGGGAACAAATCCCGCTCCGATTCCCTGAATTTTATGCGGACCCGACACACCTTTCGATAAAACGGGAGACGATGCGGGCTCGACCGCAACTACCTTCACATCGGGATTGAGAGACTTTAGATATTCGCCGACACCCGTGAGAGTACCTCCCGTACCTACACCTGCCACAAAGATATCAACCTTTCCGTCTGTGTCGTTCCATATTTCGGGGCCTGTTGTTTTGCGGTGTATTTCGGGATTTGCGGGATTTCCGAACTGACTCGGTATAAAGCTGTTCGGTATTGACTGTGCAAGCTCATTTGCCTTTTCTATGGCTCCTTTCATGCCGCGTGAGGCATCGGTAAGTACTATTTCCGCACCGTATGCTTTAAGCAGATTGCGCCTTTCAACGCTCATACTCTCGGGCATTGTGAGAATAATCCTGTAACCTCTCGATGCGGAAACAACCGCAAGTCCTATGCCGGTGTTGCCGCTGGTCGGTTCTATTATAACACTGTCTCTGTTGACCAGCCCTTTCGCCTCGGCATCGTCGAGCATTGCCTTCGCTATTCTGTCTTTAACGCTTCCCGCGGGGTTAAACGCCTCTACCTTCACTGCGATTGTTGCATCAATGCCTCTTTTACCCGTATAATTCGAGATTTTAACGAGCGGTGTCGCTCCTACAAGATCGGTGATTTTTTCGTAAATTTTCATAGCCTGTGCCTTTCATACAAAACCTATCAGAATTGTAGGTATTATACCATTCCGACATTGCTTTGTCAATAGCCCGAACACATTTACTTGATTTTTTTTCGAAATTACAGTATAATAGCTGTGTTATTTTATAAATCATATATTCTGAATCGAAAACAGCGGAAGGGTTGCCCGATAACATGCAAAACATATTTACAAGAACTCAGCTTATATACGGAGCGGATGCAATGGAGAAACTGCGGTACTCGCGTGTTGCGGTATTCGGCGTAGGAGGAGTCGGCGGGTACGCAGTCGAAGCGCTCGCGAGAAGCGGTATAGGCACTCTTGATTTGATTGATAACGATACTGTTAGCATTACCAATATAAACAGGCAGATTATAGCTACCCATAAGTCGATCGGCAGATATAAGGTTGACGTTGCCGCCGAGAGAGTTCTCGATATTAACCCGAGCATCATAGTCAACACATACAGAACATTCTATTCACCCGAAACGGAAAATCAATTCGATTTCTCACTGTATGACTATGTAGTGGATGCCATAGATACCGTTACGGGTAAAATCGCGCTTGCGGTGAATGCCGATACCGTCAAAACTCCGATAATAAGCTCAATGGGAGCGGGAAACAAGGTAGACCCCACGGCATTCGAGGTAGCCGATATTTACAAGACATCCGTTGATCCTCTTGCACGTGTCATGAGAAACGAGCTGAAAAAGCGCGGAATACGCCATTTAAAGGTTGTGTACTCAAAGGAAATCCCGTTTACCGTGTCAGCCGCCGCCGAGCTGCCCGAAATAACCGAACAGGCGGCAGGCGGCGAACCGCGCAAAAGAGTTCCCGGCAGTACGGCGTTCGTGCCGTCCGCGGTAGGCCTTATCATCGCGAGCGAGGTAGTAAAGGATATTACGGGTGTCAAAAGCAAGGGCAAGGGAGTATGAAACTTTAATTTTCATCCTTTAGTGAGAAGAGCTTTGCTCTTTTTCAATCAAAAAGACTCACACCTTTCGTGTGAGTCCTTTTTGATTCTATTTTGCTTAGTGCTTCTTGGAAACCGCATATCCAGCGAGGGATACTACGGCAGCTACGCCTGCGATAATCGCAGCATCGAATGTCTGAGGAGCTGCGGTAACTGTCTCAACAGTTTCAACTTCTTCAACTGTTTCCGCGAGTTCTATAGCAGCTTCTGTCTCAGTCTCTGCTTCTGTTTCAACTACTTCGGCAACGGTTTCGGCAACAGTTTCGGCTTCTGTTTCGGGAGCTGCTTCAATTGCAACTGTTTCTCCGGCATAACCTACAAGGAGAGAACAGAAGTAAAGTGACTTAACGTTTGTGTTGTCAAAGTCGGAAGCGAGTGAAAGTGTACATGTGTGATTACCCTTGGTAAGGTTCATGGTAAGACCTGTCCAGTACTGATCGCTGTACTGATCTTCGTCTGCGTAATCATAACCGATGTAAATGCATTCGCTGTCATCGATTTGAATATTGGTGGAGCGGAGAACGCTCTTTGACCATGCCATAAGGTCGAAGCCGATGTTGTAAAGGCCGTCTTCACTGACCGAGAAATCGATTGTGAAGTTGCTGAGTCCGTCAGCCTTGAGGTAAACATACTGGAAACCGTTGCCTTCACCGTAGTGAGCGTTTGTTACACCGTCTCCGGGATACTGTTCTGCGAAGTTGATTTCGTTTGCGCTGTCAACCCATTCGGGGGATTCATCAAGCTGGCTTACGAGGTCCTTCGATACCCACTCTGCGGATGCGGATACGGGAACGAGAAGAAGAACACAAAGCACAGCAGCCATGATAATGCTGAGATACTTTTTCATTTTTTCCTCCGTTTAAATAAAGTATTGTTGTATCTTAGACACTAATACTATATAACAATTTTACAAAAAAGTCAAGTGGAATTTACATATAAGATGCAAAAATGTAAAAAACGGACCGATGCGTGAAATGCATCAGCCCGTTTTTCAGATATTACATTATATGAGCAGCATTCTGTCGTTGTCGAGATTTTTGCCCGAGGCTTCCTTGAATTTGTCGAGCAGATTTTGTACCGTCAGCTTTTTTCTTTCGTCACCCGATGTGTCGAAAACAATTTTTCCCGACTCCATCATTATGGTACGGTTTCCGAGCTCAAGTGCGGACTGCATGTTATGCGTTATCATCATGCAGGTCAGATTGTTTTCGGATACGATATTTTTCGTTATCGCAAGAACCTTCTCGGCGGTCGACGGGTCGAGAGCGGCGGTGTGCTCATCGAGCAAAAGAAGCTGAGGAGGGTTAAGTGTGGCCATCATCAGTGTCAACGCCTGTCTCTGACCACCCGACATCAGACCGACCTGCTGATCCATTCTGTCCTCGAGACCCATTCCGAGCATTGCGAGCTTTTCGCGAAACAGCTTTTTGTCGGAGGATTTCAGAGTGCTGAGCCAGCCGCCGTGACCTGCGGCGAGAGTAAGATTTTCCTCGACCGTCATACCGGGAGCCGTTCCGCGCATAGGATCCTGAAACAGCCGTCCTATAACACGTGAACGCTTGTGCTCGGGCATCAGCGTGATGTCACGTCCCATGAGGGATATGCTTCCGCTGTCCGTAATGAAGCTGCCCGCTATGGCGTTGAATAATGTGGATTTACCGGCACCGTTCGAGCCGATAATCGTAATAAAATCACCTTTGTCCGCATGGAATGACAGATTGACGAGAACCTTTTTCTCGTCGCTGCTTCCCTGATTGAAGGTTTTGGTTATATTTTTAATATCAAGCATCAGTCTTTATTCCTCCCGTGTGAGTGAAGAAAGCGTCGTTTCAGCATCGGCATCTGTTCCTTCAAATAGGGAATAGAGATTGCCGCTATAACAACGATGGCGGATACAAACTTCAGCATGAATGCGGGCATATCGAACCGCAAGGCAATTGTATAAACAAGTCTGAAAACAAACGCACCGAGTACCATTCCGACTATTCTGAGCGGCATCTTCTTTTTTCCGAGGAAAACATTGCCTATGAGAAGAGACGCGAGAGCTATTGTTACCATACCCGTTCCCGTATCTATATTTACGGATTTTTGCATCTGAGCGAGCAGGCATCCCGAGAGCGCGGTAAAGGAATTGGCAATGCACAAGCCGATAATGGTTGTGACAACGGGGTTAATAGACGACGAACGCACCATATCGGGGTTGTTGCCCGTTGCACGTATAGCAAGTCCCATTCGCGTTTTGAGAAACAAGCCGAGCAGAACCGCAACGACTGCTACCGAAACAGCCGCGACTATCAGCTTGTATCTGCCGTCAAGCGGAGTGTCATCGACGAGAGCACGCACCTTTGTGAACACCGTATCGACCTTATTCATATTAAGAATCGAGGAATTGCCCATAACGGCGATGTTCACGGAATAAAGCGCCGTGTTTACTATTATGCCCGCAAGGAGCGAGTTTATTCCCATTTTTGTCTGCAGAATTGCCGTGACAAAGCCCGAGGCGATACCCGCGGCCATTGCGGCGGCAATCGAGAGATATGGGTGACCGGCTATCGCAACAGCCGCCCCGACGGTCGCACCGAGGGTAAAACAGCCATCGGTCGACAGATCGCAGACATTAAGCATGGAATAGCTCAAAAACAGGGCGAGAACTGTCAGTGCGCTGACGAGCCCGAGCTCGGCAGCCGTTTCCAGAAGTGTTAATACTGTTGTCATGTTAATTCCTTCAGCCGATATCGTCAAAGCTTTCGGCGGTTATTATAGACTGTACCTTTGTGCAGTACGGAGCGATTTTCTCGGAAACCTCATCGAAATCGTATCCGAGCTTTTCGCAGATCTCCGTGTTTACCGTAGCGGTACCGTTGTCGAATGTAAGTACGGGGGTTGACGCGGGATCGTTTCCGTCCAGAAGAATGCCCGCTATCATGTCCGCCGTGCATACACCGAGGTTGGCGTAGTCAACGCCGTAGCCCATGAAAGCACCGTTGAGAGCGAATGAGTCGGCACCCGTGTAGTGAGCGACGCCCGCATTCGCGAATGTTTCGTATATTGTAAGCTCGGATTTCATTATCGTGTTGTCCGTCGGGGTGAACACCGCATCGACACCTTCGCTGACAAGTGCCTGAGCCGCGAGAGAAACCTCGTCTACCGTTGTGCCTGTACGTTCCGCTATCTCAATACCTTTTGCACCGAGATATTCCTTTGCAGCCGCGATTGAGCTTGTGGCGGAGTCCTGACCGACGTCATAAAGAAGACCTACCTTACTTGTGTCGGGGTTAACGGCGAAAATAAGGTTCATGATAGCCGTTGTGTCGAGATAGTCGGAGGTTCCCGTGATGTTGCTGCTGGGGTTTTCGAGAGAATCAACCAATCCGACAGATACGGGGTCTGATACGGCGGCGAATACCACGGGGATTTCGTTGTCTTCCGTAGCCGACTGCATTGCCATTGCCACAGGTGTAGCCACACCGACCATTAAGTCAACATCATCGGCAATGAAATTTGATATAATCTGGTTCATGAGGTTTGCGTCGGCGTTGCAGTTGTCGTACGCTATCTCGAATTCGACATTCTTTTCCTCGCCGATTTCGGCCAGACGTGTTTTTATGTTGTCGACAATCTGATTGAGGGATGCATCGTCTACGTAATTGCAGATTCCCACGGTATATGTGTTTTCGCCTTTATCGGTATCATTTGACGAGCATGCGCTGAGTGTGGTGAGAGCCGTTATAACCGCGAGAGCGGCGGTGAATATCTTTTTCATTTTATATATCCTTTCGTTTATCGATACGATTTCGTATTTGCTTAAATTAATTGCGTAAATCGGAAAAATTATAATAAAATCAGATATCGGCGCGCCTGCGCCATAGCTTGTCAAGCAGTGTCATAACGTTATCCTCCGATAAAAAAATCCTGTCTCAGCGTTTAAAAACTGCTGGGACAGGATACAAATTCCTGTGGTGCCACCCGGCTTGATGTATGAAATACATCCCCTCTGTACGTACAAAATCATACGCCGACCTTTTATTACGGAGAGTCCCACTCCGTCTCACATACTCCGCACCGTGTACGTTTCCGCTTGCCCTCGGAAGCCCATTCGATAACAGCCTATCCTGCCGCAATCACACCACCTGCGACTCTCTGTAAGAACGGTTTTATTATCTACTTACTCTTCTTCAACGGTTTACTGTATTTTAGCACAGCGTTTTTCATTTGTCAATAGCCTCTGTCGATATTTTTTCATTTTTCGACGGAAATAATGAATAAAGGGCACCCATACACGGATGCCCTTCGATAATTATTCAGCTGATTTTATGCTCTCTTTTTCGATACCGCGAGAGCGGCGAGTGATATTACAGCGGATACGCCCGATATAACACCGATATCAAACGTCTGAGGTGCCGTTTCGGTTGACGGAACGGTTTCAGAGGCGACTTCTTCTTCCGCCGGGGTGGTTTCGATTTCGGTTTCCGCTTCTACGGCCTCGACAGCGGTCTCTTCGACAGTCTCGGGTTCTGCCTCGGTCTCTTCGACCTGAGCCGCGCCTGCTGTGAGTGTTATTGTACCCCAAACTTCGATATTGCTTGTCGCAGAGTCATCTTCATCCGACCAGCCTAAGCAATACGGACGTGATATGAACTCATCGGCATCATTATACTGAAAATCCGCGGGGAATGTAAAGCCTTCTTTGAGGTCCGCTTCTTCAAGGTAATCGGGAACATATTTGAATTCGATAACACAGTGATTTTCTTCGGGAAAACTCCATGCTGTTTCGTAATCAATTGGGCTGCTTCCTTTTCTCGGCACCAACGACAGACCATCCGCCGGTATCAGTGCGATTTGCGATTGGCCCGCAGAGAAGAGAGCATCGCCGGATTTGAGTTCATCGATATAAACGTAAATCGAATCATTTTTCCAGTCTCCCTGAGATGAGTCGAACGCAAAATCATCGTCATACACATCAAACAGAAAATACAGTGCCGTTTCATCCCACATAACACGTGCGTAGGCGGAGCATGTGTCGGGCAGTTCACCCTCTGCCTTGAGGTCTCCCGCTTTCAGGTGAGTAAGCTGTGCTTTGGGAGCGGCAGCCCACACATCGTCAACGGTTCCGTCGATAATCGGTGTTCCCTTAGGTGCGTCATATGTTTCGCCGATTGCCGACACGGAGGACGCAGCCGAAATAACGAGTGTCAGAGCCAAAAGTACATTCAAAAGTTTTTTCATGATGTTTCTCCTTTTTATAAAATCATTGATTAATTTTGTCATTCGGTCAATTATTGCGGCGAATTATGTCATCCGATTTCGTTGAACGCCTCGTTCATCTTCGATAAGGTTTTATCAACCATCTTCTGATACTTTGCCGCTGCGGAGATCATGCTCGTCTTGTTGTTGTTTATGAAAGCAGACACGACAAAACCATCGCGTATGCTGCTCTGGAAATATGTGTCGCCGAAATCGATTACTCTGTTGTCGAGTATTATGTCAATCATACGTGATGAGTCCGCGTCTCTCGAATATTTGGATTTAAGACAGATATCGTAATACGCGGGAATAACGACATTGCGTGACTCGCATGTCAAAGCTTCGAGAATAATGGATGAGCATTCCTTATCGGGTACGGTTACGGGTATTACGGACGTATCGAAGAACGATACACGTGTAATATGATTTTCCTGCTTTTCATCGTATTTCGGGAACGGAACGATACCGAAGTCGCTTTCCATGTCTCTAAGCGATTCGACAAGCTGGAACATCGTGGTAAGGAATAAACCTTTGTCCTCACGGAACATGCTGTGGTATGTCGGCGCTTCGTTGCTGCCATCACTTGATTTGTACCATGCGCCGCTTTCGTTGCAAATTGCGAATACCTTTTCGAATACATTTACGAAATGCTCGTTTGTGGTCATGTCGTATACGGGATAGTTGTTATCATCCTTCGACACATACATAGCATCGCCGGCCTGAATAAGGGAGCACTGCATATATTTCGCGACTCCGAGCATACCGTATCGGTCTGCTTCCGTGAATTTTCCGTCGCCGTCTATATCGGAGGTCGCTGTTGCCGCGATTTCTCCGAATTTGTCGAAGGTCCATTTGCCCTCATCGACGATTGTGTAAAGCGATGTGTCGGGGTACAGGTTTTCAAGAAGACTCTTGTTGTATAACAGTATGTTCGTAAAATCTATGGCGGCGAGATTTGCGTCTCCTATCGCGAAGTAGTTCTTTTCGCCTACGTTTATGTCGCGAGTCGCGGATTCATCCCAGTACGGCTTCGTGAGGTCTATATACTCGAGAGTATCAAGCGCAAATGCGTAGCCTTTCTGTGCGATTGTGTTCGCGGCGGTGCAGCGTACATTCATAAGCGAGTATGTGTTGTCACCCGCGGTTATAAGTGTCAGCGGAAGTCCCTCGTCGGAATACTCGGTTTCGCTGAATTTTACATTGAATCTGTCCTCAACGGTGAGATTTCGCTGAAAAATCGCATCGTTCATCTCTTCGCCGTTCATTTCCTCTACGAGGAAAAGAGAATGCGTTGTATTGTTTCTGGTATATATCGCGAAATCCATTTCGTTGAAGTCTTTTTCGGGAAGGTCATCGGTGATCTTTTCCTCGGCTTCGGTTTCGAGAGTTTCTTCGACCGCCTCCGCCGCTGCCGCGACGGTTTCGCTTTCGGTCTCGGTTTCGCTTTCCGCTTCGTCCTGCTGCTTTTCCGAACATGCGGCAAGGGAGGCGGACAGCATGAGCAATGCCATGATTAACGATAATGTCTTTTTCATTTGCTGTTTTTATCTCCTTATATTCAAACTGTAATGGATGTTTGACTACATTTGTAACTTCATATAAGTACGGCGTTCATATTCAGTTAACTTTTATACAAGTATAACATATCGCCCATGTCATTTCAAGCTTACGAATTGCTGTATCCGCTATTTTTAACTCTGAAAATTTTTTATTCTACCAAAATTAAAAATATATTTTATTTTCGGCTTCCTTATTGTATAATATACTTATATACAAGGCCATGAGGAGGAAAACGCATATGAAACTGCAACAGAGGGATGATTCGCCGAACATCAGATACAGCTACAGTAAATCGTTCAAAGCGCAAAGTCCGCACATACATAATCACTATGAGATGCTGTTTTTGGTTGACGGCGTTCTGTCGGTTGAGAACAATACGGATAAAATAACGGTGTCCTCTCCCGCCGTCATACTCCACAACAGCCTTACGTTTCACGGAGTAAATACACTTCGTGACGGATATACGCGATATGTCGTAAACTTCAACGACGAGATTTTCGGCCTCTGTCCCGCGATTTCCGAAAAGATATCCTTTTTCCGTTCATCCAATATGAGTGTGATACAGCTTGACGGCGATATGTTTGAGCTGATGAAAACATATTTCAGCCGTTATAACGTAATCGGGGAGGATTTGAATGCCCGTTCGTATCTGACCTCCGTAATACTTTACGAGCTTTACACGTATCAAAAGACGACGGGAAAAATACTGTCGAAAAAATGCCGTATTCAGTACATCAACGAGCTTCTCGAATATATTTCGGATAATTTCGCGGAATCATTGTCACTTGACGCTTTGGCACAGCGGTATTATATATCGCGAGCTAAGCTGGTACAGGATTTTAAGCAATCGACGGGCATGACCGTCAAGGATTATATTACAATGACGAGAATCAACAATGCGCGTTTTATGCTCACAAGCGGAATGAGCGTACAGGAAACCGCGAAAAGCTGCGGTTATGACAGCGTAAGCTATTT
>CAVIJI010000001.1:149177-158153 GCA_963642885.1 bacterium
AAGCTATTTCGTCACATTGTTTAAGAACACCTTCTGTGTCAGCCCGGGAAAATTCGATTCATATGTTAAAAAACGCATTGAGGAATTTTACAAAGAGATTAAAGGCGAAAACGAGATCGTTTACTTCAATTTATGAAAAATTATCGAATCCGCAGTGTTCGTTTAATATAACTAAATATTAATTATTGCGGAAGTCTATTGACATTCGATATGTGCATGTTGTATTATGAATATATAAATAAACATCGAAAATAATATAAAAAGCACAGGAGAAATGCCATGAAAAAACACAGACTGCTTGCGATTGCACTAGCCGTGCTGATGCTCACGGCATGCGCCGAAAACAAAACGGAGAATGTCGATGAGGAGAGTACTCCCCTTGCCGATACGGAAACAATCGAAACGGAAGCCGAGACGGAGTCGGATATACTTGACGGCCTGTCATACGGCGGCAGAACCTTCAGTATTCGAACATCCGACACAAATATCAGCTCGAATTACCTTATCGAGGGAAGCGGTGAGTTAACGGGAGACAACGTAAACGACGCCGTTTACGAGCGAAATCTTGCGGTAGAGGAACAGCTTGACGTGAAGTTTGCCTATGAGCAAACCGATTTTTCGTATTCCAACGTTGCATCGTCGGTTGAATCTCTTGTGATGGCCGGAGACTCGACATTCGACCTTTTGATTGACGACCAGCTCGGATTTTCAAGTGCATCTATCGAAATGCTGTTTTACGACGCGGCTTCTCTCACTAAAGTGGATTTTGACGAAGACTGTTGGTGGGGAGACTACATGAAAAATTTGTCGGTGGACTACAAACACATTTATCTGCTTGTTGGCGACTACTTCATGGATGTGCTGAACCATTCGCACGCGCTTATTTACAACCGTGCTATGTATAAGGACTTGTTCGGCGACCCCGATGATATTTACAAAATGGTTGATGAGGGCAAATGGACATATGAAAGCATGCTTGCGTTAATCGAAAACTCATATCAGGACGTAAACGGCAACGGAAAAGCAGACCCGAAGGACACATACGGTTTGATTGTCGGCGGTATCGGCGGAAGCTCCTTCCCGTTCACATACGGCGGAGACGTAAAGCTCATTACACGTGACGAAAACGGTTATCCCACCCTGACGATGTACGGCGACAGACTTACGGATCTTTATGAGAAGATTCGTTCCGTATTCTGGTCGTCGGGAACATCGACAAAATACAGCGAAAACGGCTCCGATCTTCACGCAAAGTTCGAGGCGGGCGGTGCGCTGATAATCAGCGGATGTCAGCTTGGAGACATAAGTGTGTTCCGTGATATGGAAGCGGAAATCGGTGTGATACCGTATCCTAAGCAGGATGAAGCACAGGAAAGATACGTTACCGTTGTGCATGATACGGCTGAGGTTGGCGCAATACCTCTGACTGCGACGGATCCCGAAATAACGGGTGCCGTATGTCAGGCACTGTGTCGTCAGACACATGCCACTGTGCTGCCGGCATATTATGAAATGACATTGAAGGTTAAGTACGCACGCGATAACTACACGTCCAGAATGATAGATTTGATTCATGACGGAATTACGGATATGTTCTCACTTGTATACAGCGCACAGTACGCCAACAACATTACGACGTGGGCGATACTCGAACCGCTCCAGAAGAACGGTGAGAGCATAACAAGCGCATACGAAACTCGTGAAGCCGCCGCACTCAAAGGACTTGAGATGCTCGTTTCGACATTTGAAGAAAAACTCGTCGACTAAATGAGAAAGACGGGGGATGGGTATGTGATGCTCATCCCCTGTTTTATTTTAAACATAAAAGATTCCGCTTGAAGAAACAGGCGGAAGAAAACAAATTGAGAGGTAAATATAATGTCAATCAGAGATAAGGATATTTTTCTGTCTTACCGTAATGACGGAAGCGGACAGAATTTCGCCGCAAGACTTGAGAAGGACCTTTCGGATGTAGGTTACTCGGTTTATTTTAATCCCAATGAAATGGGCGCGAGTGATTTTCCCGAACGTTTGCGCAGAGCTAACGGAATGCCATATTACGGAAGCTTATAAGAAGCTCGGTGAGTATTACATGAAGGGACTCGGGGTAGAAAAAGACGAAGAAAAAGCCCGAAAATGGTTTGAAAGACTGTAGAACAGCTGCAGCCGCGACATCGTTTTTTCATTACAAATCGCTTTTGAAAAAATTACCCTTTGTTAAAAAAAGACTGTAGGAATGCCGCTTGAGGGGATGGTATAATCATATGGTATGTTAAATAACTAAAGAAGATGCGTGTAAAGCGGATTTGGGCTTTACCGTTTGCTTCCGTATAGCAAGGATGAATAAACAATAAATGCTTAATCTGTCGAAAATCAAAAAGATTTATCCGTCGGGCGATGTTACCGCACTTCATGAGGTATCGCTGGCATTCCGACCGAACGAATTCGTATCCATTCTCGGCCCGTCCGGTTGCGGAAAAACCACGCTGTTGAATATTATTGGCGGACTTGACCGCTATACATCGGGCGAGCTGTATGTACGCCACAAGCCTACGGCGAAATTTACGGATCGTGACTGGGATACGTACCGCAACCATTCGATAGGCTTTGTTTTTCAAAGCTACAACCTGATTCCCCACCAAAGCGTTCTTGCGAATGTAGAACTTGCACTGACTCTGTCGGGTGTCTCCAAATCCGAGAGACGACACAGGGCCGAGGAGGCACTTCGTGCCGTAGGACTGGGCGACCAGATGAAGAAAAAGCCCTCGCAGATGTCGGGCGGACAGATGCAGAGAGTTGCGATAGCTCGCGCTCTTGTCAACGACCCCGACATACTCTTGGCAGACGAACCGACGGGAGCGCTCGACTCGGAAACCTCCGTACAAATCATGGATATACTGAGAGAGGTAGCGAAAACAAAGCTCATTATCATGGTAACGCACAATCCCGAGCTTGCGCAAAGGTATTCCACGAGAATAATCAAGCTTCTCGACGGAAGGGTTATAGATGACTCCAACCCTTACACGGATGACGAGGAGAGGGCTGAGAAGTATTCCGAGAGCGGTGTTTACATATCGGGAGACGCCGCTTCCGAGGCGGACGGTGAAAAGCACGGTAAAAAGCGAACATCCATGTCGTTCGGCACGGCACTCGGGTTGAGTCTGAATAACCTTATGACGAAAAAAGCGCGCACAATACTTACCGCGTTTGCGGGAAGCATCGGTATTATCGGAATAGCGTTGATTTTGTCGCTTTCAAACGGAATAAACGTATATATAGATAAAGTTCAGGAGGATACCCTGTCGGCTTATCCGCTTGAGGTTACGCGTGAAAGCGTAGATTTATCCTCTATGATCAGCACGTTTACCGAGGCGAAAAAATCGGCGGACGAAGAACCCGTTGAAGGCGTGATAAAATCGAATACAATGATGTACGATCTCGTAGATACGATGACGAGCATTGACATACAGAAAAACAATCTGACGGATTTTATCGAGTATATTGACGAGCACGGCGGAGACCTTGACGGCAACGCTTCATCCGTGACATACGGATATGATGTACAGCTGTACATTTATTCTACCGATGAAAAAGACAGCGACGGACTTCCGCTGAAGCTTAATCCGTCGGATATGTTCGGCGCGATGAATTCCGCGGCATCGTCGCAGTCGAATTATGCGTCGATGATGACGGTAGACGTATGGGATGAGATGCCGACCAACATGGATCTCATTCGCGGACAGTACGATGTAATTGCGGGCAGGCTTCCCGAAAAATACAATGAAGTGGTACTGATAGTCGATGAAAACAATAAAATAAACGATGTGTATCTGTACGCTCTCGGTTTCAAGCCTCAGGATGAGTTAAAGGAGATAATGTCAGCCGCTCAGAAAGGCGAAGAAATGAATGTGAAGGCCGACGAATTCGGCTATGACGATTTTATCGGACATGAGTTCGCACTGCTTACGGCATCCGATATGTACACAAAGAGCGGCGATGAGTGGGAGTATCAGGGCGACAATGCCGTATACATGAATGCAGCAGTAGCCGAAAGCGAACATCTTACGATTGTGGGCATAATACGTCCGAATCCGGAAGCTGTTGCGACATCATTGAACGGAGCAATAGGTTATTTGCCGTCGCTCACGGAATATGTGATAGACAAGGCGGAAAAATCCGAGGTCGTAAAGGCACAGAGAGCCGATGAGACTGTTGACATACTCACGAATTTACCGTTTCTCACCGAAGACAACGATCCCGCAAATATGACGGTTGCGGAAAGAGCGGATGCGATACGTTCGAACATTGACGGAATGAGCAGTGCCGAGGCTGCGGTAATTTACACGAACTATATGGCCGGTGTATCCGATGAGGATGTCGCGCAAATGGCACAGTCACAGCTTTCCGCTATGACAGAGGAAGAGATAAACGCTCTTGTTGTTTCGGCAATGAAGCAGAGTCCCGAAGCACAGGGAATGGATGAAAACACCATTACCATGTATCTATCGACAATGTCCGAGGATGAGGTAAACTCGATTGCACTGCAGGCACTCGGAGCCGAAATTCAGGCGCAGGCTCGGGAAAGCGCGGAATCGTCCTTATCTACCTACACATCCGATGAGCTCGCGCAGTCGCTGGATGCGGTAATCGCCGGAATGAGTGACGAAGACATATCGTCGTCATTCGCGGACTATATGCCGAAGATGGTATCCGACAGCACATTCGAGGATAATTTAAAGCTGTTCGGACAGGCTGACCGTGATAATCCGTCGTACATTCTCATATATGCGGACACATTCGCCGCCAAGGATGAAATTTCCACGATGATATCCGATTACAACACGCAGAAGACGAATGAGGGCAAGGAAGAGGATGTAATTCATTACACCGACTATGTTGCCCTGATGATGTCATCGATTTCGACGATAATCAATGTGATTTCATATGTACTGATTGCGTTTGTTTCGATATCGCTTGTTGTATCATCGATTATGATAGGAATCATCACGTATATATCGGTACTCGAGCGTACGAAGGAAATCGGTATACTGCGTGCCGTAGGTGCGTCGAAGAAGGACATATCACGTGTATTCAATGCGGAGACGCTTATAATAGGCTTTTCGGCCGGGGCTATCGGCATCGGAGTAACGCTGCTGCTTTGCATTCCCGCGAACATTATTATAAAAAGTTTAACGGACATATCAAATCTTGCACGTTTGCCTGCGGTCGGCGGAATAGCACTTGTGCTTATATCGATGCTGCTTACGACGATATCCGGACTTATTCCTTCGCACATAGCCGCAAAGAAGGATCCCGTTGAGGCGTTGAGAAACGAATAGTGTCGGCGGATGTACTTCAGTCGGGTAGTGGAGGAAACCGCCGCCTCCTCGAGAATTTCGCTTAATGCGAAATTCTCCGCAGATTTGGCTTGTGTTCTGTGTCGGCGGATGTACTTCAGTCGGGTAGTGGAGGAAACCGCCGCCTCCTCGAGAATTTCGCTTAATGCGAAATTCTCCGCAGATTTGGCTTGTGTTCTGTGTCGGCGGATGTACTTCAGTCGGGTAGTGGAGGAAACCGCCGCCTCCTCGAGAATTTCGCTTAATGCGAAATTCTCCGCAGGTTTAGGTTTGTGCTGTGTCGGCGGATGTACTTCAGTCGGATAGTGTGGTGAACCACCGTGCCTCCGTAGGTTTGTATAATGGTTCAGAAAAATAAATTCTGACGGAATAAAAAAAGCATGCTTCGCATGCTTTTTTTATTCGGATTTTTTTGTTTTTACGCGGCAGGCGAGCCACACTATGAGCACGCCCGGGATGCCGAGCAGCATCATTGACCACATATCATAGCTTCTGAGCAAGAACGATATCAAAAACAATATCGTCAGCACGAGAAGGGAAATTGTATAAAAATTGAATTTTTTTGTTCCCCAGACCGAATTGAATATGACCATAAGAACAGCGAACACGGGGCAGGCTATGACAAATGGGAGCAGTGAAACGACACCGCAGAGTTTAAGAATAACATACACAACCGCTGCGAGCATGAGCACTCCCGCAAGTGTTACGCCAACTATTGCCGCTCGGTTTATTACGTAGCTGTCGCTGCTTTCGGGTACTTCCTGCTTATCGTTGTCGAGAGAGGGGAATGATGTATGTTCCGATTCAAGCAGATAGTCTACGGTGACACCGAACAGGTCGGCGATGTTTTTAAGGCAGACGATATCGGGGACTCCGTCTCCGCGTTCCCATTTGGATACGCTTTTGTCGGAATAGCCTATCTCCTCGGCAAGACGTGCCTGTGTCATACCTGATTTTTTTCTCAGCTCGGTAATGTTCTTTGCGATGTTCTTCGGAATATCTTCATGCGCCATGCCGGACTCCTCCTTCTTGAATTGATGAGTTTTTAACTTATAAGGCCCGAAAAAGGCACTCTACTGTCGGTAGAATGCTCTGTCGGGAGTAGTTCTACTCTACGGACGATAGATTCTACCGTGAATTACGGCTACTCGACGTGGATTTACCACGAATAGAGTGCGGTATACTTACGGTGGGTTGTGATGCCTCATGTCTACGGCTATAATGATATCATAACGAAGATGCAATTCAAAGGTGAAAAAAATGAAACGATTATTAATTTTCGGTGACTCAATTATGAGGGGAGTTTACTATTCAGCCGAGGAGGGAAGACATAAGGTTTTCGGCGAAAGATTCGCATCTCTCAAGGAACGCGGATATGAGATTGTCAACAGCTCACGTATGGGAGCTACGGTTGAAATGGGTGAGGCTTTGATAAAGAAAAAGCTGACGCTTCCCGCAGAGGATACAACGGTTATTTTCGAATACGGCGGAAACGACTGTGATTTCAAGTGGGCGGATATTTCCGAAAATCCGAGCGGCAAATTCACACCCAATACTCCGATGGATAAATTCGAAAAAATATACGGAACGATGATTAAATATGCGGCCGACATGGGTGCTAAGGTCAGGCTGTGCAACCTTGTTCCGCTTGATTCCGAAAAGTACGTAAAATGGATATCGCGTGATCTGTCGTACGACAATATTATAAGCTGGCTCGGAGACGCAAGCATGCTTTACAGATGGCATGAGTATTACAACAGAACAGCCGAAAATCTCGCCGAGAAATACGGTGCGGGCCTTATAGATATTCGCTCGCCATTCCTGCTGTCTCACGAATACAAAAACTACATTTGCTCCGACGGCATCCACCCGACAATAGAGGGTCACAAGATGATTGACAATCTTATTGCGGAAGCAATATGATTAACTTATTGCGCAAGCAATATGATTAACGATTAACGATTAACGATTAAACAATCCTGCGTTAATCGTCTCGGCATTAAGGCCGCTGATCGTAAAGGTTAAGCTTTTTTGCACATAATTTTATCTATCATAACATAGACATAGCCCAAACCGATGAAGAACGCGAGCAATATGAGTATTGTTATAATGACGGTGACGGCGCCGTTCGCGTCGATATCGAGAAACGCATAGGGATAACGGCTGCCGATTCCCGCGTCCATATTGAAGCCGAGAGTCATAATATAAGTGTAGGCGCAATATAAAAGCGGAAAAACCGTCCAAAGCGGCGGCTCATAAAGCTTCATGGTTCCTTTTTTATCGAACAGCAGCCAGTCGGCTATGGCTCCGAGCGGTACTATATAGTGCAGTACCAGCATATTGAAGTTGAACACCCCGTTCGAGAAAACCATACCGTGATTGAGCAGAAAATGTGCGATAAGGCACGTGACTGATATTGCGAGCATAAAAGCGTGCTTTACTTTCGGTAGAAACGGATTTTGATCCTTTTCGAAGCCGAGCAGTTGTCTTACACCTGCGACAAGAAGATACAATGTGAGCACGAAATTACTTATTGTAGTAAACATACGGAATATATCTAAGTGCAACTCGCCGTCGAATATACTCGCACTGTCCGCCAGTACGGCCAATCCGAGAATCGATATGAGCAGCTTATACAGCCCTGAAGCCGTTCTGTTTTTTATGTACATTCTTTCCCCTCTCCTGTTTTATCGGTGTTGTCGGGTTTGTTTTCTTCGGTATTATTTCCGTCGGTGCTGTTTTTTGCGTTGATGCGGTCTCTTTCTTCACGCATGATTCCGTTGAAGGTGTTTTCGTCAAGCTCGAGACTTTCGTCGGCGGTAACCGATTCATCCGCAAATGCGTCGAATATGGTTTGCTTTTTTTCGAGTATCGAAACTATCTTTTCGTCAACGGTATCGTCGCATAGCAGTCGGTATACGAGCACGTTTCTTGTTTGTCCCATGCGGTAGGCACGCGATATTGCCTGGTTTTCAATCGAAGGTTTAAACTGAGGCTCGCAAAATACGACCACACTTGCCGACTGTATGTTAAGTCCCGTTCCGCCCGATTGAATTTGAGCGACAAGAACGGTACCTGCGGGAGCTTTGCCGAACTCGTCTATGATTTCCTGTCTGCGCGCGGGTGACACCGACCCTGTTATAGGCTGTGTGCATCTGTCACCCAGAAGAGTGCATACTTTTTTGAGTGTATCGAGGAAGAACGAAAATACGATAACCTTCCTGTCCTCGCTTTCGGCCTCTTGTGCGATTTCGGACAGGCGCGCGGCTTTGGAGGAATCTTTAAGATCGGAAACATTCCATGAAACTCGTCTTGCTTCCGCAAAATTTTTGGAGAGAACGGCTTTTTCATAAGCTTCCTCTTCTTTTTTTGTCATCGTGCACCATTCCTTGCTTTCCGTTTTTTCGGGAAGCTCCGTCAGTACATCCGAACGCTTTCTTCGGTAATATACGGGGGCAACAGCTTCACGGAACTGCGGTGCGGACGAGAGGTAGGTCATCGAGCCGATTTTAAGAGCCGTATCGGGCTGAAGAACCTTTATAAGCGAAATCATTTCGTCAACGTTGTTTTCGAGTGCCGTACCGGTCATGAACAGCAGTTTTTCCGCATGGGTACAGAT
>CAVIJI010000002.1:0-8002 GCA_963642885.1 bacterium
GTGAAGTGGGGATATTCTTTAGCTAAGTAGTGGAGACAACCGCCCCACTCCCGAGCTTACTCTTTTTCAAACTCCGAGGAGTTTGAAAATTGACTGCGTCAACCGAGCAAGCTCCGCTCTTTTGTTTCGGTAGTGAAGTGGGGATATTCTTTAGCTAAGTAGTGGAGACAACCGCCCCACTCCCGAGCTTACTCTTTTTCAAACTCCGAGGAGTTTGAAAATTGACTGCGTCAACCGAGCAAGCTCCGCTCTTTTGTTTCGGTAGTGAAGTGGGGATATTCTTTAGTTCTAATAGTGGAGACAACCGCCCCACTCCCGAGAATTTCACTTATGTGAAATTCTCCCAAGTCGAGGTTAGGGAATAATGCGGAACATACTCGGCTTAGAGGCAGAGAAAATTAAATGAAATATCGTCTCGTTTCGGAGACTGAAAAAGGGCACGTCAGTGCCCTTTTTTGTGTAGTTCGATATTGTGTGAATTATAAGTTTGTTCGGTTAGGAATTACTGACAGCCGGGAAGCTCGCTGAGCTTACGTTTCATGAGCTTTTCGAGAGACTTTGTTTTCGATGTGATTGAGTTATTTTTCGATTCGAAAAGCTGACGTACGGTGCCGTCTCTGAGTTCGCTGCAGAATGTTGCGTCTCCGAGGTCTATTACGCGGGAGTTGAATATGATATCGAGCATTTCCTGTGATTCCTCATCACGTGTCGCCTTGTTTTTCAGAGCCGTTTCGTAATATGCGGGGACGACATTATTTGCGTATTCACACGCCAAAGCTTCAAGCGTTACGCCTGCTCTGTCCAATTTCTCGCCTGTGACAGTAATCGGCACCACTGTCGGCACGTAATAGCATAGGCGTGTCGCATAGTTCGATTGTTCCTCGTCATACTTGGGATACGGAATAATTCCGAAATCGGATTCCATTTCACGAAGCTCTTCGATAAAGAAGAAAGACATATCCATAAACAAAGCCTTACCCTCGGAAAACATTTTTCTTGCTGTCAGGGGAATGTCCGCTGCTTCGTCTACGCCGTAATACTGGTTGCTTGAGTAGGTGATATCGAGAAGCTTATCCCAGAATGTCACGAAGCTTTCCTCGGCCATGGCAAGGTGAGGAATGTCGTTTTCGTCCTTTTCGATGAGCTTGCGTCCCGCACCGATCCAGAAGCCCGGGGCGACCATCTTGGGATGGGATATATATCCGTATCTGTCGTTTTCGTCATATACACCGTTGCCGTCTGTGTCGGAAACCGCTGTGAGCATCATATCGTTCATCTTATCCATAGTCCACGTACCGTTTTCGACGGTTTCGTAAGGATTATCGAGGTTAAGATTCTTTATCATATCCTTATTGAAAATCAACGCAAACGTCAGGTCATATGTACACAGGTCGAAGGCGGAGAGCGCCGTAAACTGTTTGCCCGCTATTGTGAGAGATTCGTTTACGCTTTTGTCCCAATAGGGCTTTTCGAGATCGATATTCGGAATTTCGTCCGCCGTTACGATGAGATTTTGCTGCCACCAGTTGATATCTGTTCCACAGCGAATTCTTATTAGGTCAGCGGTCGTGTCTCCCGCTATTACCGCCGTTCTCGGCTCGTCCGAGAAATCGGGGTACAGTAATTGCTCAAGATTTATATTGAATCTTTCCTCTATGCTTGTTGTGGACTCATACATGGCATCGTTTATCGGCACCGCGAGCATTTCATCCGCCGTGACGGCATAATGAAAGTTTTGGTTTTCGAAGGTCATGATACCGAATGACTCACCGTCATAGTTGTGTTCACCGAGGTCATCCTTGTATGTGTCCTCATCTGCCGTATTTTCGCTTTCGACAGACACTTCTTCTTTTTCACTTTCCGCGTACGATGTTGTTTCGCTTTCGCTTTTTTCCTCTGAACCCGAAGAGCATGATGTAAACAGTATCAGTGCGGTAAGTATGAGTGTAAGAGTGCGTTTTTTCATTTTACTGCCTCCGTCAGATATTGTATTCGGCATAGGTACGGTAAAGAAGCCCGTCCCATCCGTCTGTGTTCATGGGATTGGATGTATATCCGCTTTGCCTGAACCATATTCTCATGGGAAGTGCACCGTTGTTGTTCCATTTTCCGTACTCTATAAGTGTGAATTCCTCGCCGCTCTCCGACTTTACGGTTATCGAACCGTCTGAATTCATAACGGGAGTATCGTCACCGAGAATAAAATCGAGATCTTCCCATTTGTCTACTGCTTTTTCACAGCAGTAAAGTACGGGTCCGCGCATAAACGCAATTCTTCCGTGATCGGCTTCGACATACGGATGTGCCATAATCTTTCTGAGCGGTTTGTCCATCTCTACGGTTATGACATTCTTTTTTCCCGCCTCGACAATTGCGTATCCGTTCAGAATCAGGTGCGGAGCTTCTCCGTTGATTTTAAAATTTCTTGCCCATGCTGGAATTCGACACAAAATACGGACGTTTTTATCCGAGTCGACCGATATTTTACCGTCGCGGTACGACACCTTTGTGCCGTTCAAAACAGCTTCGGATTCTATATAAAGGTTGAGCATTATATCACGATTTTTTATTGCCCAGATATAGCGCGGCATTTCGCCGATTATCTTAAGAAGCATAGGCGGGCAGCACGGGCAGCCGTGCCAGCTCCATCTTTCAAATCCGCCGCGTGTTTCGAGGGGATTCTGGTATGTATAGTGGTCGCCGCTTGCCGAAACCGATGCGGGTATTACGTTGTTCAGCGTGCATTCAACCGCATCCCATACGGATGCATCCGATGTGAGACGGAACATGGCACCTCCGAAAAAGGCGAAACCGACGCCCGCACAGGTTTCGAGATACGCATTGTTCGGCAGATCGTATTGCTGACCGAAGCTCTCGTCTCCGGGTGCAACTCCGACACAGCCGTTAATATGCAGCTTTGATTCCGTTATATCTCTCCAGATACTGTATGCGGCGTATGCGAGCCGTTCATCGCGGCTTTCCGCGGCAGCCTCGGCCATTCCCTCGTAGAAAAGCACGGCTCGTACGGCGTGACCGACGGCTTCTCTCTGCTCTCTCGCGGGGCAGTGATCCTGAGCGTATTCTCTGAGAAACGGAGGAAACGTGTAGCGATCCTTGTGGTTGCCCTTGTTGTTTATCAAATCCAATGAGAGACGAAGATATTCTCCCTTCACGGCTCCGACTTCATCCGCGAGAGAGGGATGTTCGTCGAGCAGTCTCTCAAGCTCGATAAGTGCCGTTTCGGTGACGGAATGTTCTGTTGTGATGTTCTTTTTCGGCGCGTCACCTATAAACGACGCGAGATAATTCGCCATTTTTACCGCAACTCGCAGAAGTGTTGTTTTCCCCGTCGCTCTGTAGTGATGTACGCCGGCTTCGATAAGACAGCCGGCATCGTATACCTCATGCTGCCAGCGAATGTTTCCGCCGTTTCTGCCCCATCTCTGGTTCGGCCGCTCAAGTGTAGTGTACGGGTTTATATATCCTTCGGGATCGGCATCCTGTGCTTTTGCGATGGCGTCGATTATACCGTCCAGCATTTCACCGATTTTGTCGGGCTGACCGATGTATATGTCGGAAATACCTCTTATGCATTCGCATATCAATCCGTGGTACCACGGCGGGCCTGCATGACCGCCCTTTTCGCCGCGTGCAACTCTGTTGTAGTTTTCGACGGCGCCGTCGGCGAGAAATTTTTCGAGTATGTCGGGGACGGAAACCGTGCGGATTTTTTCGGTGAGCTCAGAGAAAAATCTGTCGTACAGTTTCACGTTTGCGATGTCGGCATACATCGGAAAATCACCGTATATGTTTGTTTTCGAATAATTTTCCATAATGTCTCCTATGTACGGTTTGTTTGTCGTTAAATGAATTATATCAAATCACCATTTACACGGCAACCTTTTTTTATTATAATAAGCGGACAAATCTTAGATAGCTTTGTGCTTCGGTTCGCACTTTGTTTTTTGCATATAAAAAGCATTGCACATTGACAAAAGCGTAATACACAGCTATAATTTTATTATATTATTACGTTGCGGAGTAGTGGTTATGCTGTATCTGTGTCATAAAATTACGTCTCCCGTAGAGTATTGTACGAGCGGCAAGTTTATCTGCGAAAAGGGCGGTGCGGTTCATCCGCGCAGAAAGCTCGACACATACGTGCTTCTTCTGGGCGGGGACGGTGAATATGCCATTGAGCAGAACGGGACGGAATATATTCTTACACCGGGGACATATATGCTGCTTTTGGCAGACCATGAACACGGCGGAACAAAGCCGTGCCCTCCGAAGCTGTCACACTATTGGTGTCACTTTTATCTTAATGGGGACGTCTCTCTTTTAGACGAAAGCGAAGCCTCGGAACGAATATCCGCGATGAAAAGCGGTGCGGGCGATAATGTAAATGAATTTATTCTTCCCGAGTTCGGCAGAGTGCCGTCAACGGAAAAGTATCGACTTCTGTTCAATTCGCTTATCGATTCGTCGCTCAGCGATAATATATACAGACATGAAATATGCAACAATATAATCACGGAAATGCTGCTTGAGCTGTCGTATTCCTTTTTTTCGGCAAGCATTCCGCAGAAAAAGCCGTCGAATTCGGCACTGACCGAAAACGTAACGGAATACATAAGAATAAACGCCGCATCGATAAGAACCGTTTCGGACGTAGCCGATCATTTCGGATACAATTCGGAATATCTTACGACACTTATGAAAAAGAACACCTCGCATTCGATAATAGAGTGTATAAATTTAAGCAAAATCGCAAAAGCGAAGGAAATGCTGCTCGGTACCGCACTCGGTATATCCGAAATAGCGACATTATGCGGCTTTTACGATTCCAAGTATTTCGGCAGGCTGTTTCGAAAGCTCAACGATATGACACCGGGAGAATTCAGAAACACATACTCGAAAATACATATGAATACGAATACGGCGAAGCGAGATGACATACCGATATCGGGAGAGGGTGCAGATGAATGAAAATATTGTTTACGGGCTTTGACGCCTTCGGCGGAGAGAAGATAAATCCCGCAGGTGAAGCGGTCAAGATGATGAAAGCCGATATATGCGGTACGGAAATCGTCAAAGCGGAAATTCCCACGGTTTTCGGAAAATCTCGGGAAACACTCGAAGCGGCGGTTGAAAAATACATGCCGGATGCGGTGGTATGCGTAGGACAGGCAGGCGGTAGGAATGCCGTAACACCGGAAATGATTTCGGTGAACATCATGGATGCCCGCATCCCCGACAACGAGGGTAATATGCCGAGGCATGAATACATCATAGACGGCGGCAGAGAAGCGTACTTTTCGACGCTTCCAGTTGAGAAAATCGTCGAAGAGCTGAACATAAACGGAATTAAATCGTCTGTGTCGTACCATGCGGGAACATTCGTGTGCAATTATCTGATGTATTCGCTGATGCATATGATAAAAACGAAATATCCGCACATGAAAGGCGGATTTGTTCATGTACCGTTTTCGGCGGAACAGGCAATAAACAAGTCGGTTCCGTATATGGAGCTCACGGAAATCACACGTGCACTCGAAATAATCGCACAGGTGCTTGCCGCAGGCGCGATTTGACAAAACACTTATGTGTATGTTATAATAAAATGTAAGTTTAATGTTGAGAATACATCGCAGCACTGTATCGGGAGGTCACATGGAACGAAAATTTTTTCCGAACATTATCGGGAATAGTCGTATAAAAGAAACCGTCGCCCCCGATATATTAAACGGAAAAGCGGCACACGCATACATAATCGAAGGGCCGAAAGGTTCGGGCAGATACAAGACGGCACTGGCTATATGTGCGTCCGTTGTATGTGAGAACAGGGGAACAGCATTGGCTCTTCCGTGCGGAGAGTGCGATTCATGCAAAAAAATACTCGGCGGCTTATCGGTCGATGTACTTTTGACCGAAAAGGCGTCAAACAGGCAGTCAATCGGCGTGGAACAGATCAGGCCGATTAAGAATTCGCTTTATATAGCGCCGAATGACGGTGCTAAGAAGTTTTACATAATTAAGGATGCCGATTTTCTCACGCAGGAGGCACAGAATGCGCTTCTTCTGCCCATTGAGGAGCCGCCTGAATTCGTTATGTTCATACTGATTTGCGAAAATGCCGCTTCATTGCTCGAGACGGTCAGAAGCCGTGCTCCTATACTCAGAACGGAGAGATTTTCGCCGCTGTTTACGGAAGAATATTTACGGAAAAAATACGGGCCTTCTAACCGAGACAAGCTTTCGTATGCCTCGCATCTTGCGTTCGGTTCACTCGGACGTGCGGAGGAGCTGTACGAGCACGGTGCGGACGAAGCAAAGCTTTACAAATGTGCAAGCGACTTTCTCGATTTGCTGCTTAACGGAAAATCATCAGAGAGTGTGACTTTTATACGCAACTCCATGCCGAGTGAAAGAACGGACGTCTGCGAGGTTTTATCACTGATGCGTTTTGCTTTACGTGATATTATTGCGGTAAAAAAAGGCGGAGAGCCGATATTTTACACCGACATTCCCGCATATGCGAAAAAGATATCCGTCAAGCGGGCTTTGCATCTTTATTCGATCATATCGCAGGCAGAGGATGACATTGCGGCGAACTGTTCTGTGAATACGGTTCTTGCGGCAGTTGTCGGCGGATATACTTCAGCTATATAATGAAAGAATACACCGCCTCCCCGAGAATGCTTCATAAAATGGAGCATTCTCCGAAGTAAGGCGTAGGTTTATTCCGCGGATATACTTCAGCTATATGATAAAGAAAACACCGCCTCCCGGAGAATGCTTCATAAAATGAAGCATTCTCCGGAGTAAGGCATAGGGTTATTCGGCGGATATACTTCAGTTTAGCAGTGAAGGAAAACGCCGCCTCCCCGAGAATGCTTCAAAGAATGAAGCATTCTCCGAAGCAGAGTGAAGGTTTATTCCGCGGATTGACATCGGCTGTGGGAAAAGTCTCTTTTGCGCAGCATAACAATTACAAACAATCATTTACAATAAAATCGGGAGTTTACGAATATATGGAGAAAGAAATTGTTTCTTCTGTTGAAATACCTGAGTCCGGCAGTATCGAAATAATCGGTATAAGATTTCGTGATGTCGGCAAGGTTTACTATTTTTACCCATCTGGTATTCAATTTAAAGAAGGTGATTTTGCCGTAGTAGAAACCACACGCGGAATCGAATACGGATATGTATCCGAAGGAAACCACATGACGGATGTATCTAAGGTGGTAGCGCCTCTGCGCCGTGTTGTCAGAAAGGGTACCGAAGAGGATGGCGCAAAGTATGAGGAAAACAAGCGCCTTGAAGCAGAGGCTTTTGAGATATGCAAGCAGAAGATAGCGGAGCATGACCTCGGAATGAAGCTGATAAGCGCGGAATACACACTTGACAACGGTAAGCTTCTTTTCTACTATTCGGCTGAAATACGTGTGGATTTCCGTGAACTGGTTAAGGATCTGGCGTCCGTATTCCGCACCAGAATAGAGCTCAGACAAATCGGCATAAGAGACGAGGCGAAAATGCTCGGAGGTCTGGGAGTATGCGGTCAGCCTTTGTGCTGTTCCCGTTTTCTTTCGGATTTCGTACAGGTATCGATAAAAATGGCGAAGGAGCAAAATCTTTCACTTAATTCGACAAAAATATCGGGCACATGCGGCCGTTTGATGTGCTGCCTGAGATACGAGCATGAAACATATGAAGCGGAAATCGCGAAAACACCTCCGATTGATTCTACCGTTAAAACCGCGGACGGAGTCGGTGTGGTGACCGAGATGAGCCCACTGCAGGGAACGATAAAGGTCAAGCTCCCCGATGGCAGCGTTAAGCAGTACAACAGAGGAGATGTCATCAGAGTTAAGACGATTTCAAAGGATGAGTGCAAGAATTCCGAAAAATAATCTGTTTATATAATTTGTGAAGCAACAGAACGAAAAATTTCCAAAAATTTTGTAAAATACTATTTAATTTATCCCCGATATATGTT
>CAVIJI010000002.1:8134-45125 GCA_963642885.1 bacterium
ATATATGTTAGAATAAGCATATCTTAAAAACAGGAGGTTTTTTATAATGGCATACAAAATTTCTGATGATTGCATCGGATGCGGCACATGTGCATCTGAATGTCCTGTAGAAGCTATTACCGAAAAGGACGGCAAGTACGTTATCAACGCTGACGAATGTCTTGAATGCGGCGCTTGCGCAGGCGTATGTCCTGTTGACGCTCCGAAGCCTGAAGAATAATAATTCTTTCGGAATGGTTTTTCCGTAGGATTGCTTCACGCGATTAAAGCACAACATAACCCGAAAACGGGAGACAGCGTAATTCGTTTGTCTCCCGTTTTTAGTAAGATAATACATAGAAAGGTAATCGACAGCTCATGACCGAGGATATCATATACGACGGCGAAACCGAGAGACTGGACAAGATCAACGAGCAGCTGTCTCTTATACAGCTGAAGCGGGGACTCACGTTCGGAACGGACAGCTATTTGCTTGCCGCATTTTCAAGAGCAAAATCGAGCGGAATTTGTGTCGAGCTCGGAGGCGGAACAGGTGTCGTAGCGCTCCTAATGGAATCACGGAAAAAATACAAAACCGTATACTCGGTTGAAATACAGGAGTACTTTGCCGCTTTGATTGAAAGAAACGCTCGTATGAACGGACTGGGAGCAAATGTTCTGGCTGTATCGAAGGATATACGTGAGATGACAAAAGCGGATATCGGCGGCGAATGCGATTCGGTTGTTTCAAACCCTCCGTATATGAAAGCGGAATCGGGTAAGGTGAATTTATCCGACGAGATGAATGACGCGCGGCGTGAAAACAACGGCGGGGTAGACGAGTTTTGCGCCTGTGCCGCCAGACTGCTGAAATTCGGCGGATACTTTACGGTTGTATATAAACCCGAACGCACCGCCGAGCTCATATATTCCATGAAGAACAGCGGAATAGAGCCTAAAAGAGCTGTTATGGTTTATCCTTCGGCTGTATCTAAGCCGTGTTTGGTTTTGATTGAAGGGAAAAAAGGAGCGGCGGAGGGAATGGTTTTCGCACGTCCGCTGATAATATATAAAGACGGATGCGGCGGAGAGTATACCGATGCGATGAATGCGGTATACGATAATTTTACGCTTGAGCATTTATTTAAATAAGGGTATATAACGCGGGCATTCAACGGAGGAGATAAATGAGCTGTATAAAGAAGAGAAATGTTTCGACAGAGGATAAAAACGCGGTTATCGGCGGCGTGCTGTACCTTGTGGCAACGCCGATAGGAAATTTGTCCGATTTATCGGAACGTGCGATAAAGGTACTCTCCGAGGTGGATTTTATTGCCGCCGAGGATACCAGAAATACAGGCTCGATGCTGGTCAGATTCGGTATATCGAAGCCGATGATAAGCTATTTCGAGCATAATAAAAGAGAACGCGGTGAAATTATAGCAAATCGTCTCGAAGCGGGGGAGTCGTGTGCTCTTGTTACGGATGCGGGTACACCGGCAATAAGCGATCCGGGTGAGGATATAGTGAAGGTGTGTGCGGAACGAGGCATTCCCGTGAGCAGCATACCGGGATGCTGTGCCGCGATAACCGCACTTACATTGTCGGGCTTATCGACATCGAGATTCGCATTCGAGGGCTTTATTTCAACGGCGAAAAGCGAAAGAAACGAAAGACTTACCGAACTGCGGGATGAAGTTCGTACGATGATTTTCTACGAGGCTCCGCATCGGCTCAGAGTCACTCTCGATGATTTGTATAAATATTTCGGAGATCGAAAGATAACGCTGTGCCGTGAGCTTACCAAAATAAACGAGGAGGTTTTACGCACAACGATATCCGATGCGATTAAAACCTATGAAGAAAAAGATCCGCGCGGGGAATACGTCCTTGTTGTCGAAGGTGCGGAGAAAAAGAAAAACGCCGAGGAATATCCCGCAGATCCCGTGGAGCATGTGAAGCTTCTTATGGACGGCGGAATGACTAAAATGGATGCCGTGAAGACGGCGGCGAAAGCCAGAGGCGAAAATAAAAACGATATATACAAGCTTACGCTTGATTTATAGATTATAATTACGGAAAGGAAACTCAAATGAAAATCGGACTTACCAGCTATAGCATGAACAATTACATTTGCGACGGAATAATGACCGTTACGGAGGTAATGGCATTCGCAAAGGAAAAAGGTGCGGAGCATATCGAGCTTGTTCCGTTCGGATTTACACTTCATGATGACAAGAGCGGTGAATTCAACGAGCCGCTTATCGCACAGATTATCGAAACATCGAAAAAACTCGAGCTTCCCATTTCGAACTATGCTGTTCTCGGCGACTTGCTTAAGGAAGACAAGGACGAACGTCATGCCGAGGTCGAGAGACTTAAGAGACACATTGACGTTGCCGCGAAGCTCGGACTGAAGTATATGCGTCACGATATATCTTCCTTCCGCCGCCCGCTTGAATCGAACACGCCGATAGCATTCGAGAGGGAATTTCCGATTGCGGTCGAATGCTGCCGAGAGCTTGCGGATTACGCCGCAAACTTCGGAGTTACGACTCTTGTGGAAAATCACGGCTTCTTTGTAAACGGCTCCGACAGAGTGATACGACTTATAAACGCGGTTGACAGAGATAATTTCGGACTGCTTCTTGATACGGGCAACTTCATCTGTGTAGACGAGAATACGGCTGTTGCCGTTAAAAAATGTGCTTCCATAGCCAAAATGGTACATCTTAAGGATTTCTATATCAGAAGAGCGGACAGACTGACGGGCAACGGCGGATTGTTCAGATGCGATTCGGGATGCTGGTTCTCATCGAATTCGGGCGAATATATGCTTCGCGGCTCAATACTCGCACAGGGCGATCTGGACGTGTGGAGTACACTCCGCTTCATTCGCGATGCGGGATATGAAGGCTATGTTTCCGTTGAATTCGAAGGCATGGAGGACGGCAAAATCGGCAGTGAAACCGGTATGGAGGCGGCGAGATACATTCTCGCGAACCTTTAACTGTCCGAATGTCCGATAAACGCAGAGTAAAAAATCGGTAAGGAGTAAATTATGAGACCCAATATATTGTTTATCGTATGCGACCAGCTGCGATATGATTCTATCGGCTATTCGTCACGATTCACGCACAGAAACGCGCCGCTGACGCCGAATATAGATGCGCTTGCCGAGGAAGGCTTGTTTATGAAAAACGCATATACTCCGCTTCCCGTCTGCGCTCCGTCCCGCCAGGCTATGCTGACGGGAGTTCAGCCCGATTCGATAGGTGCGTTGTTCAACTACAATTTCATAAAAACCGCGGGTGCGGATCCGTCCGTCCCCACATGGGTTTCCGAACTTAAGGATGCGGGATATAAATGCGGATTTTCGGGCTCGTGGGATGCCTCTCCGAACGGGAACGAATGCGATTTCGGATATGAATCGATTTTCAGCGGAGCGGATTACAACAGAGAAATTGCGGAAAAATACGGCAGTATCGAATACGGCGGAGGTTGGTTCGGATGCTCGAATCCCATCGCTTTCGAGGATACGAAGACATACCGCATATGTTCTTCTGCCGCGGAATTTATAAACGAAAACAAAGGCTTGCCGTGGCATGTATGGGTTGATATCACCGACCCGCATCTCCCCTGCAGACCGAGTGCACCGTATGACGTTATGTATTCGCCGGATGAGATGACACAGTGGGATGGATTCGGAGATAAATTCGAAAACAAGCCTTATATTCAGAAAAAGCAGATCGAAAACTGGAAACTCGGAGGGCTCGAGTGGAAGGATTTCGCACCGACCGTGGCAAGATATTACGGAATGATAAGTCAGACCGATGCCTCGATAGGCATGCTCATTGACAGCTTGAAGAAAAACGGCGAATACGACAATACCGTCGTAATTCTTCTTTCGGATCACGGCGATACCTGCGGAAGTCACGGAATGCTGGACAAGCATTATATTCTTTACGACGATGTCGTACACGTACCGATGATTGTGCGCATACCTGGAACACAGCACGCCGATGTCGATGCATTTGTGTCGTCGTCTCTCGATGTGGCACCGACAGTCGAGGCGGTTGTCGGCATTGAGCCGCAGAGTACACGTCACGGTCATTCCGTACTTGACGCATCGGCCGAATACGCGGTATTTACGTCAAACGGACAGCAGTTCGGTTTGTTTACACAGCGCGGAATCAGAACGGAAAAATACAAATACATATGGAATCTTACCGATGTGGACGAGTTTTACGATTTGACATCGGACCCCGGTGAGCTTGTCAACCGAGCAGGCTGCCCCGAGTACAAAGCGGTAATGAAGGAGCTCGGCGAAAAACTGCTTTCTGAGCTCAGACGGAGAGGGGATCCTTTCGCATCTGGCTGGGTTGCATGGCAATGCGGTCTCGGCGAATGAGTGAATACGGTAACCGTACCCGGTGATAAGAACATAGTTTTTTGAGATTTTTTGAACGTAAAAAACGCAAAAATGTATTGAATATACATTCAGAACATGCGTAAACCGACATTTACTGTTGAATATGCATATCAAAAACGTCTTGTAAAAAAGACGTTTTTCTGTTATAATTTGATAAACGGCTTATGCCGACATTATTAAAGGAGATTTTTCCGAAAATGAAAACCTTATTCAAGAACGGACAGGTATATATACATGAATCCCGAATGTTTTGCGGTAAAGATGTTTTAATCAAGGACGGCATTATTGACGGTATTTACGATCAGGGCACATGCATCGAATATGACGAATCGGTGGATTTGCATGGAGAATATCTCCTTCCGGGAATGGTCGATATTCATACTCACGGACGCGGCGGGCATGATTTCAACTATATTGATGACGAAGCCGTACAGGCACTGAGACGTTCATATGCGGAGGCGGGAACCACAACGATTATGGCTACGCTTGCGTCTGCCGCACTTTCCGAGCTGTATCATTCGGCTGAGATAATTAATAAGCACAGAGAGAGCGAATGCGGATTTGCTACCATTGCGGGAATACACCTTGAAGGACGCTATCTTAATCCCAAAAGACGCGGCGCACACAATCCGGAATACTTAGCTCCGCTTGACCCGAATGAGCTTGAACAGCTTGCGGGTGCGATGATGCCGCTCCCGCTTCATATCGCGGCGGCGTATGAGCTTGACAACGATTACGCCTTTCTTAAAAAGGCTCTCGAGCTCGGCGCAACCTGCTCACTCGCACACAGCGACGCCACATACGATGAGGCGGTATCCGCGGTAGCTCACGGAGTTAAATCGTTTACCCACACATACAATGCGATGAAACCGATTCATCACAGAGAACCTGGTAACATGGTCGCGTCACTCATTACGGATGACGCATATTCCGAGTTTATATGTGACGGTGAGCATTCACATCCCGCAATGATCGAGCTCGCCTACCGTGCCAAAAATCACGACAAGCTCGTACTTATAACCGACTCACTCGAAGCGGCAGGATGTCCCGACGGTGTATACGCTATTGCGGGACTTCCCGTATACGTTAAAAACGGACGTGCCGTAAACAGTGAGGGAGCTCTCGCGGGCAGCACACTCGATTTATTTACCGCCGTAAAGAACTTCATGCGCTTTACGGGTGCTCCGCTCGAAGAAGTTATACCGATGGCTACGGCAAATCCGGCAACTCTTATAGGAATAGGCGATAAGTGCGGCTTTATTAAGCACGGCTGCCGCGCCGACTTCATTACCGTTAAAGACAAAAACGACATTTCTCTCGGAGATGTGTTCGTATGCGGTAAAAAAATCTGACACTGAATAAATAAGGAGGCATGACCGTGTATCATAGTCGATCACGGTTATACATTATGGCTGAGAAATACTACATTACCACCGCAATCGCATATGCGTCCGCAAAGCCGCATTTCGGAAACACATATGAGATCATAGCGACCGATGCGATTGCGAGATATAAAAGACAACGCGGATATGATGTGTTCTTTTGTACGGGAACGGACGAACACGGACAGAAAATCGAACTGAAGGCTAACGATGCCGGAATTACTCCGAAGGAATATGTTGACAAAACATCTGGAGTAATCAGAGAAATCTGGGATAAAATGAATGCGTCATACGACTATTTTATCCGTACGACAGATAAAAATCACGAAGAAGCAGTAGCAAAAATATTCAAGAAATTCTATGAGCAGGGTGACATTTATAAGGGCTGCTACGAGGGTTGGTACTGTACTCCGTGCGAATCCTTCTTTACGGACAGTCAGCTTGTCGACGGCAAATGCCCCGACTGCGGTCGAGAGGTTCATAAGGATAAGGAAGAAGCGTATTTCTTCAATATGAGCAAATATGCAGACAGACTTATGAAGTATATAGACGAGCATCCCGATTTTATTATGCCCGAGGCACGCAGAAAGGAAATGGTAAACAACTTCCTGAAGCCGGGATTGCAGGACCTTTGCGTTTCGAGAACAAGCTTTAAGTGGGGTATTCCCGTAACATTCGACCCCAACCATGTAATTTATGTATGGCTTGACGCTCTGACAAACTATATCACGGCTCTCGGATATGATCCCGACAGAGAAGTGCAGAGTGAGAATTTCCGTAAATACTGGCCTGCCGATGTTCATGTGATCGGTAAGGATATAGTCAGATTCCATTCGATATACTGGCCGATATTCCTGATGGCACTGGATCTTCCTCTTCCGAAGCAGATTTTCGGACATCCGTGGTTTAACTTCGGCACAGATAAGATGTCAAAGTCGCGTGGCAACGTCATTTATGCGGATAAGCTCGCAGAGAAATTCGGAGTAGACGGTGTACGTTATTACGCACTTTCGGAAATGCCTTATGCTTCCGACGGCTCGATAACATATGAAGCGGTCATCGGACGTTACAACACCGACCTCGCAAACAACCTCGGCAACCTCGTAAACCGTACCGTTGCCATGACGAAAAAGTATTTCGGAGGTGTTATCCCCACTCCGCATGAGGAAGAAGGAACCGACGCAGAGCTGAAATCAACAGTTGAGCAGAGCATAAAGAGCTTCTGCGAAAATATGGATACCTTCCATATCGCGGATGCATGCTCGGATGTATTCAATATGCTCCGCCGTGCGAATAAATATATAGACGAAACCGCACCGTGGACGCTTGCAAAGTCAGAGGATACAAAGCAGAGACTCGAAACGGTAATATATAACCTTCTCGAAACAATAAGAATCGCGGGCGTCCTTCTTACTGCGATTATTCCCGCGACTGCCGACAGCATTTTCGAGCAGATAGGCACCGAAAAGAGAAATTACGACAGCATCTCTCTGTTCGGCGGACTGGAGAGCGGAAATAATGTAGGCGAGGCAAAGCCCTTGTTCCAGCGTATCGATGAGGAAGAATTCCTTAAGGAAGCGGAGGCGGAACACGCGGCGGCACTGAAGGCTATCGAAGACGCTAAAAAAGCCGAAGAGGCTGCGGCGGCAAAACCCGAAAAGCCCGAGGGAATTGCACAGATCGGTATCGACGACTTTATGAATGTCGAACTCAGAACGGCACAGATTATAAACTGTGAAAAGGTTCCGAAGGCTAAAAAGCTTCTCAAGCTCACTCTCGACCTCGGATATGAGACACGTACCGTCGCATCCGGAATCGCTAAATTCTATGCGCCCGAGGACCTTATCGGCAAAAAGATCATAGTTGTCGCAAACCTCAAGCCGGCAGTTTTATGCGGTATAGAATCAAACGGAATGATTCTCGCATCGGGTGAGGAGACGGTAAGAGTCGTATTCCTCGATCCCGCTACACCTTTAGGGGAAAGAGTCAGATAATGCTTTTTGACGCGCACGCACATTACGACGATAAACGCTTTGAAAGCGAATTCGAGGGCGGTACGGACGGTGCCGTAATGAAAGCCCACGATGAAGGCGTAGGACACATTATCAATGTAGGCTCGAATGTTTTCACCAGCATGAGTTCGATTTCTCTCGCCGAAAAATATGATTTTATATATGCCGCTGTGGGCATACATCCTTCGGATGCACAGGAAATAGACGCATGGGAGTGCGATAAAGCTCTGTATGAAATAGAAAAGCTGTCCGCAAATAAAAAAGTCCGTTCAATCGGAGAGATAGGGTATGATTATCACTACGAAGGTACGGACAAGGAACGCCAGACTTATTTCTTCAAAGCACAGCTTGAAATCGCAAAAAAAGCTGCTCTTCCCGTTATAATTCATTCACGTGATGCCGCAGGGGACACATTCGATGTCATAAGAGATGCCGTCGGAGTACACGGAGTGATTCACAGCTACAGCGGAAGCGCGGAAATGGCGAATCAATATGTTAAATTGGGATGGTATCTGTCGTTTTCGGGACCGCTGACGTATAAAAACGCACGCGGAGTGAAGGAAAGCGCGGCTGCGATACCGAGCGACAGAATTCTGATTGAAACCGATTGCCCGTATTTGCCGCCGACTCCTCACCGTGGCGAGATAAATTATTCCGGTTATCTGAAATATACCTGTGCGGCTTTGGCGGAAATACGCGGAATATCGTATGATGAGGCGGCTCGCCTGACAGAAGAAAACGCAAAACATTTTTATTCGATCGACTGATGCAAAGATGAATGCAAAGCGGAAATATGTATCGGATACGATCAAACGGAGGACACAATGGTTATAACCTATGTAGTAAAAAATACTTTGTATGTGAATCTGACAAATCACTGTACAAATAGATGCGAATTCTGTTATCGTGATTATTCACATTCAGATGTTTTTCCGAATCTGCGGCTTGAAAGAGAGCCGTCTCTGAATGAGATTATAACCGATGTGTTTTCACATAAGCTCGGAAACTACAGTGAAATTGTTTTCAGCGGCGGCGGAGAACCCACATGCCGACTTTATGATATGCTCGAAACCTGCAAGAGACTGCGTGAGGCGACAAATACCCCGATAACGGTCAATACCAACGGACACGCGTCGATGATACTTGCCGAGGACACCGCTCCGATGTTCAAAGGACTTGTGGACTGCGTTTCCGTAAATCTCGCGGCAGCGGATTCGGACACCTATATGAAGCTGTGTCACCCTAAATTCGGAGAGGATGCCTTCATCGGAGTTTTAAAGTTTGCACGCGAGGTTTCGAAATATGTTCCGCATGTAGAGCTTACGGTGGTAAAGGGAACGATAAACGATTTCGATTTGGAACGCTGTTCGGGAATAGCCGCCGAAATAGGCGCAAGCTTTAAGGTGCGCGACTATGTAGCTCCGCTGTTATAAGATAATCGGACCCATACGCATGAATTTGTCCGCACGCTCACCGCAGCATAATGTGTAGAGCCTGTCGGCAGCCTGAGCAAGCTCACACCGAGAATTCTCGGGATAATCCGCGGGCTTGGTGATTACCTTTATTTTAAGGCTTTTCTTGACGCATTTATAATATTCCCTGCCGCGTTCGTTTGCCGCAAGAAGTACGGTAAAGCACGGCGGGGATTTTTTGTTCATTTGTCCTACTCCCGTCAGAGAAAACAACAATTCCCGTCTCATTCTGGCGAGAGTGAGCTTTTTCTGAGGAAGATTTTTTATAAATTCATCTGAGTTGCGTGATTCGAAGGAGGTATTTCTCGCATATATAAGCTCGGGCGTATCGGCGTTTTTCATAAGACGCGAGTATTCGAAAATAATATCGTCGTACTTTTTCTCGTTGCAGAATTTTACACCCTCGAACAGATTGTACGCCTCGATGGGAATTTCATGCCGAATACTTTCGAGTCCGCATGAAAAAATTTTCGTTCTGATTTCACCTGCGCTGAGCTGATTCATATCTCGCTTTACTATGCGGTATTCTGTAATACCGAGTTCTTTGCCGCGGCACATGTATTCGATTCCGAGCTTATCATTTGCACCGAGCTCGTCTGTGACACCAAGCTCCGACATCGCTCTCGAATAAAGTACAGCCGAGCCGAGGCTTCTGTGTTCCTTCTCGAGACTGCGGATAACCGTTGTAAAGCTATCCGATGCTTTGATTTCGGCACATTTTTCGATAAGTGCGGCGTCCCCCGTTTCGGAGCCGAATGTCAGACAATCGCTGCCGAGTGATGATGCTATAAAAACACCGCCGAGCGCGAAATCCTCCGCACCTGAGGCACACCACGGAAACGGCAACTCGAATACGATATCCGCTCCGCACAGCAACGCGGCATGGGCACGGGTGTATTTATCGTATACGGCAGGCGTACATCTCTGAGTAAAATTGCCGCTCATGACGGCTATTACACAACCGTCATTTCCGATCGCTTCTCTCGCTTTGCTCAGAATATACTTGTGTCCGTTATGCATTGGGTTAAACTCACAAATCACAGCACTTGATTTCATTATTATTTATATCTTTCTACAAAATGAGCTAAATATCTTGTTTTTTGGCGTTATTTCGTATATAATTATAGCTGATATTCAAATATTTGTCAAATTTCAATCATTTTTTCGGAGGAAACATTCCAAAATGAAAGTATTAGTAGTTAACGCCGGTTCTTCCTCACTTAAGTATCAGCTTTTCGATACCGTTACCGAATCAGTTCTCGCAAAGGGAATTTGCGAAAGAATCGGTATCGACGGACGTATCGAACACAGAAAAGGCGAAAACGGTGAAAAAATCAAAGCAGATATTCCCATGCCCGACCATGCCGTTGCGACTGAAATAGTTATTAAATACCTCACAGATCCCGAAACAGGTGTTATTTCCGACATGAACGAGATAGAGGCTGTAGGACACAGAGTAGTCCATGGCGGCCCTTACTTCTTTGAATCCGTTCTTCTTACGGACGAAGTTCTCGAAAAGCTCGAGCTTTGCCGCGATTTCGCACCTCTCCATACAGGCGCACACATCATGGGTATAAAGGGATGTCTCGCTGTTATGCCCGATAAGCCGCAGGTGCTGGTATTCGATACGGCTTTCCATCAGACAATGCCCGTTCAGGCATATACTTACGGCGTTTCCTACGATATGTATGAAAAGTATCATATCCGTCGTTACGGTGCTCACGGCACATCTCACAGATATGTTTCCCGTGAAATGGCAAAGCTTCTCGACAAGCCTGTTGAAGACACAAAGATTATTACCTGCCACATCGGAAACGGTTCATCCATTACCGCTGTTAAGGGCGGAAAGTGCATAGACACATCAATGGGCTTCACACCTCTTGACGGTGTTATCATGGGTACTCGCTGCGGTTCCATAGACCCTGCCGTTGTTACATATATCATGAACAAGGAAGGTTATACTCCCGACGAAATGAGCGAGTATATGAACAAGAAGTGCGGTTTCCTCGGTATTTCCGGTATTTCCTCCGACAGCCGTGACATAGAGGCCGCTATTCTCGAGGGCAACGAAAGAGCGTACATCGCAGCCTCCACTCTCGCATATCAGGTAAAGAAGTACATCGGTTCATACGCGGCAGCTATGAACGGACTCGATGCGATTGTTTGGACAGCCGGAATGGGTGAAAACAATCCCGAGCTTCGTGACAGAGCATGCACAGATATGGAATACTTCGGAATTAAGATCGACCATGAGCTTAACGCAAAGATTCACCACCAGCCGAATACGGTTGAAATATCCACACCCGATTCGAAGGTTAAGGTTTATGTTCTTCCCACAAACGAAGAGCTTATGATTGCTTCCGATACAGAAGAAATCGTAAAAAAACTCGGTAAGTAAGTTTACCGAACGGCATAATAATCAAGACCTCCGGCAGAGGAAGCAATTCCGCTGTCGGAGGTCTTTTTGTGTTTTTTATCGGTGTAATTGTTATTTTTATTTGATTTGTACATTGACATAAGTCCGATTACGGACTATAATAATAGAGCTTTGTGCAAAAAAATCAGGAGAATATCTATGCAGGTACGCGAATATATAGACCTTATCGATATACAGGTGAAGGAACAGAATTCCGTATATCACAGTGCCGCGGTAAAATTCGGACTTTCGGATAGTGCCATGTGGATTTTGTATATGGTATCGGAGTTAAAAGAGAACGTTACACAACAGATTTTGTGCCGTCAGTGTTTTTATCCGAAGCAGACGATTAATACCGCGATTTCGAATTTGATTAAAAACGGGTATATTTTACTGGAGCCTGTGCATGGTGCGAGAAATCAAAAACGGATAATTCTGACCGATAAAGGACATGAATTGACAAGCTCAACAACGGATATACTGCGTGATGCTGAGGAAAGAGCATATTCGCATCTGTCTGTACAAGAACTTGAAATTTATCTTAAAATGACGGAGAAAATCACATCTTCATTGAAGAGTGAGATTCAGGCAATTGAAGTTAAAAATAATTGAGGTGTGATAAAATGCAAATTAAGCTTTCAGACCATTTTACATATGATAAACTGATTCGTTTTACACTGCCGTCGATATTCATGATGATATTCACGTCTATTTACGGAATGGTTGACGGATTTTTCATTTCCAACTTCGTCGGAAAAACCGCCTTTGCATCGGTTAACCTTATTATGCCGTATCTTCAGATTCTCGGCGGATTCGGTGCTATGATAGGCGTCGGAGGAAGTGCGCTTGTGGCTAAGACATTCGGAGAAGGCGATGTACACAGAGGCCAGAGATACTTCACGATGATGATGTACCTGATGTTCGGCTCGAGTATTTTGCTTACGGGCGTCGGTATAGCAATACTCCGTCCCGTTGCCTACCTTTTCGGAGCTACCGATGCGATGATAGGTGATGTTATGACATACGGAACTGTATGTTTGTGCTTTAATGTGGCACAGCATGCGCAGTACACGCTGCAAAGCTATATGATTGTTGCGGAAAAGCCCAAATTCGCAATGTCCGTTATTATTATGGCGGGTGTCACGAACATGATACTCGACTATGTATTCATGGCGTTTTTCGGCCTCGGAGTTGCGGGTGCGGCACTCGCTACGGGACTCAGCCAATGTGTAGGCGGAGGTGTACCTTTTATATGGTTTATAAGCAAGAGAAATAAATCGGACGTCAGATTATGTAAAACGAAATTCGAGGTAAAGCCTGTTGTAAAAGCATGCATCAACGGTTCATCTGAAATGATGACAAGCATATCCGCCTCCGTGACGGGTGTACTTTATAATATGCAGCTTATGAAATATGCGGGTGAGGACGGAGTTGCCGCATACGGTGTTGTGATGTACGCATCGTTTATATTTATAGGTATTTTCATGGGATATTCATCCGGAAGCTCGCCCGTAATGGGATTCCACTACGGAGCGGCCAATCACAAAGAAATGAAGAATATTCTGAAAAAGAGTATGATAATGCTTTCGTCATCCGCTGTAATTCTTACGACACTTGCTTTGATACTTGCGAGAACGATAGCATCTATATTTGTCGGATACGATGCGGCATTGCTTGAAATGACAGTAAGAGCATTCAGAATATGCGCGATTCCGTTCCTTGTAATGTGGTTTAACATGTACGCGTCATCGTTCTTTACGGCCTTGAATGACGGAGCCGTTTCAGCGGCTATATCGTTTGTTCGTTCCCTGATACTTCCCGTTGTATGCATACTTGTTCTTCCCGAAATCTGGCAGCTTGACGGAGTATGGTACGCACTCGACGCAAGTGAGATTTTGAGCACGGTTGTATCTTTGGGCTTTATGCTCGGTATGCGCAAAAAATATCATTATTGATTTTATTAAATCGATCAGAAAATCACAGTCGAATCAAATTCAAAAGCCGCATGGTATTTAACCATGCGGCTTTAATGTCGGTAAATCGGGTTATATCAGCCTTCGCGTTTGCGGCAGAGGTAAATGTCAAGCTTGTCCTTCATATTGTCCGGCATCTTGCGTGCGACAGGACACTGTACGGCATTGGCCATTCTGTCCGCAAACTCGGTAATGAATGTACAGTCTTCTATCATTCTTGATGCGAGCATTACCGCTGTGGTGTCATAACGGTTGTGAATCGTCGCAGTGTTGTGCGGAGCACCGCGAGCAAACGAAACGGCGGGAATTCCGCGGTCGGCGAACGGAGTAGAGTCACTTGAATATACGTCCTGGGATGTTCTGATGCTGAAACCTGTTTCGAGTCCGAGGTAGCTTATGTAATGCACGAGTTTGTCCTCGGATGTACAGCATCCGATGAAACCGCCCATTATACATCCTATCATATCGAGGTTTATATTAAGTACTATCGATTCCAGAGTATCCTCGTGAGCGGCACAATAAGCCTTGGAGCCGAGCAGTCCGCGTTCCTCACTGCCGCACCAGACGAAACGCAGTGAATGACGATGCGGGTGGGATTTAAAGTATTCGGCAAGATATATAAGACCTATCGAGCCCGACATATTATCATAAGCTCCGGTTGAAAGGGGTGTCGAGTCGTAATGCGCACTGAAAATAATCGTTTCCGGGATTATTCCGGGCATATCAAGCACGATATTCTGCGATTCGCCTTCGTATTCCTCCTGGGAAAGGGAAATACGAACGTTTTTTACTTTATTTTTTATCAAGGATATTGCCGATTTCGCATTGATATTTACTCCGGGAAGCTTGACACCGTTTGCACCGTCAACGGTGAAGCGGCGAAGCTCACGCTTGTCAATGTCATAGTCACGGTAATTGGCATCACCGCTGTATGTTATAAAGCCTACGGCACCGTTTTCAACGAGATCGTGGTACTTCCAATAGCCGAGATAGCCGTCGAAAATGACGATTTTACCCTTGCACTGAGAAAGTGAATAAGAGTCCGTGCCGGTCATGTAGTACAGTGGAGCTTCTACATCACCGCAGCCTGCACAGCGATAGCCTTCGCACGGAATTGTCTTTCCGTCTGCCGTTAACTCAGCACTGACATTCTTTGCCATGGCGACATTGAAAGGTTCCGTATGAGCCTCGAGTCCCATTCCCGCAAGAACATCGATGAGATAAGCGGCACACTTCTTTTCCTCGTCACTGCCTCCCGTGCGGATATACGCGGTATCACGGAAAACCTGCATTATTTGTTTTGCGTTCATAACGATTGTGTCCTTTCGTTTTATAGTATGGGTTGTTAATCACTTAATAACAGCTCGCGCATCAGACCGACGCATGATGACGGCACGGCGTCTCCGAGCTCACAGCCGTACTTCAGAAGTTCACGTACATATGTCGACGAAACAGCGGTTAAAGTCGGGGAGGAGGGAAGTATTATCGTTTCGAATTTAGGATCGAAACGCTTCATGATTAACGCCAACTCCGCTTCATAATCATAATCCGTTGCGTTTCTCGCTCCGCGTACGATGAATTCGGCATCGACCTTGTGCATGTAATCCGATGTCAGTCCGGACCACATGTCGGTTTTGATATTCCCGCTCAGCTCCGATACTGCGGCATCGAGCAGTTTAAGACGGTTTTCCGGAGAAAACATACCGTTTTTTTTCTCTGCGTTAAATAATATAACGACATAGATTTCATCGAAAATATCGGAGGCACGCTTTATTAAATCGAGGTGTCCTGCGGTTATCGGGTCAAAGCTGCCCGTGATTACTGCACGTTTCATTCCTCTGCCTCAACCTTCGGTGTGAGAAGCGTTATTCTGGTGCGTCCGTATAAAGCGGAGCGGAGGACATCGAATTTGTCGCGCAGGGCTTCACTGCCTCCGAATACATCCTTCAGTATGCATTCTTCGGTCACTTCCTCGTCCTTGCGTATGCGTGTGGCTTTAGGCGGAATATCGCAATCGGTCTCGCAAACAATATACGCACCGGGAGCGAAGAGCTCCGCATTGTCGAGTGCTTTCAGGGAAGCGGGAAGAAGTCCAGTATTATAGGGCGGATCGAGAAAGATTATATTGTATTTTTCTTTTTTCGCAGCACCGCGTATAAATGAAGTATAATCCGCAGTGGAAACTCTGCATTTTTCGAAAAGGTGTGTTTTTTTCGCGTTTTCTATGATAACATTTGTGGCGTCTCGAGATTGGTCGATGATGGTAGCTTTAGCCGCACCGCGCGACAAAGCTTCAAGAGCAAGCTGACCGCATCCGCCGAATAAATCGAGGACATTTCTTCCCTCGATGTCGAACTGAATCATCGAAAACAATGCTTCCTTTACGCGATCGGTTGTAGGACGTGTGGTATCTCCGTCAATTGTAGCCAGCTTGGTTCCGCGCGCACTTCCTGTAATAATTCTCATATGTTAATCTCCGTTATCGTTTTTTGTTGTTTGTTTTCCGAAATAGTTAAATATATTTTCCGCGTCCGTGAGGCTTATACCGGGGGTATCCGCGATATCGCTTTCACTCGCATTCTTTATAGCCGTCAGTGAACCGAAACGGCTCAAAAGCAGCTTTGCCTTAGCGGGGCCTATACCGTGTATTTTTTCAAGCGATGATACTTTGAGAGTTTTTCTTTTGGCACCTGTCATCCTGCCGACGGTGAAGCGATGGACTTCTTCCTGTATTTCGTAAATCAGCTTGAACACATCGGGGTGCCTTGCGATATTCAACTCACACTCTTCATCCGTAAGTGTACGTGTCTTATGGTGTTCGTCCTTGACCATGCCGAAAACAGGTATATCAAAACCCTTCTCGCGCATGAGTTCCTTTATGACCGAAACGTGCCCTTTGCCGCCGTCAAGCAGTATCAAGTCGGGACAAACACTCATTGAACCGTTTTCGTCTCCGATGTGTGACAGACGACGCGATATAGCTTCGGTCATTGAGGCGTAGTCATCCTGAATATCCGTGGAGCGTATGTTGAACGAACGGTATTCGGATTTCACGAGCTTTCCGTCGATGGCAACAACCATGCCTGCCGTTATATGCTCGTCACCGAGGTTCGAAATATCGTATGCCTCGATTCTTTGCGGTACAACCTCGAGGCACAACAGCTGTGCGAGATTTACGAGTGTCTTTTCCTTATCGGATTCACGGCGTTGGCTGTTTGCGGAATGGTCTGCCGCATCCTTTACAGCCATAGAGCACAGGTATTTCGATGCGCCTTTTTTAGGCGTGCGTATTGTAACCTTTCTTCCCGATTTTTCCGTAAGGTAGTCGGAAAGCAGTATTCTGTCGTGCTCGGGAAGCTCGAACGAAAGCAGAATTTCGGACGGAATGTATTCGCGTGACTGGTATAATGACATAACAAACGACGAGAGAGGTGAATCGCCGTCGTCATCCGTGTTTTCGGATGTATAATTCGAGAGAGTGATTTCGTCTTTTCCGAAAATAAAATGTTCGCTGTCTGTGATATATCCGCTTCTGATATAAAATACGGTTGCACAATCGCGAAAACTGACGCTCTCATTGTCATAGCTCGTCATGTGCAAGCCTATAACATCGCATTCGGTTGTAGGATCGCCGACGGCTTTTTGCCTTTCGCCGAGCTTGCGCAGTGCATCTATTGTGTCACGGCATTTTGCGGCCTGTTCAAACTCAAGTTCATCGGATAAGCGCATCATTTTTTCGGTAAGCGAACGAATAACCTCCTGAGTACCGCCGCGGAGTATCTCGGATGCACGCGATATCGCATCATTGTATTCGTCTACACCGATTTCGCCCGTACAGACACCCATACACCGCCCTATCTGGTAGTATATGCAAGGTCTGTCCTTGCCGATATCCTCGGGAAATTTTCTTTTACATGTCGGAATACGCAGTGTTCTTTCGATTTGAGCGATTGTCGTAAATACCGCGGCAGTCGACGAGTAAGGGCCGAAATAAAGTGCACCGTCGGGCAGCCTTTTGCGCGTCATCGTTATTCGCGGATATACGGATTTGATTCCTATTCTGATGTAAGGATACGATTTCGCATCCTTAAGACGTATGTTGTATTTCGGCGTATATTGCTTTATCAGGCTGTTTTCGAGGGCAAGCGCTTCCATTTCCGTATCACAGGTGATAAAGCGAAAATCATATACCGATGCCGCCATTTGTGTGGTTTTTTCGTCGTGAGTTCCGTGAAAATACTGGGAAACTCTGTCTCTGAGAGAGCGTGATTTTCCGACGTAAATCACATGACCGTCCTCGTTCTGCATTATATATACACCGGGGGTGCGCGGCAGAGAAGCTGATTTTTCTCTGAGCCAGTCGATGTTTTTTGAAATCTGAGGCATATGTCCACATAATAAAGTGAGCGAGGGCAGAAATCCACCATCGCTCAGCTTACATTAATTTAAATTGGAAATTTATTCGGCAAAGCCTGTGTCGATAAGTGCGGCAAGACCGTCGAGAGCATCCTGTTCATCAGAACCGTCTGCGATAAGGGTTATGGTCATACCCTTTACGATGCCGAGAGAAAGAACACCAAGAAGGCTCTTAGCGTTTACTCTTCTGTCGTCTTTTTCGATCCAGATAGAGCTTTTATATGAATTTGCTTTCTGAATGAAGAATGTAGCCGGTCTGGCATGGAGACCTACATTATTCTGTATTGTAACATCACGAGATATCATTTTATACGCTCCATAATATTAAAATATACGGCATTCCGATATACAGGAAATGCCAAAGATGACTGCATCTTTGTACTTACCTTTATTATATCAAAAATCGACGATTAAATCAATAGCTTTCAAAAATTTTTTAATGTCATTCTAAACAACATGTTGAGAACGAAAGCGCCTTGAATTTTATATTTATGCGTATCCGTCGATATGCTTATAACTTTTTTACGGAAATCGTTACATTCTCACCGTTGATATCCCATTCTTTTTCGAGAGCGGAATCTGTCATCGGAGCGAATACGAGTTCATCACAGAGAACACTTGAGGTAAGCTCATCGGGAGATGCTTTGACGATGTTTTCGATTTTCTCGCTTCCGCATATCGAAACGGATATATGATCGGTGACAACAAAATCGGCTTCCTTACGCATTGTCTGTATCTTGGATATCAGCTCGCGGACAAATCCTTCCGCAACCAACGCATCTGTGAGCGTGGTGTCGAGAGCTACGGTGATGCCGTTGTCGTTTACGGTGTAGAAGCCTTCCTTCTGCTTAACCTCGATAAGCAGGTCGCCTTCCTCGAGGGCGGCTTTGTCTGTGCCGAGATCGAGGGTAAGAACACCGCTCGATTTGAGCTCTGCCATAGCGGCATTGCCGTCGAAATCGTCATTCTGGAGTACGGTACGTATTTTACCGAGAAGCTTGCCGTACTTCGGGCCTACGGTTTTAAGGTTCGGCTTGAATGAGTAGGATGACAGTGCCGACATATCGTCTACAACCTTAACCTCTTTTACGTTTAATTCGTCGCGGATAATATCGGTATAGAACGAACTGAGCTCGGACGCGCCTTCGGATTTTACGTAAAGTGCGGACAGAGGCTGGCGGTTCTTTATATTGGCGCCGTTTCTTGCCGCACGTCCGAGAACTACGATATCGACGACCTTTTTCATGTTGTTTTCGAGATTTTTGTCAATGAACGACTCGTCGACCTCGGGGAATGAGCAGAGGTGAACCGATATAGGCGCGGACTTATCAACGGAGCAAACGAGATTGCGGTATATATCGTCGGCCATAAACGGAACCATGGGAGCGGCGGTTTTCGCAAGTGTTACAAGGCAGGTATAAAGCGTCATGTAGGCAGCGGCCTTGTCGTCGGTCATCTCAATACCCCAGTAGCGTTCACGGCAGCGGCGTACATACCAGTTGGATAATTCGTCTACGCATTCGTAAAGAGCGCGTGCGGCTTCGGGAATTTTATATTCGGAAAGATTTTTATCGACTGCCGACACCGTAGTATTGAGGACGGAAAGAATGTAGCGGTCCATTACGGAAAGTGAGCAGCTCTTTAAGTCATACTTGGTGGGATCGAAGGAGTCTATATCCGCATAGAGTACATAGAAAGCATACGTGTTCCAGAGAGTACCGAGGAACTTTCTCTGTCCCTCCTGAACGGCTTTTCCGCTGAATCTCGAGGGAAGCCACGGAGCGCTGTTGGTATAGAAGTACCATCTTATCGCATCGGCACCGTAGGTGTTGAGTGCTTCGAAGGGGTCTACCGCATTTCCCTTTGATTTCGACATTTTCTGTCCGTTTTCGTCCTGTACGTGGCCGAGAACTATAACGTTGCGGTACGGAGCCTGATCGAAGAGCAGAGTCGAAATAGCCATAAGCGAGTAGAACCATCCGCGTGTCTGGTCAACCGCTTCACTGATGAAGTCTGCGGGGAACTGTCTCTCGAAAACTTCTTTGTTTTCGAAGGGATAGTGATGCTGTGCGAACGGCATGGAACCCGAGTCGAACCAACAGTCTATAACCTCGGGAACACGGTGCATTTCTCCTCCGCATTTCGGGCATTTGATGGTAACGGCATCAATATAGGGACGGTGGAGCTCTATATCATCGGGACAATTGCCGCTCATTTCCTTGAGTTCGGCTATACTGCCGATCGAATGACGGCATCCGCAATCGGGGCATTCCCAGATATTGAGAGGTGTACCCCAGTAACGGTTACGGGAGATTGCCCAGTCCTGTACGTTTTCGAGCCAGTCGCCGAATCTTCCCTTACCGATTGATTCGGGAATCCAGTTGACGGTATTGTTGTTTTTGATAAGATTGTCGCGTACCGCGGTCATCTTAATGTACCATGACTCACGTGCGTAGTAGATAAGCGGTGTGTCGCATCTCCAGCAGTGCGGGTATTCATGCTCGAATTTGGGTGCGTCGAATAACTTTCCTTCTTTTTTCAGATCCTCGAGAACCATCGGATCCGCCTTCTTCACAAACACACCTTCATACGGTGTTTCGGACGTGAGGTTGCCCTTGGAGTCTACGAACTGTACGAACGGGAAGTCATATTTGCGGCATACTCTTGCGTCGTCCTCACCGAATGCGGGAGCCATATGAACGATACCAGTACCGTCGCTCATCGTAACGTATGAGTCGCATGTGACATAATGAGCCTTCTTGCCTTGCTTTGCGGCTGCCTCGCCTGCGCATGCGTAAAGAGGTTCGTATTCGCGGTATTCGAGCGAGCTTCCCGTCATTTCTTCGATTATTTCGTAAGCGGGAGCATCCTCCGTCTTGAGTTTTCCGAGAACAGTGTCAAGCAGAGCCTTTGCCATGTAATAAGTATATCCGTCTGCGGCTTTAACCTTTGCGTATGTTTCGTCGGGATTTACGCAGAGTGCGAGGTTTGAGGGGAGTGTCCACGGTGTAGTGGTCCATGCGAGAAAATAAGCGTCTTCTCCCTTAGCCTTGAATCTGACGATAGCCGAACGCTCTTTGACTGTCTTGTAGCCCTGAGCTACCTCCTGAGCGGAGAGGGGAGTACCGCAGCGCGGGCAATACGGAACGATTTTAAAGCCCTTGTAGAGTAAATTCTTATTCCAGATTTCTTTAAGTGCCCACCATTCCGATTCGATGAATGTGTTGTCGTATGTGACATAAGGATGTTCCATATCGGCCCAGAATCCTACTGTGCCGGAGAAATCTTCCCACATGCCCTTGTATTTCCATACGGACTCCTTGCACTGCTTGATAAACGGTTCGAGTCCGTATTGTTCGATTTGATCTTTTCCGTCAAGGCCGAGCTTTTTCTCGACTTCGATTTCAACGGGAAGTCCGTGTGTATCCCATCCTGCCTTACGGGGAACATCGCATCCCTTCATCCAGTGGTAACGGGGAATCATATCCTTTATTACTCTGGTCAGCACATGGCCGATATGAGGCTTTCCGTTGGCTGTAGGCGGTCCGTCGTAGAAGGTATATTCGCGTTTGCCTTTGTTTTGTTCAAGCTGTTTTTCGAAAATTTTGTTGTCGTTCCAGAACTTCAGCGTTTCATGCTCACGCTCTACAAAGTTCATGTTTGCAGACACCTTGTTATACATACTTCCTCCGATAACGATAGCCGCGATACGATGAGATTATCATCGCAAACAAACGGCTTACCGATGCTTTATGAATTAAATTGCCTTAAAAATAAAAAAACCGGCACAAGTCCGGGAAACGCTCGTAAAAGAGCAAAAACCACTCGCACTGTCATGGAGCTCCCCTGTAACGGTGGGAATCCGTCGCGGGTTTGCGTTTCGATAATGCTCACCCGGCAGCTCAGGAGTGATTTTCACGTACACATGCCCATCGGTTTGCACCGTACACCGACTCTCTGCAAAGCATAATGCCGCTACTCTTTCCATCATAGCATTTAGATTATTACACCCTCTAATTATATACCATGCGTTAAAGTTTGTCAATACGTTAAATGATTATCATACTCATACAAAATTAAAATGTATTGTTTTTACGCTGAGTTTCTTGTTTTGATTACATTGGTGTGATATAATTCATTTAGAATAAAATCGGAATTAAATTTAACATAAGAGAGGTGTGAATTATATGACCGACCGTAAAACATGGAAGTGCGCCTTGTCCGTCGGATTCGAGGCGATGAACGAAAGCTCACTGCGTAGTCTTGCCGCCGACGGCATACATGAGGTTGAGCTGTCGTCCGGAAATTTAGCTCCGTTTGATAAAGCGGACTTTATTCACAGTACGGAGCTTATGGTTAAAAACGCGCGGATGTGCGGTGTTAACATTTCATCCGTACACCTTCCGTTCTCCCCGTTCGGCGATATCGACCCCGCATCATTCGATGCAGAGAAGAGGAACTTTACCGTGAAAGTACAGTCCGAGCTTTTGAAAGCCGCAGGCGGCGCCGGTATAAAAATAGCGGTTATTCATCCGTCGGGAGAGCCGTACGCCGATAACGAGAGGGCAGAGAGACTGAAAGCGGCGACCGATACTATAGCGAGAATTTCGGATGCGGCACATGGTGCTGGCGTTACTTTGGCACTTGAGAATTTACCGAGAACTTGCCTTTGCAGAACGCATGATGAAATGAGTATTTTTCTTGATGCGATACCCGAGTTGAAGGTTTGCTTCGACATGAATCACAGCCTTACGGAGCAAAATATCGACTATATATCAGCCGTGTCGGACAGAATTGTGACTCTCCATGTGTCGGACTATGACAGAATCGACGAACGTCATTGGCTTCCCGGAAAAGGCGTGAACGATTGGGATAAAATCATATCGCTTCTCGAAGAAAAAAACTACTCCGGAAGGTGGTTGTATGAGCTCAGAGGCGGAGAGGGTACATACAGCGAGGTTTACGAAAATTACAGGAGACTTATACTTAATGAAATGTGACGGTGTTATATTCGATCTTGACGGAACTCTTTGGGATGCTACGGCGGTAACGGCGGAGACCTGGATCGAGGTACTGAAACGGCACCCCAATGTTACACCGGCACAACCGCTCAACACCGAGACAGTAAAAAAGTATATGGGGCTTACAAACGAGGAGCTTGCGGGAGTTTTTTTCCCCGATATGACGTTTGCCGATGCGTTTGCCCTGATGAACGAAAGCTGTATGCTCGAGAACAAGTGGCTTCCTTCACGCGGCGGCAGACTGTATCCTCATGTCAGAGAGACGCTTGAGTGTTTATATGAGACAGGGGAGCGGCTGTTTATTGTCAGCAACTGCCAGGACGGATATATAGAAGCCTTTCTTACGGCACACAAAATGTTCGATTTGTTTACGGACTGGGAGTCGTCGGGACGGAGCGGTAAGAACAAAGCAGAAAATATAAAAGATATAGTAAAGAGAAATTCAATTCAGTCGCCTGTGTATGTCGGGGATACGATCAGCGATTCCGTCGGTGCGAGAGGGGCGGGAATACCGTTCATATATGCCGAATACGGTTTCGGAGAAGAAAACGGACGCGGTAAAACCGATGACTTCGATGAAAGTATAAACGACATTTCACAGTTAACGATGATTTTAAAGGAGCACACAATATAATGCAGAACCACAATTTTCATACTCACTCGATATATTCGGACGGAAAGTATACATGCCGTGAGGTAGTCGATGCCGCACTTGAATTCGGATTCACTCATCTCGGATTTTCCGACCACAGCTACACACGTGTAGAGGAAGAATACTGCATGACGCGTGAGGGAGAAGTCGGCTACCGCGATAAGGTACGTTCGCTTGCCGATGAATACGGAGACAGAATAAAGATATACCTCGGCATCGAACAGGATTCGGAGTCCGAAATACCCGATTTCGAGTATGATTATATTATTTCATCGGTGCATGAAATGGCGAGACACGGTGAAAGTCTCCCTATAGATTCATCTGCGGAGCTTTTAAAGAAGCTTGTCGATGATTTGTTCGGAGGCAGTACCGATGATTTCGCCAAAGCTTATTTCGATAAAGTCGTTGACAATGTGGCACGCAATAAGACCGACATAATCGGTCATTTCGATTTGCCGACAAAGTTTTCGACAATACCCGAAACGGACACCTATAAAGAATATGCCCTGCGTGCCGTACACGAATGCATGAAATACTGTGATTTATTCGAGCTAAACACAGGCGCCATTGCGAGAGGCTTAACCGTACTTCCGTATCCCGCGGGATTCATACTCGATGAAATAAAAAAGGCCGGAGGACGCATCATAGTAACATCGGACTGTCACTATAAGGAAAAGCTGACGGTGTGGTTTGATAAAGCCGATGAATATCTCGCCGCACACGGATTCACGGTAAATGACAACGGTTCCGTCAACGGAAAAATAAGCGGAATAAGAATATGGGAAAGCTGAGTATTCGCTGTCGAGGCCGTAATCAATACGACTCGATAACGATTCTTATATAAAAAGGAGGAGCAATTATGCCAAATTACCCGACACCGCATAACTCCGCATCTCCGGAGGACTTTGCGAAAACAGTACTGATGCCCGGGGATCCGCTCAGAGCGAAATTTGTAGCCGAAAACTTCCTGACGGGTGCTGTTCTCGTCAACAATGTACGCGGAATCGGCGGATACACGGGTGAATATAAAGGACACCGTGTATCGGTAATGGCAAGCGGCATGGGAATGCCGTCTATGGGAATTTATTCATATGAATTGTTTTCGTATTACGGAGTGGAAAATATCATGCGTATCGGCTCGGCGGGAGCCATAAGAGAGGATATTCACCTAAGAGACATAGTATTCGGTATGGGAGCGTGTACCAATTCGAATTATGCGTCGCAGTATCATCTTCCGGGAACCTTTGCTCCGATTGCTTCTTTCGATATACTGAAGAAGGCTGTCGGTGTCGCCGAATCGCTCGGTGTCAGATACCATGTCGGCAATCTCCTTTCATCGGATACATTTTACACCGACGACGTCGATGCCACGGAAAAATGGCAGAAAATGGGAGTTATGGCTATCGAAATGGAAACGGCGGCACTGTATATGAATGCCGCAAGGTTGGGCAAGCGAGCACTTGCAATCTGTACGGTTTCGGATCATATACTCACGAAAGAAGCGACAACGGCGAGTGAAAGACAGAATACGTTTACGACTATGATGGAAATAGCTCTCGAGTGTGCTTCGGCACTTGATTGACGATACGCAGATTTACGGCGGGAGGCAGTTAATGACGCTGATTGAAATTTTTTCGGGTTCACCTATAGAAAACTTTATATCGACACTCGCACTTATGCCGAGAAAAACTGTATTTATTTCCCCCGATACGAAAAAAGTATGGCGGGAAATACCGCGTTATAAACGTATTTTGTCGGGCAGAGGAATAGAGTGCGATATGGATGCCGTTAAAGTGTCGAAGAACGACCTTGACGACATATGCGATGTTCTCGGGAAAATACTGTCAGATGACAACGAAAATTATGTAGTCGATATATCGGGCGGAGACAGTGCAGTGCTGACGGCTGTGGGTATGACACTCGGCAGAAAAAACAGCCGTAATCTGTTTGCCTTTCGTATTAATCCTGTAAGCAGAAGGGGAGTTCTGTTTCGTTACGGCATGGATGAGGGAACGGAGAAATTCGTTTTCGATTTCTCATACAAAACGGAGGTATACCTGACCTGTGAAGAGAATATTATTCTGCACGGCGGAAGTGTGTGCGGAAGAGGAGAAAAATTCGATTCGGACAGCGGTTTGGCGAATGATATCGATGTGATGTGGTCGCTGTGCAGGACGGACCCCGCGGGATGGAATGCCAAAATAGGAAAGCTTTCATCGGAGACAAGCCGATACGGAGAAAGTGATATAAGAACCATATCGAAGGATGTTATCGGCTCGGGAACGAAAAACTCGGTTGACAGGCAGCTATGGAATGCTCTTGTGTCGCACGGACTTATCGTAATCGACGAAGAAATGTCACGGCGCGGAAGCTGGTTTTTCAGATATAAAAATAAGATTGCGGAGGATTGCCTGAATAAGTCGGGTACTATTCTCGAGTACAGAACATATCTTGCGGGAATCCGAGCAAAGCACAACGAGACCGATGTGTTCTGCAGTGCGGAGACGGGAATCACCATCGGTTGGGATGAGGATGACGGAAGGTTCGGCGGTACTCAAAACGAAATCGACTGTATGCTTATGTGCGGGGTGTGTCCTATATTCATTTCGTGTAAAAACGGCGATATAAAAACAGAGGAGCTGTATAAGCTCGGTACCGTGTCCGAGAAATTCGGCAGTACCTACACGAAAGCCGTGCTGTTGTCGACGGTGTTTTTCGATGACGGAAAGCAGGCATCGGCTAAATCGGTTATGAAGCTGAAAAAGCGCGCACTCGACATGAACATAAAGCTCATATCGAAGGCGAATTCCATGGCGGAGAACGCATTCGACCGTGCGATTAAGTCGCTCGGCATATTATGACAAACAGAAAACGGCTGACACCGCGGTGAGATAACCGATGCGTCAGCCGTTTTTTTGTTATTGTATGGGTTTAGCCAAAACTTTGTTGGAAAACTCACGTGTTCCCGTCAGCTCGCGTATTACGGTAATGCTTGCGGGCAGTTCAATGTTTTCTCTCTCGTTCTCGAGTTCGATTTCCATTACCGCGTATCCGTTTAACGCGTCTCCGCCGATTTCGTACGGATACACGTCAATCTCTATGGTGTGACCCGCATACGGGAAGGCATATCTTGTTTTAGTAAGCGAAGATATACCCTCTGCGGACAGTGCACCGTATTCGTCGAATGTAATCTCTCGTTCGTCTTCGAATCTGGTTGTGGCGTTTTTAGTACGCTTTTCCGTATAATAATATAAAGTACGACCGTCGGAAAACGTAACTTTCCTGATTCTGCGCTCGACACTTTGCTCTTTTTGCTTCAGATAGGTTTGGGTTATATGACGTTTGGTACAGTCCGCGAACGATGCGAAGACGTCATCACTCGGCAGAACAATGAGATATTTTCTCTCTATTTCGAGGTTAACCATGCATTTCCTCCGTTAATATTATTTATTCATGCTCGGACAACCATATTTTGACACGGGACTGAATTATGCGCGCACAGTCTTCGGCGTTTTTCGCGCCTCCCGTGAACGAAGTGATTTCCTCGGTGATGATGTTTGTAACCTCGGAGGGGATTGATTCGGTCAGGGGAGAACCGCACATATTGTTCAGGTAATCGATAATCGCGTCCGCATCGTCCTCGGTTAAATATGTGATGATTCCGGGCTCCGTTAAATCATCCTGTGTGCGTGTAACGTCCGTATTTTTCAGGCCGTAAGACGATGAACCGTTAAAGTAGAATTCGAATTCGTAGTCGTAATACTTTTCACATTCTTCTTTGATTTTCGATTTGATAACGGGGATTCCGCCGTAATAATCATCACATGAGGTAACGGCGGATTTAATGAAGTCCCATGCCTTGTCGGGATTATCACAGCAGCTTGTCAATATAAATACCGAATCCGATGTGACGGTTCCGCCGCGTGTATTTTCACCCGCAGTCGGATATCCGATGAGCGTGAAATCCTTCGAGTTGAACACAGCCTGTAATTCTATAAAGCTCGGGATGGAGTAATTATACGAATTGTAGAGAGCTACCGTTCCGTTCTGATAACGCAGATAATAATTATCCTCGTCATTCTGAGATGAGTAATCGAATTCCGTGGGAAGAGACGCTATATAATTCAGAAGCTTGTAGAATGTCTCGTTTTCGAAATCACATGTATTGTTGTCGAAATCAATAAACGAGTCGAATGCACTTCCGAAAAAGCCGAATACATTTGACTGCGTAAGACCGTACATCAGTGCGGTGCCTTCGGAAAGAGATTCGGCGTAATCGAGCATTTCGTCAAGAGTCCATGAGGTAAGTCCGTTCAGCGTATCCGTCTTAGCCGCGAGAGTCATTACGTTGACATTGGAGGTAAGTCCCCAAAGCTTTCCGTCAGACGTGGAGAATGCACGCAGTACGCTGTCGAGAATATCATCCTTGTTTAAACTCGAATCCGATGACAGATACGTGCCGAGATCCGTAAAGAGGCCTTGTGATACGAGAGCCGCCGCGGGACCGTAGTTGTAGCTGCTGACTACAATATCGGGTTTGTATATACCGGCTGAGATGTCGTTTACCAGCTTGGTTGTTCCGGCATAGTAATCGATATCGGTATTGTATTTCGAATAATCCGTTAAAACAATGCGTGTATCTCTGTGCTCCTTATTGTACTTGACAATGCTTGCCGATAATGTTGAGTTGTTGTATTCTGCTGTGGCAGCCTCCACAACGGTTACATTCGACAGATCAATATCGTCGCTTTTCAGATAGACATGAGGGGCATTGTTTTCGGACGAATAGTCGGTTGCCAGAATCATATCCTTGCTTATTACGGCGTGAATATTGAAGTCGGAAGCCGAAATGTCGGAATTTGCATAGTTTAAAATCATTTCATCCGTCATTGTACCGTCATCCGAAACGGTACAGCCGTAAACTCCGTCGCTCAATGTATAGTAATAATCATATCCGTCGGCGAAAAATACGCTGCCGATGTTGGGGGTGTTTAAGTATGTGGGAGTGCCGAAGGATTTAGAATTCGAGTCGAGCTTCGCGATTCCGTAGCCGTCTGTGAAATACGATGCCACGTATATATCACCGTCTGTGGAGACGTTCATTGACATTATCCAGTTTGACAGCGGAACGGATGCCTTGAAAACAAAGTCGGAATCCACAACAACGATTTCGTTGTCTGCGGCGAGGTAAAGATTTCCCGATGCGTCACACAGGAAATACTGAATATAAAACCATTCCGAATTTTCGGCTGAACCGAACATTCCCTTGATATCATCTGATTTAACGGTTTCGTCGGTTGCAAGATCGTACCTGCACACGCAGTATGTCGATGAATATGTTTGAGAGTCATAGCTTTCGGAGAGGTAATACAAAGCGTCTCCGACAATGCAGGAGTTGTTTATGTATATGTTGTCTTTTGCGGAAATTACAAGCTGTTTTGTGTCGGTCAGCTTCATGTCCTTGTCGTATGTACATACCGCATACGTATAACCGCCGCCTATGTAATCCCCGTTGTCGTCGAATTCGGCATTGTATTTGCTTAAAAGCAGACGAAGCTCCCCGCTCTTCGCATCGTAAGACGGCTGCATATTGTCCGAATAGTCATAACCGTCGGGAACCTCGAGAATCGATTCGGTATATACATCAGTAAGTACGGATACTTTTTCGATTACTTCACCATCGGCGGTATTTGTGCTGTCCGAGCTGCCCGCACCGCCTTTTGAACACGATGAGGCAAAGGTCATGAGTACAAGTACCGCAGAGATTAAAGAGATAATTTTTTTGTACATTTCATATTCTCCCTTCGTAAAACTTATCCTAATTATACCATACCGAGAAAATCGGATAAAGCGGGTAATGATTAGAATTCGATTAAATTCGTTAAATCAAAAAGGTACGAAGACCGTACACGGCCCTCGTACCTCGGTGAAGCCTGATTAATTCGGCTTATTTCATGCTTTTGAACGCTGCGGCGGTTGCTTCCATTTCGTACTGACGCGTATAAAGTGAGTAATAATATCCTTTTTTCGCGAGCAGCTCGGAGTGTGTTCCCGATTCCACTATCTTTCCGTCGCGTACAACGAGTATAATATCGGCGTTTCTTACGGTCGACAGACGGTGAGCAATCATGAACGAGGTTCTTCCGGCGATTACTGTCTCGAGTGCGTTTTGAATCAGCTGCTCGGTGAATGTATCTATTGACGATGTCGCTTCATCGAGAACGAGTATTTTGGGGTTGCAGAGAACGGCGCGTGCAAACGAAATCAACTGTTTTTCGCCTGTTGAGAGCAGGTCTCCGCCTTCACCGACTTCCGTATCGAGTCCTTTTTCGCTTTTTTCGACGATTCCGTCGGCGGATACTATTTTCAGTGCCGCCATTATTTCCTCATCGGTCGCATCGGGAGAGCCGTACCTGAGGTTGTCTCTTATTGTTCCCGAGAAGAGATGCGGTGTCTGAAGCACATAACCGATATTCGAGTGCAGCCAAAGCTGTGATCTTTCGCGGGCGTCACGTCCGTCTATGAGAAGACGGCCCGATGTCGGCTCGAAGAATCTGCAGACAAGGTTTACGAGAGTGGATTTGCCCGCTCCGGTTTCACCTACAATCGCAACATTCGTTCCGTGCGGAATTTTAAGGTTGAAGTGCTCGAGTATGTATTCATCGCCGTCGGGGTACTTGAAGGAAACATCTTCGAATTCTATATCTCCCTTGATGTCCTCCCAGTTTTCCTTTTTGGGAGTGAACATATCGCCGTACTTTTCGATTACCTCGGGCGAGTCGGCAACATCCGATTCGGTTTCGAGAAGTCCCGTGAGACGTTCGATGTTTACCTGAATCATTATAAGCTGTGAAATAGAGTTGATTATCCAGCGTATAGGCGACATAATACCCATTGAGTATGACATGAACAGTGACAGCGTGCCTACGGTCATCAGCTGCTCTTGAGTGAAATTACCGCCGAGCTTTAACACGAGTGCGAGCGCGACGTACGATGCGAAGTTGAGGGATGACCAGAGAAGACCGCGGTAGCGCGACTCGTTTACCGATATTTTCTTCATATCGGAGGTCTGAGATTTGAATTCGGAATATATCTTGTCTTCGGAAACGAGGGTTTTTATTGTCTTGGCTCCGGTTATGCCTTCGTTGAATGTTCCGGTTATGCGTGAGTTGATTTCTCTTATTTTACGATTGGCAAATGTCAGCTTTTTCTGCATGAGACTGACAACTATTACGACCGCGGGAATTATGGCAAGCACAATCAGGGTGAGCTTAGCATTTGTTTTGAACATCACGACAAGTGCGCCGAGCATGTATGTCATATTCCAGAGACAGTCGAGAAACGCCCATGAGACGAGATTTCCTATTTTACCGGTATCGCTCATGACTCTCGCGTGAATATATCCCACACTGTTCTGATTGAAATAAGAGAACGACAATGTCTGCAGATGGTCGAAGGATTTCTGCTTCAGGTCACGGCCTATATACATCTCGACTCTGGTGCCGATGTACGTGCTTCCGAGGTCCATTCCCTTTTGCATGAGAAGCAGAACAATGTAGAGCACGGTGAAGGTGCCGATAGTATCGAGAGTACCCTCGGCAATGTAGTGGTTTATCGCGTACTCCTGAAATTTCGGAATAACAATATCTACCACCGACGCTCCCACCGCACATAAAATCATTATGAGCATTACGGAGAGGTACGGCTTCAGATAAGGCAGAATTTTCGGTATTCCGAAAAACTTGAGATGGGTTGTTTGGGTGGAGGTTTCTTCATCCATCAGTTATTTGCCTCCTTTCCGTCGTTGTCGGATATATCCGAGGATTGGATGTCGTTGATTTTCCTGTAAATACCGTCTGCCGCGAGCAATTCCTTATGATTGCCCTCCTCGGCGATTTTTCCGCCGGACATAACGAAAATTTTATCGGCAGACATAAGAGTCTGTATTCTGTGAGAGATAATTATAACGGTAGAATCGGAGGTTTTTTCGTGAAGAGCGGTACGGATTTTCGAATCGGTCTCGCTGTCGACGGCAGATAAGCTGTCATCGAAAATCATAACGGGCGAATTTTGCGTCAACAGACGCGCTATTGCCGTTCTCTGCTTTTGACCGCCCGAGAGGGTTACACCGCGCTCTCCGACCATCGTCTCGTAACCGTTTTTGAAGTTTTCTATAGTTTCGTCGAGACACGCTATTCTCGCGCTTTCGCGTATTTCTTTCTCGTGCTCGGAGGGCTTGGTATAGGTTATGCCTATGTTTTCTCTCAAAGTGCGGCTGAAGAGGAACGGCTCCTGCAAAACGATGCCGATGCTCTTTCTGAGAGAGGAAGCCTTGATGTTTTTAATATCGGTTCCGCTTATCGTTATTTTTCCGCAGTTATCCCCGAGCTCATACAGACGGCACAGCAGCTGGACAAGTGTGGATTTTCCGCTTCCCGTCATGCCGAGGATACCGACTGTCGTACCCTTTTTTATAGTGAGAGAGACGTCGTCAAGCACCCTTGTGTCCTCTCCGTCTTTATTTTCATAGGCGAAGGAAACATGGTCGAATACTATATCGCCGGACGTGTCGCATTCCACGGCATTCGGAGCGTCGTGCTCCTCTTCGGCACCCGTGATGTCGTCTATACGCTTAAAGGAAATGCTTGCTTTGCTCATTTCGGAAATAACTCTGCCGAGCTGTCGTACGGGCCAAACGAGCATGGAGTTATACGATACTATCGCAATAAATCCGCCGACCGTAATCTCTCCTCTTACGCAGAGTACGGTTCCGAATATAAGAATGAGCATTACCTGTACTCCGGAGAGGATGTCGCCCGTAGTCCAGAACAGAGACATAAGCAAACCGAGGTGTACCCATGAGTCGGCGTATTTTCTGTTCTGAGCGGTGAATTTGTCTACCTCGTACTTTTCACGTCCGAAAGCACGGACGACACGAACACCCGTGAGGTTTTCCTGCGCGATTGACGAGAGCTTTCCCTCGTCCTCGTCGCATTTCATGAATCCGCTTCCGATTTTACCGTGGAATACGGTTGAGTAGATCAATATAACGGGAATAGCGCAAAGTGCGATGAGGGCAAGTGAGGTATTTATGGAGAACATGAAAATAAGCGACATGGTGATAAGGAGAACTGTGCTGATTATTGTGGTAAGCTGTTCGGAAAGAAAGGTCTTTACGGTTTCCACGTCAGATGTACAGCGCTGAATAATATCGCCGGTTTGGTTCTGCATAAACCATGAGCTCGGAAGGTGCTCGAGATGTGAGAAAAGCTTGTTTCTTATATTTTCGACAAGAGTTTCGGAGCCTTTTCTGTTGAATACCTGCTCGAGATATTGGAAAAGACTGAGAAACAAGGCCATGATAAGCACTGCCGCCGCGACAATCCAAAGATGGGACGAAATATAAGCTATGCCGCCCAGCTTGTCTATAAACGGTGCGATATACGCGGGGATGTCGCTTTCACCCAGTACATTGTCGACAGTGAAGGTAATGATTTTCGGGCATAACAGCTCACATAACGAGGCGAGAAGCGAGAAAACTATGCATAGAACGAAATAGTGCGTGCTGCCCTTCATAAAGCTTATCGACAGACGCAGACTCGATTTACCGTTCTGTGGATTTTGGTTCTTTTTCATGAATTTTATTCATACCCGTGCGGTTGTGGATTACCGCGATTGATGCCGGAGGAGTGGAGAAGTCCGGCTTTATTTTTTTTGCTTAAAAAACGGCACCGGGCTTTTCGCGGCGACAACAGGATACCGCACCGAAAGACACAGTGACCGTGTGTATTATAACACCGCATATGTACCATTGCAATAGCATTTAACAAACCGTAACATATTTGTAATATTGTAGTATCTTGACAAAAAGCTCGTTTAGTAGGATAATATAAGCAAGGTTTAGATGCGTATCCTTAAGGATTCACCCGTTGTTCGCCTTATCTTAATAATTGTGAAAATGTAATATCATATGACAGAAAGGAAAACAAACATGGCAAAACAAGTCAAAAGCTACAGCGAGCTTAAGCCGAATTCGAGCTATGAACTTATGTATGAGGAGTACCTCGATGATATCCGCTCATCGGGTATTATTCTCAGACATAAAAAATCCGGTGCGAGAATCGCGGTAATGTCCAATGAAGATCCTAATAAAATGTTTTGCGCCGCTTTTCGTACCCCGCCGTCAAACAGCACAGGTGTGCCGCATATTATAGAGCATTCCGTTTTGAACGGTTCCAAGCATTTCCCGTCGCGCGATCCGTTTATGCAGCTTGTTAAAGGCTCGCTCAATACGTTCCTTAATGCGATGACATATGCGGACAAGACACTGTATCCCGTGGCTACATGCAACGATAAGGACTTCGGAAACCTTATGCATGTTTACCTTGATTCCGTATTCTACCCGAATATTTACAAGTACCGCCAGACATTCATGCAGGAAGGCTGGCATTACGAAATGGAATCTCCCGAGGACGAGCTCAAAATCAACGGCGTCGTGTACAGTGAAATGAAGGGCGCAACCTCATCTCCCGACAACGCGATGTGGGAGACGGTTGCCGCTACCATGTTCCCCGATACCACATACGGCGTAAACTCGGGCGGAGATCCCGCCGTTATTCCGGAGCTTTCATACGAACAGTTCCTCGAATTCCACCGCAGTCATTACCATCCGTCGAATTCATACATATTCATTTACGGAAACTGCGACATGGACGAAAGACTCGAATTCCTCGACAGAGAATATCTTTCGAATTTCGATAAGATAGACCCGCATTCCGAGGTCGAGCACCAGAAGCACTTCGGCAGCACCGCACCGAAAATCGTACATGAAAAATATTCCGTAGGTCAGACAGACGCGGTTGACGGCAAGGCATATCTTGTTTTCGCTTCACTCGGTGGCTCCAACCTCGATGTTCTCGAGGCAAGAGCGGCATCCGTGATTTCGTATGTACTGTTTAACGCGGAGGGTGCTCCCGTAAAGCAGGCATTGCTTGACGCGGGTATCGGCGAGGATGTATTCGGTTATTACGATTCGCACGCAATAGAGGACACTTTCGCGATTGCGGCGAAGTATGCCAAGGCAGAGGATTCCGAAAAATTCTACAACATCGTAATGGATACGCTCCGCGAACAGGTCAAGAACGGAATAAGCGAAAAGGCTATTCTCGCCACAATAAACAGCCGTGAGTTCGGTTTCCGTGAAGCCGATTACGGCGGATATCCGAGAGGACTCGATGTGGCATCGGATATGCTTCAGGCATGGCTTTACGATGACAGCTGCGCTCTTACATACATGCATTATCTCGATGATTACGAGACACTCAGAAAGAAGGTCGGCACAGGCTACTACGAGGATATCGTTAAGAAATACATACTCGATTCCGACCACTGCGCACTTATTACAATAGAGCCCGAAAGAGGACTTAACGACAAGAAGAACGAAGAACTGAAGAAGAAGCTCGAGGATTACAAGCAGTCTCTTTCGGAAGAGGAAATCAAAAAGATAGTAGACGATACGCACGCACTGCGCGAATATCAGAATCAGCCCGCTACGGAAGAAGAACAGAACTGCATTCCGTCTCTTGAGAGAAGCGATATCCCGCGTGAGGGTATCCCCTACTGCAACGAAGAAATTACCGTCGGCGGTACAAAGACGGTATTCCACGATGTCGACACAAACGGCATTACGTACGCTAACCTTTACTTTAATATAGGCAAGATTCCGCACGAGTATGTACCGTATCTTTCGATTCTCGGCGGTATTCTCGGCAGAGTAGATACAGCAAAGCACACGTACAATGAGCTGAACTTCGACAAGCTGATGAACCTCGGCGGTATTTGGTTCGGCCCCGCTACGTACACGAAATATAAAACTCTCGACGACTATATTCCCCTTTACGGCATATACACGAAGATGATGTCCGACAAGACCGATTACGCTCTCGAACTGGCTGAAGAAATCGTGCTTACGTCAAAGCTTGACGATAAGAAGAGACTCCGTGACATTCTCGCGGAAACAAAAGCCAATAAGAGAAGCGATATCATAAACAGCGGCAACTCCTTTGCGGGAGCGAGAGCGCGCTCGTACTTCTCGAAGGTAGAATGCTATTACCAGGATTTGGGCGGCATCGATTTCTATCTCTTCCTTTCGGATTTGCTCGATAATTGGGACGAAAAGGCGGATGAGTTTATCGAAAAGCTCACGGCAGTTAAGAATTACGTATTCAATCCCGCGAATATGTTCCTCGACCTCGCTTCAGACAATCGCGGAAAAGAAATTCTCGACGCAAAGCTTCCCGAATTCTCGAAAGCCATAGGAGAGGGCGAACACAAGTCACTCGGTGAATTTACCGAATATGTTCCCACAAGAAAGAACGAAGGCATTCTTATTCCGTCGCAGGTACAGTACGCGGCTCAGGCGGGCCACCTCGGCTTTGACGGAATGACCTACAACGGAACATACAGAGTAGTGCAGTCCGCGATAAATATCGACTACATCTATCAGCAGATAAGAGTTAAGGGCGGAGCGTACGGCTGCAGCTGCGGCTTCGATTCGAGCCGCGACAACCTTACGTTTACCACATACCGCGACCCGAAGCTTGCCGAAAGCTATAATGTATTCAAGGGTACGGGTGAATTCATAAGAAATTACGAATTCAACGAAAAAGAACTTACCAAGTTCATTATCGGTGCATTCTCGGGCTACGAGAGACCTATATCAAACGCAGGCCGCGCAAGACGTTCCTTTGATGCGTATATGACCGGTATAACATACGATGATGTCGTGAGGGAGAGAGCGGAAATGCTCGATATTACGAAGGAACAGTTTAAGGCATCGGCTGAGGTATTCGACAGGGTTTGCGCTCAGAATTATATCTGCACCGTCGGAAACGAAACAAAGCTCAAGGAAAACGCCGAGCTGTTCGACACGCTTATCACAATAAACTGATTCGTTTTTTACTTTCGAGTCACGATGATTGCCCGGATGAGTGCATAATTTGTAAATTCGGATAATTTTTATACAATGCTATTGACAATCAAATGAATTGTGTGCTACAATGTCCGTGTAATGGTAGCGAAACTATTTTTTCGTCTGCCGACAATGTATAATTTATTTTATATTTTCAGAAGGAGTGACTTTACAATGAAAAAGTTACTTGCAGTTATTTTAGCAGGTCTTATGCTTGCTTCGGCGGCTGCTATGGTATCCGCTGACGATCTCGCAAACTATGCTGC
>CAVIJI010000002.1:45173-62612 GCA_963642885.1 bacterium
CTGCCAGCGCTACAGCTACAGAATGGGTTGCAGGCGAAACAGAAGGCACAACATGCATCGAGTTCGACCTCGGCGCTATTAAGCCTCTCGGTTACTATGAAATCACATGGGGCGATAAGGTTCCCTCCGATTTCGTAATCTCCGCTAAGTCCTCGGTAAGCGACGGATATTCCGATCAGACAACAGTTACGGGCAACACAGACGCTACAACTGTTATCGAACTCACACCTTACACATCTCGTTATGTAAAGATTACCGTAACAGGTACAGATACATACGAGGTTAAGGGCCTTGTTGTTCGTAAGACAAAGGACGAAGTTGCCAACACAAACGTTTCCTATCCGTCTTCCGGCATCACAGCTCCCGAAGGCTCCACAATCATTACCGGTACAATCATCGGTAACGAAACAGGTTGGGGCGACAACGCCGACACAGGCGCTAAGGCTGCATTCGACGGCGACATCAACACATTCTTCGACCCGCTCGCAGTAGGCGACGGTTATTGCGGTATCGATGCTGGAACAGAATTTGTTCTTACAAAGATCGCAGTTCATCCCAGAGACGCTCAGCTCGCTCGTTTCTACGGCGCATCCATCCAGGGTACAAATACTCCCGACGATGAAAACAGCTGGACAGATATTTGGGTAAGCGTTGAGGAAGCTACAGAGTGGGTATGGTACGAAATCGATCAGGCTGATTTCGACGATACATCCGCTACACCTTATCGTTACTATCGTTACTACAATATGCTCAGCCACGGTGACGTTGCGGAAGTTGAACTTTACGGTTACACAAACTCTCCCGTTGCAGCAGTAGAGACAGAAGCCGAAACAGAAGCTGTAGTAGAAGAGACAGAAGCAGTTGTTGAAGAAACAGTTGAAGAAGCAGCTGAAGAAACAGTTGTTGCTCCTGCTGAAACAGCTACAGAGACAGCTCCTCAGACCTTCGACGCAGGCGTTATCGCAGCAGCAGCAGCAGTTATTTCCGCTGCAGGCTACGCTATCTCCAAGAAGAGAAAATAATCGAATAAATGATTTTTCCGAACCGTCGGCTTGCCGACGGTTCTTTTTTGCGATAATTATACATTTTGGATTGACGGGGAAATACTTGCTTTAGCGAATAAAAGCAAGTATTTCTTATATGTAAAAAGACAAAAAACGAAATAAGTAAATTAATGACGAAAACAGACTTGTGAAATTGTTTATAAAGTTAAATTTGCTTGACAATGCTAGCCGAGAGGAGTATAATTACACTAAACTCGATGCAATATTCTAATGTCGGGAAATTTATACAGAGGTATCAGCATGAAAAAGTTTTTAAGCTCAGTACTTGCCATCGCTTTAATGGCTACGATGGCTCTTACGTCCGCTGCTTCCGATGTCGCAGAATGCAAAGGCGACGTTCCGAAGGTTGAAGCAGGTTCCGTTACGATCGACGGCGTTAAGGATGCCGCATATGACAACGCTCTTTGCGTAGATATCAGCCAGCCTCTCGACGGCGCGGCTACAGGCACATACGGCAAGGCATATATGCTTTGGACAGACGGCTCATATTACCTTCTCGTTGAAGTATATGATGCAGACGTAGTAGCTCCCACAGAAGACAATCAGCTCAATTCTCCCTGGATGACAGACTCCGTTGAAATCTTCTTCGATTTCACAAACGAAGCCGCAGGTCTTGCGGAACAGTACAGAATCGACTGCACAGGTTTCCCGTCCTACTATATTGAAGGCGGCGCATACTATGCATACGGTCCCGAAGATGCAAAGGAATATTTCGATGAATACGCAGCATCCAAGACAGATGTCGGCTACAATGTAGAAATGAGAGTTAACCTTAAGGAAGCTCTTGAAGACTATGAACTCAAGGAAGGCAACTCCATCGGTCTCCAGCTCCAGATCAATGACTGCACATCCGATGGCAACAGATGCGTATACAACATGGTATCTTCTCAGAACGCAGGTTCTTGGGATGTAAGCCTTTACGACTATGTAACTCTCGGTGCTCCTGTCACAGTTGCTGCCGAAACAGAAGCTGAAACAGAGGCTGCTGCTCCCGAAACAGAAGCCGAAACAGAAGCTGTTGTCGCCGAAACAGTAGAAGAGACAGTAGTTGCTCCCGCCGAAACAAGCGAAGCAGCTGAAACAGCTCCTCAGACATTCGACGCAGGTGTTATCGCCGCTGCAGTTGCCGTAATTTCCGCGGCCGGTTACGCAGTGTCCAGAAAACACAGATAATTTAACTAAGCTTTCATATTAACCTCTTAAACGGCATGGGAAAGATGATGAGTCTTTCCCATGCCGATTTTGCTATTTTGCACTGATATTTACGTTTCGAGTTGACGAAATATGTGCAAGAAAACCACGAAAGAAATGAACGACGGATGAAATGATGGTTAAAATGATTAAAACTACAACTTTAGTTATTATAAAAAGAACTAATAATTAATAAAATTACGGAAAAATATTGACAAACCTATGTATGTGTGGTACAATTAACACGACATAAGGAAGATACCTTATAGAAACGGCAAAAAATAAATTAAGAAGGAGTGTATTAATTCATGAAGAAGTTTTTTGCTATTCTTCTCAGCGCGCTCACAGTAGCTTCTCTCGCTATTACAGCATCCGCTGAAACAACACCCGAAGGCTATCCGTCATCAGGCGTAGCTATTCCCGATGGTTCCGTAGCTATTACAGGTACAATCATCGGTAACGAAACAGGTTGGGGCGACAATGCCGAAGTAGGTGCTAAGGCTGCATACGACGGCGATATCACCACATATTTTGACCCGCTCGGAGTAGGCGACGGTTATTGCGGTATCGATGCAGGCGCACCGTACGTTCTTACAAAGATCGCTATTCACCCCAGAGACGGTTGGATTTCCCGTTTCAACGGTGCTACAATCCAGGGTACGAATACTCCAGACGATGAAGACAGCTGGGTAGACATTTACATGAGCATGGAAGAAGCTGCCGAACTCGCATGGATCGAGATTCTTCCCGACCAGTTCGAAGCTGACGCAAGCGGCAAGGCATTCCAGTACTACCGTTATTACAACCTCATCAGCCACGGTGACGTAGCCGAAGTTGAACTTTACGGTTATCCGGAAGGCGGAGCAGCTACAACAACAGAAGCTGCAGCAACAGCAGAAGCTCCCGATATGGAAGCTCCCGTACTTGACTATCCTTCAATGGATGTTATAGCTAACACAGGCGCCGGCTACGATGAACTCGACGCAGCAGCAGCAGCTATCGGCAAGACTCCCGTAACAGAAGGCATTACATTCGTTGTAGGTTCCGACGGTAACTCTAACGAAGGACCCGAAAACCTCTGGGACAACGACGTAACAACAAAGTTCTGCACAGGCAACTTCCCGACACAGTCTCTCGCAATGTACTCAACTCCTATCACAGTTGACGGTATCATTCTCGCAACAGCTAACGACAACTCTTCTTACAACAACCGTTCTCCTTTCGAATGGGCTGTATATGTATCCTCTGACGGTGAAAACTGGACAGCAATCGCATACGGCGACGATACATTCTTCGAAGAAGTTGACTTCACATACTATGCTGCAACAGTAGCAACACCCGTTTCCGGTGTTAAGTATGCATACTTCCAGAGCGAAGGCGCTCTTTCCGGATGCTTCCAGGTTTCCGAACTCATTCTCACAGGTACAGCTTCCACAGAAGCAGCTCCCGCTGAAACAGAAGCTCCCGCAGCAGAGACAGAAGCTCCTGCAGCTGAAGCTGAAACAACAGCAGAAGCTCCCGCTGAAGAAACAGTAGAAACAAAGGCAGCAGAGACAGCAGCTCCTCAGACCTTCGACGCAGGTATCATCGCAGCAGCAGCTGCAGTAGTATCCGCAGCCGGCTACGCTATCTCCAAGAAGAGAAGATAAATCGTACAGATAATCTAAATTGTTCATAACCCCCTACAGCAGAAGAGGGAAGACGTAATGTCTTCCCTCTTCTGCTTTATTCGGTTTATAAAAACGATAATTCGGCAATGCTTTTACGTGATATTCGGACTGCTTTCGCTTATGATAGGTATTATCCTAAAGTGCGCTTGACTGCTTTGTGCCAGCCTTCCATGAGCTCAATGCGTTTGTTATCGTCAACAGACGGCTCAAAGGTTGATTCTACGGTATTTTCCGATATCAGCTCATCACGAGACGACCAGAAACCGGAAGCGAGTCCCGCGAGATATGCTGCACCGAGTGCGGTGGTTTCACGAACGGTAGGGCGTAATACGGGCTTACCGATAACGTCCGCCTGAAACTGCATGAGAAAATTGTCGCGTGTGGCACCGCCGTCTACCTTCAGAGCGGATATGGATTCGCCTATGTCGCTTTCCATAGCGGAGAGAAGATCGGCGGATTGATATGCTATGGATTCTTCGGCCGCACGTATAATATGCTCACGCTTTGTTCCGCGTGTCATTCCCGTTATTGATGCTCTCGCATGCATATCCCAGTAGGGGGCGCCAAGTCCTGTGAAGGCGGGAACAAGGTACACTCCGCCGTTATCCTTGACCTTGGAAGCGTAATATTCGGCGTCACGGCTTTCCGAGAAAAATCTCATCTCATCACGAAGCCATTGTATTACGGAACCGCCTGAAAATACGCTACCCTCAAGGGCGTACTGAACATTTTCGTTTTCACATGTTGCGGCAATGGTACTTAGAAGACCGTTTTTGCTGGTGATGCGTTTTTCGCCTGTATTCATAAGCAGGAAGCATCCCGTACCGTATGTGTTTTTTGCCTGACCTGCAGTAAAGCATGTTTGTCCGAACAGAGATGCCTGCTGGTCGCCTGCAATACCGCATACGGGGATTTTTTCGCTTCCGACCGATGCATATCCGTAAAGCTCAGATGAAGATTTCACTTCGGGCAGAATCGATATCGGAACACCGAACATTTCACATAGCTCGGTGTCCCATGTAAGGGAATTTATATTGTAGAGCATTGTACGTGAAGCGTTGGTGCGGTCTGTGAGATGCTTTCCCGTCAGCTTGAATATAAGCCAAGAATCAACGGTACCAAATGCGAGTTTACCGCTGTCGGCAAGCTCTTTTGCACCGTCGACGTTGTCGAAAATCCATTTGATTTTACTTGCGGAAAAGTAGGCATCGGGTACGAGCCCTGTCTTTTCTGTGATAATATTTCGTTCGTTGTCGCTTAACGCCTCGATAATGTCGGCACTTCTGCGACATTGCCATACTATGGCATTCGAAACAGGCAATCCTGTTTCACGATTCCACAGTATTGTTGTTTCACGCTGGTTGGTAATTCCTATGGAAGATATTTCGTTTTCGTGTATGCCCGCTTTGGCAATGACTTCCATCATACATCCGTATGCGGTCGACCATATGTCCGTTGGATTGTGTTCAACCCATCCCGCACGCGGATATATCTGGGGCAATTCACGTGAAACGGACGACACTATCATGCCGTGTCTGTCAAAGAGAATAGCACGGCTCGATGTGGTTCCCTGATCGATTGCGAGAACGTATTTTTTGTCTGATGACGACATATGTTATCTCCTTTCCACGGATACAGATTACTTCGGTTACATTTCGATACAATAGATACCGAGAGACTTTGCCGCGTTTGCTTCGTCCTCACGGCATGTGAGAATAAGATACTGACTGCCACACAAAGCTCGGAAAAAGTTGCGTGTACGGTTTATGTCAATATGCGCAAAGCATTCATCGAAAACGGTAACGGGTCTTTCGCTTGGGAACATTTCGTCGCACAGAGCATTGCGTATACTGAGATATGCTATATCTGCAGTACCGCGTGAGAGAATGTCGGATGTTAAATAGCTGTTTTCCGATTCGACAGAGGGAGTCAGAGAAGAATCGAGAGCAATACCGCTGTGCGGGGTACAGCTGCGAATAAGCTCGGATGCCGACTTCGCAAGACGCACATTGATGCCGGTACGCATTTTTTCGCCCGCTTCCGTTATCGCGCTTACCGCAAGCTCACATGCTTCATGACGGAGAGTGAGCTCTTCAAGTGTCTCGTCGAGTGAGTTTATCATTGAACGGTATTCGTCCGGAGTGTGATTAAGCTTGCCGAGAGATAATAGTTTCTCTTCGAGTGCGGCTTTCCTTTTCTGTGCCGATTTGAGCGCGTTATCGGTAAAATCACGCCTTACGGTTATTTCTTTCAGCTTTTCGGCATCCAAAGATGCTGCGGTTCTGCCGATTTCGGTGGATAAAGCTTTTTGTGCTTCAAGGTCAGCCTCGACTGCGTTAATGCCTTCCGTGAGCTCGCCGAGTGTATCGATTCTTCCCGTGAGCTTTTCGGCTAAGAGAGATAATTCGCTTCTTTTCTTCGACATTTCGGTGCATATTTGCTTGATGCCGTCGACCGTTTCGTAAATGCTGTCATCGTGATTTACGCCGAGGTTATCCGCAAGCGACAGAATAAAAGCTCTTGCCGCATCGAATTTAAGCTTTGCGGCTTCTGCATTCATTGCGCGTTCTCTGCGTTCATCATTAATGCTTTTCTGTTTGCCTAATGTGTTCAGCTTGTCGCTAATTGCGTTTTCAAGCTCGTCTATCGATTCGGCATCCCACTTGTCGAGTATTGATGTCAGCTGTTTCTTTACGGATATATATTTGCATATGAATACAACTCCGAGAGTGACAAGTGCGAGGGTAATAATAAGCGGTATCGAATAAATGTCGGTATTAAAGAAGTACAATACCGCAAAAGCCGCAAGTCCGAGAAAACCGCCTACCATCATTGCAATCGAGAGTGCGAGCTTTGTGCGTGAATCGTTGTATAATGCGTTGGCCTCGTCGATGTCATCATCCGCATCATCGGGAAAATCGTCGCCGTCGTCCGTTTCGTCGGGCTCATTGAAATCGGAAAATTCGTCATCGTATGACACGATGAGCTCATCGTAATTCCGAATGTCGTTCTCGGCCGCGATGACCGCGTTTAAAGTTTCGGGCTTGAGCTTCAAATCTATTTCGGAAAGCTGGTTTTTAACCGAATTCAGATTTTGTTTTGCCTGATTCAGTGCGTCCAATCTGCGTTTGATTACTATTTTGTCAAGTGCCGAGAACAGAGACGTATACATATCGTGTGCGTTTTCAAGCTCGGTCAGACGTTTGCTTATATCGTCGAGGGATATCCCGGTCGATGTTATTTCATGCGAGCGTTCTGCGTTTTTTTCGAGCTCGGCCGCAAGTGAATTACGCTTTTCACGCAGCTCGGATATTTCGCCGCCGGTGCCGTTTTTGTGGCAAAGCTCTTTTCTCAAGTCATTCAGCTTTTTCAGTCCGCGTTTTACGTCTGTATTGTCGCTGAGAGATGCGAGGGGAGATTGGTCGGAGGACGACAATATACCGTCAAGCTTTGTCATGTCGGGCTTCAGAGACGCGGATTGCGACACAAAGCAAGTCGATACGAAAATATCCTCGGGAACACCGAAGAAATATTCGCCCGGGTTTTGCGAGTTGACGGTTTCTCCGCTTGTCAGGTTTATAATTCTGATTTTTTCACGTGCGGGGGTGTTTTCTGAGAGAATGAGAGATCTCTCGATGCGGTAGGAAATCTGCGTATCCGTTTCGACAATAATAAATCCCGAGGCTTGCATGGTGTCGTGATTCACGAATCTTTGCCTCTCGGACACCGTTCCTTTCGTTGTCTTGGAACTCAGTCCGTAGAAAACGAATTTTATAAACATAGCCGCGGAGGATTTTCCCGATTCATTTTCGCCGCAGAGAACGTTTACACCCGGTGAAAGCTCGATATCGCGGTTTTTCAGCCCTCCGAAGGATATAATGTGAAGTGATTTTATATACATTTGGTTTCCTCTTATATGATATTCTCACCGGACAAAGCGGAAAACGCATATCTCAGTGCTCGATTGGCTACCTCACGTTCGTGTGCATCCTCCGATTCCAGACGCGGAAGCAGGGTGCGGTATATTTCGCCTCTTAGCGTAAGATCACACGAAAGCGATTCCGTGTCTATCTGAGGCAATGTATTGTCGCATACCTTGAGCATAAACAGATCGTATAAACGTGAGGCGAGTTCCTCGGTGTCGACGATAATCTCCGGAGAAAGTCTGCCGATGAGATTCAGTGAGAGCAATGTGTCGTTTCCGTACTTGTGAGACGAAACATATTCCTCGATTTTCGCACCGATATCGGAATTCGAGTTCGCACCGGTTACATCGAGTTCGCCCTTTTCATATTTTCTTTTTGAAAAACGAACTCTTTTGATTGCGATATCCGATTCCTCGCCTACCTTATTTATTTGAACGATGCACGCTCCTTTGGAACCTGTTTCATCGAAGGATCGGCCTTCGAGACAGCCGCAATAGCACCATCGTCCGTCATGTCCGATTTCGACGGATGAGACATTGTGAATGTGTCCCAATGCCGTATAATCGGCACCGAAGGAATCGATATCTTCCGATGTGACAGGACAGCATTTACTCGTTTTGCTCAACATGTCGGCGTGACAGAGAAGCAGGTTGATGCGGCTCTTGTCATCGACTGTATGGGAGCGTATCGGAACGTTCGGCATTTCGCGCGATGTATACCCGAAGCCGTAAACGTCAATCGGAAGCGATGGAAGTGAAAACTTCTCGAGCTCTTCGCTTTTGAATACATATACGTTATCGGGGAAAATATCACGCATCCAGACACTTTTTTCGGATGCGGGATCGTGATTTCCCGGAGTGATAAATATGGGATTTTTGTAGTTTTCAAATTCTCGGCACAGCAGGGAGAGAGTCTCACGTGTCACGTATTCGGCATCGAAAACATCGCCCGCAATCAGCATGAGATCCGTGTTATTCATTTTCGCGTATGTCATCATGGAAGTGAAGGCTGCTCTTAACTCATTGCGCCTTATTTCGGCCTGACGTGATGTCAGTGATGAGAACGGACTGTCAAGGTGTATGTCTCCCGTGTGCATAATTTTTATCATTACAGTACCTCGTGATGTATCTACAATTATACAGCTTAATTATATCATATATCGTCCGCACATGCAACACATGAGAAAAAATAACGTATATTGTTCGTGAAGGATGAAACATAGGACTTACGCCGTAAATTACCGATCAGGCATATAATTGTACTTGAATTGAGACGGGTTTTATGGTACAATATACTATATATTTTCGGATATCGTATGATCGCGGTATCGTTTAAATCAATCTGTTTTTTCGAGGAGATAAAATGATGAAAGAACATAGTGTTTCGGCTAAATTCGTTATTCCCGTTTTGTTGAGCGCAGTTTCACTGTTCTTCTCGTCATGCTCTCTCACTCTGAGAAATGCGAATAAAGATTTCAAAATACCGAATTATGAAACCGAGAACAATAATGTCGCGGTGAGTGAGAGCGAAACCTTTACGAATGACGGGCAGGAGTCGTTCGAGGATTATTCGACCGAAACGACGGAGACGGATGAAACAGAGGAGACGACCGAAACAGAGGAGACGACCGAAACAGAGGAGACAACCGTAACCGAAGAAGAAACCTATGAAAGTGTGGATATAAGCTTTATTGCCGCCGGAGACAATCTGATTCATCCGAACATTTACATAGATGCGTATGACAGAGGAAACGACGAGAAACGATATGACTTTCTGCCTATGTATTCTGATGCAGCCGATTTTATTTCTTCGGCCGATATCGCATTTATCAATCAGGAAACGGTTATGGCGGGCGAGGAATACGGCTATTCGGGTTATCCGTGCTTTAATGCTCCGAGACAGCTCGGACTCGATATGGTGACGCTCGGTTTCGATATCGTTAATATAGCGAACAATCATATGCTCGATAAAGGAGCATCGGGACTGGAATCTACGATAAACTTTTGGAATGAGCAGCCCGTACTGCTTCTCGGAGGTTATTTAAACGAAGAAGATGCCGCCGATATACGTGTGCTCGAGAAAGACGGTGTGAAAATCGCGTTTTTGTCATATACGCTTTCCACAAACGGCATTGTCAAGAATGCGTCGTCAGATGTTGTGATACCGTATATCGATGATGCACAGATTCTTTCGGATATGGAAAAAGCTCGGAGTATGTGCGATGTACTTATCGTATCCATGCATTGGGGCGATGAAAATACGCAAACACCGAATTCGGAACAAATAAGGCTCGCCGATATGATATCGAACGCGGGAGCGGATGTGATACTCGGACACCACTCGCATACGCTTCAGCCTATCGAATGGATAGAACGTGACGACGGCGGAAAGACGCTGTGTGTGTATTCGTTGGGAAATTTCGTAAGCGGTATGGCACGGCCCGTAAACCAGGTCGGAGGATTTCTGTCGTTCCACATAAAATCGGACGGAAACGGTTCTTATGAAATTACCGACCCCGGCTTTACACCGACGGTATTTTATTACGGCATGGATTGGTATAACACACATTTGTATTTTCTCGAGGATTATACCGATGAAATCGCAGCCGCACACGGCGTGCAGATTTCGGGCTACTACCTTTCCGTATCGGATGCAAGAGCGTATGTAACAAATGTAATCGCAAACGAGTTTTTACCCGATTGGCTGAAACAGTGAAATAACTGGGAAAAGGATAAATATGGCAAAATACAGAAAAAATAAAATCAACGCCGCATTCACAGAGGAATGCGCACAGATACTGCGTGAGATAAAGGACCCCAGAGTGAGCGGGGAAATGATAACCGTGATGAGTTCGGATGTTTCCGCGGATCTTAAATTCGCAAAGGTATTCTACTCGGTATACGGGAACTGCGACGAAAAAGAACTGAATAAAGGTCTGAAATCGGCAGCTCCGTTTATCCGTTCGAGACTTGCAGAAAGATTAAATCTGAGAATAACCCCCGAAATCACATTTGTGAGGGATGACGGGGTACGTCACGGTGCCGAAATCGCCGCTATTTTGAAAAAAATACAGCCTGTGGAAAATTCGAATGCCGCGGAGGACGAGGATGAATAATTATCCCGAAGAAGTTATTACCGATGAAAATGTGTATGATACCGTGACTCTCGAGGAAGCGGCGGATTCGCTTGATAAAGCCGAAAACACATTAATACTCACTCATGTGAATCCCGACGGAGACTGTATCGGCTCGGCATTCGCTCTGCGCGATATAATACTTGCGCTCGGCAAGGAGGCATCGGTAGCCAATCCGAGCGTCATGCCCAAAAGATTAGAATTTCTTTCCCTCTCGGCGGGAGAGGATTACACAGACGGTGCGGATGTGCCTCATATGTCGGATACCGATGAGGAAAGCGTTAAAAAATTCGATAGAATAATCGCGGTTGATACGGCATCTCCGATACAGCTTGACAAGAACGCATTTCTGATTCCGCAGATTGACCTTATGATAGACCATCATGGTATGGGAGAACCGTTTGCGTCGAATTATATCGATCCCACGGCGTCCGCTGCGGGTGAAATCGTATATGAAATGTATGCGTACCTGAAGAAAAACGGAAAAATCGACAGTGTGCCAGATGCCGCGCGTAAAATGTACGCGGCAATAGTATCGGATACCGGAAGCTTTAAGTTTTCGAATACGACCAAAAAGACTCATCTTATCGCAGCGGAGCTTGTCGAGGAAATAAACAATGCAGATGACGGCGGAATGGATACGGCGGAGGTGTGCCGCTCATTGTTCGGACAAAGAACACTGAAGGAGCTTACGGCACAGATGTACGCTATACAAAACCTGCGCTTTTACAACGACGGCAGACTCGGTGCGGTCATGTTTACACAGGATATGCTTGAGGAGTCAGGACTCGGCGAAATCGATATAGGAAACATTGTCGATACATCCCGCAGTGTCGAAGGAGTCCTTGTCGGTATATCGCTGCGTCAGCTGTCGGAGGACAGAAGGTTATACAAGGTATCATCGCGTGCGAACGCGGAAATAGACTGTGCGTCGGTATGCGCATCCTACGGCGGCGGAGGACACGTCAGAGCCGCAGGATGTACGATTGAAGCGGATTCACCCGATGAGGCACTCGAGATGATGGTGAATGCATTCGGTGAAGCCGTGGAAAAGTATATATCGGAAAAAGAAATAAGGTAAATATATGGCGAAAAGCAATCCCGCTCCCGTTTCGGGAGTTCTCATAGTAAATAAACACGAAGGCGTAACGTCGCATAGGATTATCTCGGCGTGCAGAAAGCTGTACAATACGCGTCAGGTAGGGCATACAGGTACACTTGATCCTATGGCTACAGGCGTTTTGCCTGTGCTTATAGGACGTGCCGTAAAAGCGTCTGATTACCTTATGATGCACGACAAGGAATATACGGCGGAAATGGAGCTCGGACTCACTACCGATACCGAGGACATTACCGGTGAAGTCCTGACCCGCAGCGATTTCATACCATGCGAAGAAGATGTCATCAATGCGTGTCGTTCGTTTATCGGAAAAATAATGCAGGTTCCGCCGATGTACTCCGCCGTTAAGGTGGGCGGAAGAAAACTCGTGGATATAGCGCGAGAAGGCGGAGAGGTGGAAAGAGAAGCACGTGAGGTTGAGATATTTTCCGCGGAACCTGAAAAGGTTTCCGATGATACATACAGACTGAAGGTTGTGTGTTCTAAAGGAACCTATATCAGAACGCTGTGTGCCGATATAGGAAAAAAGCTCGGATGCGGTGCGGTTATGTCGTCTCTCGTGCGTACGAGAACGGGAAAGTTCACTCTTTCCGATGCTATTACCATAGAGGAACTTGAAAATATGACGTTCGAGGAACGTTTGAAGCTGCCGATGCCCGTTGAGTCATTGTTTACGGACCTTCGGCGTATAAATGTCGTTGATTATTACGCAAAGCTTATACGTGGCGGCTCGGATGTCTTCCAAAAGAAGATTAAGGCGGACGTAGCCGACGGAGAGCTTGTGCGCATTTACAATCGAGGCGTATTTATTGCTCTCGGAAGGGGAGTGGTTGCCGACGGAATATCCGCGATACGTCAGGAAAAGCTGTTTGTACTCGAGGATTTGTCGGCATCTGACGATAAAAAAGAGGATTAAGCCGTTGTCGTCCCGAAAAGACCGTTTATGCGGCTCATTCTCGGTTAAATAATTGTAAATATTAAAAAAATATATTTTATATACGGCTGTTGTATGCTATAATAGTAAAATCAGGTAGTTTGTTGAGTTATGAATAGAATTACGGGTATTTTTGATAAAACTTATCTCAAAAGATGGCTCTTGACGGTTCTGGCAATACTTTTGTCGGCTGCGGCTTTAGCATACATTGTTTATCACCTTTATGATGCGTTTTCTCCCGAGTATGAGTTCGTCGATGCCGTTTTGACGACGGTATCCGAGACGATTACGGCGGATGCGTATCTTATGCGTAAGGAAGAGCCTATATATTCCGATGTCGGAGAGGGAAGTGTCGCACCTGCGATACATGACGGAGGAAGAGTAGCGGTGGGCGCGAAAATCGCGGATGTGTATTCCGTCTCATCCCCCGATATAGAAAACCGATTGTCGGAAATAGATGAGCAGATATCACTTCTCGAAGGCAGCTCGTCCGCTACAACAAGCCGCTCGGTGCAATCGACTGTTTCCATTGAAAATGAAATTTTCGATAATATTTTCACGATAAGGAAATACTGTACCGCAGGCGACTATTCCGATGCGCTTTCCATGAAAACAACATTTCTCGTAAATATAAACAAAAAGCTTATTCGCTCGGGTGAAGTGGATTACGCCTCGCGTATAGCCACACTCGAAAGCGAAAAGGCTTCACTGAAAAGTCAGCTCGGTACTTGTCTCGATACTGTTTATTCGTCGATAACGGGGTATTACTTCTCCGAATATGACGGATACGGAGAGGTTTTCTCTTCCGAAAAAGTGGACAGCATGACATACGATGAATTCCTCGGTATGATCGAATCCGAACCGAGTAAAAGCAGCGGTGTTTGTGTCGGTTCAATCGTAAGAGATTATGTTTGGTATGTCGCATGCTGTGTGGATAAATCGGAAATGTCGGACCTTCTCGAAAAATCGAAGTGCGATATTACATTTACATACAGTGATACCGATGTTTCGGCAACACTTTACCGTGTTGTATCGCAGACTCCCGGAGATAAGGCTGTAGCTGTGTTCAGATGCGAGGTTATGCCGTCGGGGTTTGATTATACGAGAATGCAGCCGGTGAAAATATTGGCAGTGGAATATACCGGGTATAAAATTCCCGCCGATTCGATCAGAGTGGTCGGCGGATTCGAAGGCGTATATACTCTTAAAGAGGTAACACTCGAGTTCAAGCGTGTAAATATAGTATACAGAGATGACGGATATGTGATATGTACGGGAAACGGCACAACCGATGAAACCGCGGATGACGTGGCGTACCCGTGGATAGAACAGAACGATATTGTGGTTATAGGCGGAAAAGACCTGTATAACGGTAAATTGATTAAATGATAACTGAAGAAAGAAAAAACGAATTACGTGAAAATTACACACGAGTTCTGAAACGAATAGAAGAGGCCGAAAAGAGACGCGGCGGAGATAAATCAGTGGTGCTGCTTGCGGCTACCAAAACGGTTCCCGCCGAGGAAATTTGTTACTTAGTCGAAAACTGCGGACTTCGGTTGTGCGGTGAAAACCATGCACAGGAGTTTACGGACAAATACGATGCGGTTCGTGCATCGGGAGCCGAGATGGATTTTATCGGACATCTTCAAACCAATAAGGTTAAGTATGTTGTCGGTAAGGCACGGCTGATTCATTCGCTTGACTCCGTAAAGCTTGCACAGGCAATAAACGAGAGAGCCGAGAAGCTCGGCGTTGTTCAGAACGTTCTTGTCGAGGTGAATATCGGCGAAGAAGAAAATAAATCCGGTGTAAACCCACATGACGTGGAAGACTTTATCACGAGGCTTGACGCTTATCCGCGAATAAAATTATGCGGAATGATGACTATGGCACCGAAATGCAGTGAAATGCAAGAATTTCGCGAATATTTTAAAGAATCTTATCGAATATTCCTTGACTTTTTCGCAAAAAAAACGCATAATATAAGAGAGCCTATTTTGTCAATGGGAATGAGCGACAGCTTCGAATGTGCCATTGAAGAAGGAGCCGATTTGGTACGCCTCGGCAGTATTATTTTCGGTTCGAGAACCGGTAAGGTTGCTATCGGTTAAATCCTTTCTCGGAGAAGATTATTGTATTTGATTTAATCGATATACCGATAGACTTGTATTACTGTGCGTGTGAATGCGCCTGTAAAGTAAATTAATTAAGATTAATATCCTGCCCAACGGCAGAATGGAGGATTTATATGGGAATAATGGATCGAATCAAAAAAGTGGCCGGAACCAACGACGGATACGATGACAACTATGATGACGATTATTATGATGGATTTGACAACTATACGGACGACGGAGATGACAGCGACGTACAGTTTGTTCCCCCGACAAATAATCAGGCACAGACTCAGAATATGAATATGGGTGCGACATCCGGAAGCGGCATCAGCTTTACAGGTGCCAACATCAAGATGCAGGTTGTTCGTCCTCAGGCATATGACAGCGATACCACTTCTCAGATTGCCAACCATCTTCTCAACAAATGTATGGTAGTTCTCAACCTTGAGAATACGAACAAGGAAACATCGAGAAGACTCATCGACTTTTTGACAGGTGTTGCATACGCAATCGGCGGAGATCTTAAGAAGGTTTCCACAAACGCTTACGTTATCGCTCCTTCCAATGTTGACGTTGAAAACGTGCAGATTAAGCAGACCGCACGCCGTTCGGAGCCCCAGCCCGCACCGAAGGAAAATACAGGCGATGATTTCGGAGATTTCAACTGATTAAGGTATAAATATAGACAATAGTAGAACTTGATGGAGCTGTTCCATGAGGTATTGTTTTTATACTCTTTTTATAGAAAAAGCAATAGTTTACAGCTGTTGTGAATACTGTAAAAATAATGCTTTACTGTGAGCTATGCCATGTTTTCGGTGTAGCTCACTTTTTTAAATCAGACACTGAGGAAAAGTATGTATCAATTGATATATGTTATCGAAGCAACGGTAAGATTCATAATAATCGTATTGGAAATGATGATGCTGGGACGTGCCATAGTAAGCTGGCTCCCGATAGACGAGGATAATCCGATAGTTAATTTCTTATATACCGTAACGGAGCCTGTTATTATGCCCGTGAGATCCGTTATCAACTATTTCGGTTTGTTCGAGGGCTTTCCTATTGATATGGCATTTATGATGACCTTTATAATTCTTTCGATAGTCGAAATGCTTTTATAACGGAGAACAAGGAAATAATGAAAGACAACGCGATAATTTCCCGTGCACAGGAGCTTTCGAGAGAGTCGGAGTATTCGGTCACATGTACGTCTTTTCTGACACCCGAAGAAAAAATAAGTGTTCTTACCGAATTGATGCACAACGGCAATGCCGAGAATTGCTACTTTTTCGGAGGTGCTATCGGGTGTGAACGCTGTGCGGCTGTATTTCTTCCCGAGTGGTACACTCCGAGTACATATGTGAAGCATAACCCGCCTCTCGATGAAGAAAGAACAAGCTTCTTCGCTCAATATTTGGATGAACACCGTGAAATAGCCGAACAGCTTCCGCTTAAGACGATACGTGTAAAGGGCAGCGGTTTCAGAAAGCTTACGCACCGTGATTTCATGGGAGGTATTCTGTCGCTCGGAATCGATCGTTCCGTGATCGGAGATATAGCTGTAGTATCTGAGTCGGAAGCGATAATTTTCGTACATGAACGTATATGTGCGTATATTCTATCCGAACTCGGAAAAATCGGAAACGATGCCGTAAAAACCGAGGAAATACCGCTGAATCCGACATACGTTATCCCGCGTGATTATGAGATTATCGATGCGATAGTCGCTTCTATGCGGCTGGATGCGGTGGTAAAAGCCATTACGGGAAAATCACGTGAGATTTCGGCCGAAATGGTAAAACAGGGGATAGTTACACATTGCTACCAAATAAACTGCGATGTCTCCGCTGCCGTGAAGGAAGGGGATATAATCTCGATTAAAGGTTACGGTAAGTATCTCATCGGTGAGAGCGGAAGTCAGACGAAAAGCGGACGGATAAAGGTCAAGCTTAAAAAATATATTTGAACAAACATTAAATCAGCGTTTACTTAACGAAGGGAGAGCCAAAAATGCCGAAGGATTTCAGAAAAAAGACTTTTCAGAAAATACTCCGCGGTTATTCACCCGATGAGGTTGATGCGTATCTTGCTTACGTAAATGACGAATACAGGAAGCTCGAAAAGAAAAGCCTCGAGAACGAGCGAAAATTAACTCTTGCCGCACAAAAAATACAGGCGTATGAGTTCGAATTGAATAAGAACAATAATGATTTCGCCTCGGAAGAACAGCTTGCGGAATCGGCTGTGATGGCGGAGAAAGAGGCTTTAAGTCAGGCTG
>CAVIJI010000002.1:62622-97706 GCA_963642885.1 bacterium
GGCTGATACCATATTGGAAAATGCGCGTGCGGAGGCGGCGAAAACCGTAAAAGCAGCGGCCGAACAGGCGGCGAATGAAGCGGACAATATCGTTTCGGAGGCAAGAAAGTATTCGGATGAAGTGAGAAGCAAAGCCGATGCACTGTCGAAAACGGCTGATGCGATGTATAATGAGATTATATCCTTCAGAGATGTAATGTTCGAGCTGTATAACAGCCATATCGAACAAATCGAAGAGTTCGTAAACAAAGCCGACAGCTTCTCCGAAAGAACCGAGGCGTTATATACCCCGGAGCATACCGAGGATGACAGTACCGATGTATATGAGGATGACACAGACAACACCGAACATACGGAAGACAGCGGGAACGACACTGTAAATAACGGAAACGATATCTATATCGACCTTGAGAATGAGCTCGGCGGTGACGGCGAACAGACATATATAGACGAGGCACTCGGACTGGACGATGACGAAGAAGAAAACATAGACGATGAGTCATATGACGCAGATGAACAGAGTGATTGTCTGGAAAGCGAAGAATACGAAGAGGACGACAATTCGGACGAAAGCAAAATAAGCGAGGAGGACATTGAGAGACAGCGTCAGCTTGACAGATTTTTCGGAATAGTCGATGATGACGATCTTTTGTCGGCTGAAGAGGATGACGATACCGAAAACGAAAGTGATGACTTCGAAGATGAGGAGGCACCCACCCGTGTGCTGAATATAGGCGAGGCATTGAGAAACGCACGCAAACACAGTGACAACGGTGATTTTAAGGCGGACAGTCGGGATAGTGACGGGTATGTCGATATAGATTCGATATTCAGCGGAAAAGAAAAACGGGATATGTCGCTCACAGATGAATTCGATATCGTTTATTCGGATTCGAGTGCCAAGAAGAGCGTTGACGAAATAAGAAAACAGCCTACTGTCACGGCATCGGAAGTGCCGAAGAAAAACATAAAATACTTTAAAAAATAATCCGGAGAAAACATGATTATAAATGTGCTAATTATTATTTTATGTGTTGCGGCTGATCAGATAACGAAATTATTCGCTGAAACAAATTTGAAGGATATTTCGACATTACCGATAATCGAAAATATTTTTCATTTTACTTACGTCGAGAATAGAGGTGCGGCATTCGGTATGCTCGCCGATCACAGATGGATTTTCATGATTCTGTCGGTTGTCGGTATCGCCGCGATATTTGCATATCTGTCGATTACAAAACCGAAATCATGGTGGATGAGATTGGCGCTGTGCTTTATTGTGGGCGGCGGCGTCGGAAACATGATTGACCGCATTGTAAAGGGTTATGTGGTTGATTTCATAGATTGCAGATTCATAGATTTTTATGTATTCAATGTTGCGGATTCGTTTGTTTGCGTAGGCTGTGCGATGTTTGTTCTCGCCGTGATAATCGAGGAAATTCACGAAAAAAAGAATGCGTCGGAGGGAGATAAACAAATCGAACATACCGCCGCAGACGATGAGAAAAGCAATATAAAAGGTGACGGCAATGCCTGAGACGAAAATAGACTTTGTCGATGATGACTCTTCCGGGATAACGGCATATACAGCCGATAAAAGCGGTGAACGCCTTGATGCCTTTATAGCGGAGAAATCCGGCCTCACCCGTTCATATGCTCAAAAACTGATCGAAGACGGAATGGTGACAATATGCGGAAAAGTTCCGAAGAAGAACTATAAGATTTCGGCGGGCGAGTGCGTGGAGCTGACACTTCCCGAAAATGACGATTGCGATGCCGAACCGGAGAATATACCGCTTGATATTATGTATGAAGACGAGGATATCATAGTGGTGAATAAACCAGTCGGTATGGTTGTTCATCCTGCTCCGGGGCATACTCACGGAACGCTTGTTAATGCATTGATGTATCATTGCGGAAGTTCGCTTTCGGGTATCGGCGGAGTGAATCGACCGGGAATAGTCCACAGGATAGATAAGGACACTACGGGATTGATATGCTCCGCGAAAAACGACTTCTCGCATATTTCATTGTCGGCTCAGCTTGAGGACCATTCAATGCACCGTGAGTACAGAATGATATGCGTGGGCAATTTGCGTGAGGACAGCGGACGTATAGACGCACCGATAGGACGCCATCCGACTGATCGAAAGAAAATGGCGGTAATAAAGTCGGCGGATATGAAAGCACGCCGCGCAGTCACGAATTGGAGGGTGCTCGAGCGATTTGCCTTGCCGTATACTTATGCGGAGGCCGTACTGGAGACAGGCAGAACTCACCAGATACGTGTGCATATGTCATATATCGGTCACCCGCTTATGGGAGATGAGACGTACGGAGGCGGTCATACACCGTTCGAAAAAAAGAATATGAGCTTGATAGACGGACAGATGCTTCATGCGTATGCTTTGATATTAAGACACCCGAGAACAGGCGAAATAATGAGGTTCGAAACCCCGCTCCCGCAAAACTTCGAGCTTATGCTCGATAAACTGAGAAAAACGCAATAAAAAAAGCTGTATTGGAAAAATCACAATACAGCTTTTACTTTTGAAAAATACTAAAGGAAAATGCGGCGGCAGATGTACACAGCGGAAAATTCAGCTATACATTATCTGCCGACATTAGTCCGCCAATAAAATCTCTTCCCAGAGCTTTTCGTAGTACGTACGTGTCTCGACATCTATGTCGTGGAAATACTCGGTAATCATCTCGTCGGTATTTGCGGGGTACAGTATTTCGTTCTGATAGTACTCGTAATCGGGATTGTTGATTACGGATGTGTTGGGAGATGCATAACAAATGTATTCGGCATTTGCGAGAGCAACCTCCGGCTCGAGAAGGAAGTTGATGTACATCATAGCGGCATCGTAGTTCGCGGCATTTGAGGGAACACATACGGCGTCAACGAAAATGTTGGTGCCTTCCTTGGGGTAAACAAACGCAAGGTCGGGATTGTTTGACTGCATTGTGAGAAAGTCGCCGGCATAGTAAGGAGCAATCGCGGCATTGCCCGCTTCCATCTTGTTGAATACTTCATCCATTACTCTTGCCTGCAGAACACTGTTCTGTTCCTTGAGCTTTTCGGCAGCCTTGTCCCAATCGGCCTTGTCGGTAGTGTTTACATCAATACCGAGGAGAAACTGAGCTATGGCAAAAGCGTCACGGGGATTGTTGAATGTCAGTATGTTGTCGGCGTATTTTTCGTCCCACATGATGCTCCAGCTGTCGGGAGCAGTGTCAACCATAGTGGTGTTGTAAATAAGTCCTACCATACCTACATTGTAAGGTACACTGTATTCGTTGTTTTCATCGTAATAAAGGTTTTTGTACTGCTCATCTATTAAATCGTAATTTGTGATTTTCGAGAAATCGAGCTTTTGAAGCATATCTTCGTTTTTGAGTCGCTCTATCATATAGTCGGACGGAATTATAATGTCGTAAGAAACCGCACCGGACTTGAGCTTTGCGTACATCGCTTCGTTCGACTCATAGTTCATGTAGTTCACTTTTATTCCCGTAAGCTCCTCGAATGCCTTGTTGACATCAAACGTACCTTCACTTCCGTCGGAAATGTATACACCCCAGTTGAATACATTCAATGTGGTGCCTTCGAGGTCACGTGTGTATTCCGCACGCGGATTTTCGAGAGTGGATGTGCTTCCGGAGCATGACGTGAAAATAGCTGCGGATGCCATAGCACAGGAAAGAAGTATGGAAAGAGTTTTTTTCAATTCGAAATCCTCCTAAAATCAAAAATATAAATAAATTTCTATGTGTTTATTTGTGTGATTCGTTCTTTTCGGCTGCTTTAATCTGTCCTATATTAATGGCAAGAAGAAGAACAAGAACAGTAACGAATATCACGGTAGAAAGAGCATACATGTCGGGCTTTACTGCCTTCTTGGTCATTGAGAAAATCAAGAGAGGGAGAGTCTGAAAGCTCGAGCCTGTGGTGTAGTAGCTTATGACAAAGTCATCAATGGAAAGTGTAAATGCCATAAGAAGACCCGAAGCGACGCCGGGCATAATAGCGGGGAGAACAATCTTGAAAAAGGCCTGAGTCGGAGTGCTGCCGAGATCCTGAGCCGCTTCGACAAGATGGGAGTCCGTTTGATTGAGCTTCGGAAGTACATTCAGAATCACATACGGCAGATTGAATGTAATGTGTGCGATTAGCAGAGTCAGAAAAGAAAGCGAGTTTGTCGCACCGAGCAGTCTTCCCGCAAATACGAACAACAGCATGAGTGATACACCGGTAACAATATCGGGGTTCATCATGGGTATGTTTGTTACTATATCGAGAGAGCTTTTCCACCATTTTTTTCTGACATAGTAAATGTATACCGCGGCGGCTGTCCCGATGACCGTTGCTATTAAGGACGAAAGAACAGCGAGAATGAGAGTGTTCTTCAGTGCCGTGAGAGTTGTGCTTGATGAGAACAGCTCACGGTACCATTTGAGAGAGAAACCCGTAAATACCGATGTGCTTTTCGCCTCGTTGAACGAGAAGAAAACCATCACAAGCAGAGGCGCGTAGAGAAGAAAATATATCAATCCGACAAAGATGTTTCCGTAATGTTTTTTCATATTTTCCCTCCTATACGATGATGTTATCGCCGCTGTCGCCCGCGAATTTTTTCATAATCGCCATGCTGAGCAGAATCAGAACCATAAGTACGAGAGACAGAGCCGCACCGAGATTGTAGTTGTAAAGCGACTGAATCTGTTTTTCGATGGCATCTCCTACCAGCATTATTTTTCCGCCGAGCTTTTGCGAAATATAGAAGGTGCTGACCGACGGAACGAATACCATTGTGAAGCCCGATACCACACCCGGCATGGAGAGAGGCAGAATAATTCTGCGAAGCTTTGACAATCCGTTTGAGCCGAGATCTTCGGCCGCTTCGAGAAGGCTCGGCTCGATTTTCGCCATGACGGAATAGATTGGAAGAATCATATACGGGATATAATTGTAAATCATACCGAATATTACTGCTCCCGGAGTACCTATCATTTTAAGCGGTTCGATACCGAAAAGACCGAGTATGTTGTTGATTATACCGTTTTTCTCGAGAATATTCATCCATGAATACGTGCGGATAAGCAGATTCATCCACATCGGAAGCATGACAAGCATCATCATAATGCGCTGAGTCGACTCACGCTTGCGGCTCATTATGTACGCGAACGGGTACGATATAAGCAGCGTTATCACAGTTGCGATAAGGGAATATTCAATCGATATAAGAAAGATTTCCTTGTATCCCGCAAGTCCTTTTATATTATCGAGAGTAAAGCCGCCGTTTGAATCCGTGAAGGAATAGTAAACGACAATAATAAGCGGTACTATAATAAATATAATTGCCCAAAGAATATACGGTGCGCCGAGAATGCGCTGCAGAAGCGTTCTTTTTTTCATTTCACGCCTCCCGCGGTACAACGGAGGATTTTTTATTCATCGTCGTCATCCTCCGGAAGTTGATTGAGCTCATCGAGCTCATCGGAATACGAGCTGTAGTCGCCGAATTTACCCGAATACTTGGATTTTTTCATAACATGAATAGCATCGGGCTCTATGAATAATCCGACCTCGTCGCCTTCCTTGTGTTCGTCCGTTGTCTGTATCATCCACTTGAATCCGCCGATATCGACGATGATTTCGAAATGTACTCCGCGGAACGTGACCGACGTAACAATACCGTTAAGCATTCCCTCATCCTTTTTTACGATGTCGACGTCCTCGGGACGAACAACGATGTCCACAGGCTCGTTGACACCGAAGCCGGAGTCAAGACATTCGAACTCACGTCCGGAGAAGCAAGCACGGTAATCGGCTTTCATTACACCATCGAGTATGTTCGATTCACCGATGAAGTCGGCAACGAATGCGTTTTCGGGCTCATTGTAAATGTCGATAGGCGAACCGATTTGCTGAACCTTGCCTTCATTCATTACCACAACCGTGTCGGACATCGAGAGGGCTTCCTCCTGATCGTGTGTTACGAACACGAATGTGATGCCGAGAGCTTTTTGGATGTTTTTCAGCTCGTTCTGCATATCCTTTCGCAGCTTCAGATCAAGTGCGGCAAGCGGCTCATCGAGAAGAAGCACCTTCGGCTTGAGAATAAGAGCACGCGCAATGGCAACTCGCTGCTGCTGACCGCCGGACAACTTGGAAATGTGGCGTTTTTCGAATCCTTCGAGGTTTACGAGAGTCAGCATTTCGGAAACCCTTTGTTTGATTTCGGCCTCGGGGACGTGGCGGACTCTGAGACCGTATGCGATGTTTTCGAAGACATTATAGTTCGGAAAAAGTGCGTAACGCTGAAAAATGGTGTTTACCTCACGCTTGTACGGAGGAACACCATTCATGTTTTTCGAATCGAAAAACACTTCCCCCGAATCGGGCTCGAGAAATCCCGCGATTATACGCAGGGTAGTCGTTTTTCCGCATCCCGATGAACCGAGAAGCGTGACAAATTCCCCGTCGCCTATAGACAGACTCAGATCGTCGAGTATGACGTCGTCATCGAATTTGATGGAAATGTTTTTGAGTTCTATAATATTTTTTTTCATTTTTTGCATCCCCCTTTGCGGCAAAAGACCACGTAAGCCGTATTACAGCTCTGCGCGAACCCACATATCGGCTAATCACAACCCCCGCAAAGAGTGTGTTACAAATCGAAATCGTACTGTTGCGCACAAGCATTACAGATATGCCCGTACATATAAACCGTGATGTCTTAACATTGATTTCGATTGCAGCTGTGATTTCTCAGACATATTTTGTCGAAAATATATCTCGGTTTTGTATAACCGCCGCCGAAATACCTTCGGCGCCCGCCGTTAAAAACTGCCGTATGTGAACACCAAATATTTAATTGTAATGCGCTTTATGCTTTACCCGGGTGGATACTGACTGTCCGCGGGGGTATATTTTACTACGCATTTTGATGTTTTGGGAATTTCGGAAGCCTTTGCGCAATCCGAAAACGTCAGCACAGATGCAAAAATCGTGCATTATTAATTATACTATCATTTTTACGTAAACGCAATAGCTTTGAGCTATTTTATATTTTGTCATTGTGACGATTTTTAAAGATGTAAATTTGCTGTATTGTGTGATATAACGGACAGGCGGGTAATATTAAAAAAATAATCAGAAAATTTAAAAATTATCGCGGATTAATTGAAATATCGATAAAACAGTGATATAATGTAGCGGTGAATAATTACGATATCCGGAGCGGAACTTGATTATATGAGCGAAAGTAAGATATACCATAATATAGGAATTCTCGCGCATGTTGACTCGGGAAAGACGACGCTTACAGAACAGCTATTGTATTTTACGGGAGCGGTACGTGAAGCGGGAAGTGTTGACAAAGGCAATTCGGTAACGGATAACCTTGAAATCGAACGGCGCAGAGGCATTTCGGTGCGCACATCTGCGGCATCCGCAGAGTGGAACGGGGTTTGTATAAACCTTATAGACACACCCGGTCATACGGATTTCGCGGGTGAGGTCGAACGTTCGCTGAACGCACTTGATTACGCGATTGTTGTTGTGTCCGCAGTAGAGGGTGTAAGAGCACATACGGAGCACATCATTAAAGCACTTGACGACCTGAAGCTGCCCAGACTTGTGTTTGTGAATAAACTCGACCGCGCGGGTGCGGATACCGATAATGTTGTAAAGGATCTCAATGCCGAAAAAGACAAGGTTTATTTTCCGATAATGACTGTCGAAAACGAGGGAAGCGAGCTTTTTCGACTTCATATGCCAACGGGCGAAATGTTCGACTCGAAGGTGCTCGAAGCTTTGGCAGAGGTGAACGATGAGGCGGCGGAGGCGTTTCTCGGAGACGAAAAGCTCTCTCACGACAGGCTGATTTCACTCATGATGAAAGAAATATCGGAATGCAGGCTTGTACCCGTACTGTACGGCTCGGCTAAACTCGGTGTCGGAATAAGCGAGCTGTGCGACTTTATGACAAAATATATGCCGTCGTATCTGAGGCGCGCATCCGATGAGCTGTGCGGAATCATATTCAAGATAGAGCATGACAAACAGCTAGGCAAGATATCATACGTAAGACTTTTCGGAGGCAATATAACAAACCGAGACGAGGTAAAGCTGCTTAATCCGTCTGACGGAAGCAGAAAGAATCCCGACGGCGAGGAAGATGATGCGGTACAGCTTGACGAGAAGCCCCCGATTTCCGAAAAGGTAACTCAGATAAAGAAAATCAAAGGCGGAAGGTATACCGATGTCGGCGAGGTAAAAGCAGGGGATATCGCGGCACTGTGCGGACTGCCGTCTGCGAAAACAGGACAGTTTGTGGGCTCTCTTGATATCAGCGATAAATATAAGCTTGTGTCACCGTTCCTCAGAGTAAAGGTGACACCTGCCGATTCGGATCCCGAAAAGATTCCCGCACTTGCCGCCGCGCTTGCGGAGCTGTCCGATGAGGAACCGTATATAGACGCAAAGTGGGAAAACGGTCAGAAGGATATAACGATTTCCACCACGGGTAAAATTCAGCTTGAGGTTATAGACTCCATGCTGCGCGAAAGATATAATATGACAGCCCATTTTGCACCTCCGACCGTAATATACAAGGAAACACCCGCAAAAAGCGGATTCGCATATGCGGATTACACCATGCCGAAGCCGTGTTGGGCGGTTGTGCAGTTCAAGTTTGAGCCTATGCCGCGCGGATACGGAGTTTCCTATCACGGAAAGCTTCCGTCAAACCAGCTGTTCTACAGATATCAGACACACATACGCACGTCCTTCTATAACTGCCTCGAACAGGGTTTGTATGGGTGGGAGGTCACTGATTTCAAATGTACGCTTGTCGGCGGTCAGCATCACACCATTCATACGCATCCCCTTGATTTCTTCGTGTGCACACCCATGGCGTTCATGAACGGCATGCAGTCGCTCGGTTCCACCATACTCGAACCCCTGCTGAAAATGCGTATTTCATGTCCGATGAATCTTTCGGGAAAAGTTATCACGGAAATATCCAAAATGGGCGGAGAGTACGACTCGCCTCTTACATTCGGCGATACAAGCGTTGTCGAGGCAATAGTTCCGGTAGCGACGTCGATGGAATTTCCCGAAAAGCTTGCGTCGATGTCGTCCGGAAAAGCGTCACTCGGCGTTGAATTCTACGGTTACAGAGAATGCAGGGACGGACTCGAACACGTGAATCCGAGAAGGGGCGTTAATCCCCTCGACAGATCAAAGTGGATTTTATGGGCGAGAGGAGCTTATCAGCTGTCGATAGACGAAATGTGATGACGTAAAATCGATTGCGCTGTTAAATAAAATGCGTTCGTATAAAGTCATACAATTCCGCCGGCGCCGATTTTTGCGAAGATTTTTTGTGAAAATTTTGATAAAAAAATCGCACCGTGTTGACTGTTTGATAAAAATGTGATATACTGACTAGCGTATGGACAAACTCATGTTTACATGAGTCGAGCGATAAAACGAATGGCGAAAATAATAATAAACTTATAGGAGATATGCAAATGAAAAGCAAGAAAACAATTGCACTGCTTATGATTGTCGCAATGCTTCTTCCCACTTTCGCAGCATGCTCGGAATCAACGAGTAATGCCGAAACAGAAGGCAAGGTAGCAGAGAGCGACACATCCGCAGTTCAAAACGCAGCCGAAGAAACGGTCGAAGAGGAAACCGAGAAAATACTTCCCGATTTGCCCGAGGTAACCTACGAAGGAGTGGATTTCAATATTTACTGCTCCTCAAACGCAGAATACGGCACAGTTAAGGATGACTTCACAGCCGAAGAGTACACAGGCGAGCCGATCAACGACGCACGTTACTCCAGAAATCTTGCCATAGAACAGAAATACGACATCAAAATTAACGTTTATCCCGCGGACACCAACGGTGACACCGTAGGTACGAATGCGATTAAGCAGTCTGTTACGACAGGTGACTATGCGTATGACCTTGCTATGCTTGCAGGTTATTCCACATCGAAGCTTTCATACGACAACATTCTCGTGGACCTCAAGACGGTAGAGCATATCGATCTCGAAAAGCCGTGGTGGGATCAGAGAGCAAACTCAGACCTCGAAGTAGCCGGAAAGCTTTTCTATACCACAGGTGATATTTCAACTGCCGATAATGAAGCTACATACTGTATTTACTACAACAAGAACATGGCGTCCGATCTCCAGATTCCTCAGAATCCTTACGACATGGTAAGAGACGGTACATGGACTATAGATAACTATGCCACACTTCTTTACGGCGTATCTTCTGACCTTGACGGTAACGGCGAGTTTGACGATCAGGACCGTTACGGCGTTCTTATCTGGGACGACTCCATCATGGGTGTTGTAAACGGTGCGGGCGTTAAGTGCTGTGATGTTGTAGACGGTCAGATTACACTTACACTCTACAGCGAAACAACGGTTTCCATGCTCGAAAAGTATTTCGCGTTTGCTCTCGATAAGCAGGTTTCCTATGCATATCAGAGAACAAACTGGGACGACAAGCTCCTTGTAAATATGTTCCAGAACAACCAGGCCCTCTTCATTCAGCAGCTTCTCCAGCTTGCTCCGAAGCTTCGTGAAATGGATGCCGATTTCGGTGTTCTTCCTTATTACAAGTATAACGAAGCACAGGAATCATATTACAATACCGTTGGTTCATGGCACAGCGTATTCCTCTGCCTGCCTAAGGTACAGCAGGATCTTACGAGAACAGGTGTTATAGTAGAGGCTCTCGCAGCAGAATCTCTCTACACCGTTACTCCCGCTTATTACGATGTAACACTTAAGGATAAGGTATCCCGTGACCAGGATTCCGCGGACATGCTCGACCTTATTTTCGAAACAAGAACATACGACCTCGGATGGTACTACGCTATCGGTACTTACAACGAATCGATAATGAACCTCTTCAGAAATTATCAGAGCGACTTTACGTCGATGTATAAGAAGAACCAGAAGGTTGCGGATAAGTATCTTTCCAAGCTCAATACCGCTTTCGCGGAACTCGAAGGCTGATAATCGGCTTTAAACGGAAAACCGGAATGGATAACCATTCCGGTTTTTGTCGTATATATGTTTTTTTGCCGTTAATCTTGCAATTATGCTTTTATATGTGCTATAATAGAAAAAGCTAAGTAAAAAATCATAACAGAGGTTTATATAATATGGAACTCACTTCATTTCGTCAGCTTTATCGTGAACGCGATAAGATAGACCACGACTGCGTTACAGTAGGCGGTTGGGTCAGAAGTATCCGCGGCTCGAAAACATTCGGATTTATAATGCTTTCCGACGGAACCTTTTTCGAATCCGTCCAGATTGTATATGATGATAAGCTCGCTAATTTCGCGGAGATTTCCAAGTATAATGTAGGTTCCGCTCTTATCGTTAAGGGTAAAATAATAGAAACGCCCGACGCACAGCAGCCGTTCGAAATACACGCGGACGAGGTAATACTCGAGGGTGCATCCACTCCCGATTACCCTCTCCAGAAAAAGCGTCATTCCATCGAGTATTTAAGAACTATTTCTCATCTCAGACCGAGAACAAACCTTTTCCAGGCTGTATTCAGAGTTCGTTCGCTTGCCGCTTACGCAATTCATAAATTCTTCCAGGAAAGAAACTTCGTATATGTTCATACTCCGATAATTACAGCATCCGACTGTGAAGGCGCGGGTGAAATGTTCCGTGTAACGACAATCGACATGGAAAACGTTCCGAAGACGGAGGACGGTAAGGTTGACTATTCCGAGGACTTCTTCGGCAAGAGCACAAACCTCACAGTGTCCGGTCAGCTCAATGTTGAAACATACGCTATGGCATTCAAGAATGTATACACATTCGGTCCCACATTCCGTGCCGAAAACTCCAATACAACACGCCATGCGGCCGAATTCTGGATGATCGAACCCGAAATCGCGTTTGCAGATCTTACGGACGACATGAAGCTTGCGGAGGATATGCTGAAGTATGTTATCCGTTATGTCATGGAAAACGCTCCCGAAGAGATGAACTTCTTCAACAGCTTCGTGGACAAGGGACTTATAGACAGACTTAATCATGTTGTATCGAGCGATTTCGGCCGTGTTACGTATACCGAGGCTGTAAAGCTGCTTGAAGAACACAACGACAAGTTCGATTATAAGGTATTCTGGGGTGCGGATCTTCAGACAGAGCATGAAAGATTTTTGACGGAAGAGGTATTCAAGCGTCCCGTATTCGTAACGGATTATCCTAAGGAAATCAAAGCCTTCTATATGAAGCTGAACGACGACGGCAAGACCGTTGCGGCAATGGACTGCCTTGTTCCCGGAATCGGTGAAATTATAGGCGGAAGCCAGAGAGAGGACAGCCTCGAGCTTCTCGAAAAGCGTATGGACGAGCTCGGACTCAATAAGGACGATTACGGATTCTATCTTGACATGAGAAAATACGGTTCCGCAAGACATGCAGGCTTCGGACTCGGATTCGAAAGATGCGTAATGTATCTCACCGGTGTTTCGAATATCAGAGACGTCCTTCCTTTCCCCAGAACAGTCGGAAACTGCGAGCTTTGATTTATGCTGAATATACTGCAGTATCTGTCACTGATAGCGGCGTTCATTATACCGTGGATGATAGGAAGCATCGTGAAATTCGCGAAAGCAGGCGACAGAAAAAAGGTCGCCGTTCTCTCGCTTATCCTTGCGGCGTGTATAGTAATTATCGCTTTCTGTGTGATTTTGGCATATAGCTTGAGCGGCAGTGTCTCATAAAACGGATTTATATTCGTCATGTTATCAAATAAATTACGGAAAGAGATGACAATTAACTTGAATAAGCTGCGAAACGGAGCGAAAAGAATCGGCGCGGTGTGTCTCTCGGCTCTTATGCTGGCGTCATGTTTCGTCGGATGTGAGAAATCCGTCGAGAGTGAGACCGAATCCGCGGTGGAGACAAGTGTCGTGGAAACAGAAACCGAAACGGAAGCCGTGATTGAGACCGAAGAAGAAACCGAAACGGAAACCGAAACAGAAACCGAAATAACGCTGCCGGATTCGGCAGAAAAACTCGAGGATCCCGATTCGAATATTACAGGTTATTCCGATGATCCCGACACGGAAACAACAGCGGAAACAAAGGCGGAGACCGAAACGGAAGCCGAGACGGAACCCGAGGTCGAAGCACGTATTTTCAATTATCTTAACGGCTACACGACGACGAAAGAATTGAGAGACCGCCGCCCTGTCGCGATAATGATAAACAACATTAAAAACAGCCTTCCTCAGGAGGGCATATGCGACGGCGACATTTATTACGAGTGTTCTGCCGAGGGCGGTATTACAAGAATCATGATGGTCGTATCCGATTACGAAAAATTAGGGACGGTAGGTTCGATACGTTCATCCAGAGACTACTTCGTTGATTTTTTGGCTAACCATGACGCGATTTATGTTCATGCGGGCGGAAGCTCACAGGCATATGAGAAAATTTCATGGAGAAAAATCAATAATCTCGACGGAGTAAATCAGTATGCCCCGAATACGTTCTGGAGAGACAATACGCGTATGTACTCCATGGGATATGAGCACAGTCTCATGACATCCGGAGAGGGCATAATAGCGGGAATAAAGCAGATGAACTACCGTACGGAGCTCGACCCGAATCAGGTTCCTCTGTTCAATTTCTATGATGAAGAAACAGACAACAAGCTCGTAGGAAGTCCCGCGTCTCATATACATATGCAGTCAACCGCCATTCAGACAGTGGATTTTGTTTATGACGAGAAAACGGGAGAGTATCTCAGATATCAATACAACGGTATTGCCCATGTTGACGGTACCACAGGAGAACAGCTGTCGGTTAAAAACGTTATAATACTGTTCACGGATATATCTTTGATACCCGGAGATACCGCGGGCAGACTTACTGTGGGAACCGTGGGCAGCGGTCAGGGATACTATATCACAAACGGCAAGCGTAAGGTTATCAATTGGTCGAGAGGTTCGAAAACCGAAACGCTTCACCTTGAATATCGTAACGGAGACGAGCTCATACTGAATTGCGGCAAGACATTCATTTGTGTTGTCGATAATTCCGTGGCGAGAAAAATCGATTTCGAATATTCATGGAATTAATTTACCTATAAAACAAAAAGCAGTAATTATTTTTCGGTAATTACTGCTTTTTTGTGTATTAATTATTGACAAAATTTATTGTTCTGTTATAATAATAGGTGGTGGTATATAAATTTTCACAAACGAAAGGGAGTGACCTAAATGAAAAAATCGATATCCGCGGTTTTGGCAATGCTGTTGCTGTTGTCCGCAGTGTCGTGCTCGGGCTCTACAGAGAAAAGTACAGACGAGACAACGGCTTCCGAAAGCGCCGAAACCGCTTCCGATGTTTCGACCGAGACGGAAACAACAGAGGAGACAGACGATAAAACCCATTATGCAGATGAGATTGCCAAGCAGGATTACGACGGCTGGACTCTTCGTATAGCCAATGACGAACTGAACCCCGAATATTTCAGCGCATTTACGGTTGAAGAACTGACGGGCGATGCTTTTAACGACTCAATATACGAGCGTAATGTTCGTGTTGCCGAGAAGTTTAATATAAGCATTGAGGAAATAACAACAGGCGCGAGCGACCTCATCAAAAATTCCGTAACCGCGGGTTCGCACGACATCGGATTCGGGTATGTGCTTTTACGGGGCTGTATGAATCTGATTTCACAGGATTATGTCAAGGCAATATCCGACATGCCTGTTATAGATTTAAGCAAGCCGTATTGGGATGCAAGCTCGCGTGAAACTCTCACGTTCGGCGGAAAGCTTTATTACGGACACTGCGACATCAGCTTTGACCATTATGAGGGTATGGCACTACTGTTCTATAACGGCCAGCTTCTTACAGACAACAACATCACCGAAACACCGTACGATCTTTACAAGTCGGGTAAGTGGACACTTGACAAGATGTATGACATGATGCAGACTGTTGCCAAGGACGCAAACGGCGACGGAAAGATGGACGAAACAAACGATATATACGGTTGGGCAGGCCGTGAGTTCGAATATCTCCCGAGTCTGTATTCATCCAATACAAGTTTGATTAAATACGATGATACTCAGTCCACATACGTTTTGAATCTGGTTGACGAAACCGTAATGTCGGTTGGAGACAAGCTCAACAAAATTATCAACGATAAGAATCTCGCTCTCCCCGGACGAAACGACACCACACGTAACCTGTTCAAGGAAGGTAAGGTATTGTTCTACAGCCGTTTGATGGGTGACTTCCGCAACCTCCGCGACAAGGAAGACGACTACGGAGTAATCTGCTATCCTTCTCTTGCGGAAAACACCGACGGTAAAGTGTATGTTCAGAACAGCTACACCATAATGATTCCCTCCGACTGCGAAGACGACGAACGTCTCGCTACTTTGGTTGAAGACCTTGCGGCAGATACATATGACAACGTACTTAACGTGTATATCGACAAGGCCGTAATCGGTAAGGGTACACGCGACCAGCAGAGCGCAGAGCTCCTTCGTGAGTTTATCCAAAAGCGCACATATGATTTGTGCTATGCATTCAATATAAGTTCACCTATTGAGGGATACAGCGCAGCTCTCAAGAATAACGGTTACGCATCGGCACAGACAAGATACGAACGCGTATTCGCAAAGACAGTCACAAGGACATTGGAAAGCCTCGGTGTAGGCGAATAACAGGCACATTCGTAAAACAGACTAACAAAAAGCAGTAATTGTTTTTCATGACGATTACTGCTTTTTTACATGTTGCTTATTGACAAAATTTCACGTTTTGTTATAAAATATATATCGTGTATTGTTTTATATATCGAAAAGGAGTAAACGAATGAAAAAATCGATATCCGCGGTTTTGGCAATGCTGTTGCTGTTGTCCGCAGTGTCGTGCTCGGGCTCTACAGAGAAAAGTACAGACGAGACAACGGCTTCCGAAAGCGCCGAAACCGCTTCCGATGTTTCGACCGAGACGGAAACAACAGAGGAGACAGACGATAAAACCCATTATGCAGATGAGATTGCCAAGCAGGATTACGACGGCTGGACTCTTCGTATAGCCAATGACGAACTGAACCCCGAATATTTCAGCGCATTTACGGTTGAAGAACTGACGGGCGATGCTTTTAACGACTCAATATACGAGCGTAATGTTCGTGTTGCCGAGAAGTTTAATATAAGCATTGAGGAAATAACAACAGGCGCGAGCGACCTCATCAAAAATTCCGTAACCGCGGGTTCGCACGACATCGGATTCGGGTATGTGCTTTTACGGGGCTGTATGAATCTGATTTCACAGGATTATGTCAAGGCAATATCCGACATGCCTGTTATAGATTTAAGCAAGCCGTATTGGGATGCAAGCTCGCGTGAAACTCTCACGTTCGGCGGAAAGCTTTATTACGGACACTGCGACATCAGCTTTGACCATTATGAGGGTATGGCACTACTGTTCTATAACGGCCAGCTTCTTACAGACAACAACATCACCGAAACACCGTACGATCTTTACAAGTCGGGTAAGTGGACACTTGACAAGATGTATGACATGATGCAGACTGTTGCCAAGGACGCAAACGGCGACGGAAAGATGGACGAAACAAACGATATATACGGTTGGGCAGGCCGTGAGTTCGAATATCTCCCGAGTCTGTATTCATCCAATACAAGTTTGATTAAATACGATGATACTCAGTCCACATACGTTTTGAATCTGGTTGACGAAACCGTAATGTCGGTTGGAGACAAGCTCAACAAAATTATCAACGATAAGAATCTCGCTCTCCCCGGACGAAACGACACCACACGTAACCTGTTCAAGGAAGGTAAGGTATTGTTCTACAGCCGTTTGATGGGAGATTACCGCAACCTCCGCGATAAGGAAGACGACTACGGAATTATTTCATACCCCTCTCTTGAAGAAAATACCGATGGTAAGGTTTATATTCAGAACACATTCACCATAATGATTCCCGCCGATTGCGAAGACGACGAACGTCTCGCTACTTTGATCGAAGACCTTGCGGCAGATACATATGACAACGTACTTAACGTATATATCGACAAGGCTGTAATCGGTAAGGGTACGCGTGACCAGCAGAGCGCAGAGCTCCTTCGTGAGTTTATCTCAAAGCGTGCATATGATTTGTGCTATGCATTCAATATAAGTGCACCCATTGAGGGATACGGCGCAGCTCTCAAGAATAACGGCTATGCATCGGCACAAACAAAATATGAACGCGTATTCGCAAAGACGCTTTCCAAAACATTGGAAAGTCTCGGTGTAGGCGAGTAATAACCGCATTAATAATCAATAAAAGGCATATCGGAATGATATGCCTTTTTGCTTTTGATAAAGTGTAAGATTCGGGTATAATTTATAAACGACAACTAACTAATAAATAGTTATTGCCCAAAAAAAGAGCGTAATCGTATGAAACTATATGTAAAACTATATGCAAAAGCAAACGTAATATAATAAAAATAGATAAACTATTGACAAAATATGCGGAATGATGTATTATAAATATGTCTTATTGCAAGAAAAATACAATAGTACGGAGGTAAATTATGAAAAAGCTTTGGACTATCTTAACAGCGGCTCTTGTTGTGCTCCTCGCAGTCACCGCATACGCGGCGGATCCGGTTTTAAGCATTGATTTTGCAAACGGAGACAACGGCATGGAGCTTATCGACTCCGCTATAGTCGATGACTCAACTCGCGGCAAGGTTCTCGAGATAAGCGGAATGGGCCCCGGCACTACGGGACAGTCTTACGCTGTACTGAAGACGGATGTTTTCAAAAACACTAACTGGGACGATGGCATGACAGTGAATATGTGGGTGAAATCAGATGTCGGCAGCTCAACGCTTCACGGCACCGCACCGCTTTTTTCACTTGATATAGCCAACCAGGGCTATATTGCTCTTGTGACTTCTCTCGAAGCGGCAATAAATACCGACGGAAACGAACCCGAGACGGGTATCTCTCCCAGAATTTGGTGCGACCCCGCAAACACATCCGGCGGAATCAGTAAGCTTGACGGCGGTGTATGGCAGTATATTTCTCTCGTTTTCTGTGAGGATCACCTCGAGCTTTATGTAGACGGTGAGCTTTATTCCGATAAGCCTTTTACAAACGGAAATACTTCGGACCTGACAAATATGCTCAGTCTGTTTGTTCAGTACGAACAGGTTTACTCACTCAGACTCGGCTCATGGCTTTGCTCATGGTGGAATTACGGTGATTTCGAAGGTATGATAGACGATGTTACGATTTATAACGCGGCATTGTCGGCCGACGATATATCGTCACTTTATTCATCGACATCCGTAAAGCAGACGGAATTCGAGGAAGCTCCTTCTCTCGAGGATCAATATACGGCTACTTATGTTTCTCCCGTGTACAAAGCAGACCTTGCGAAAGCCGAATTGAACAACGCAGAGCTTGTAGCAGGCACCGAACACGGCAATGCTGTTCGGATTAAAGGTACGGGCGAAGGCACAAACGGAACAAGCTATGCTCTTATAAACGATTCGTTCTTCTCATCGTCCGATTGGTCGGGCGGTATGACGGTTTCTCTTTGGGTAAACGCAGATGATTCCGCTACACTTAAGGGAAACGCGCCTCTTTATTCGTTCGATATTTCGAATCAGGGTTATATAGCCGCGGTTGCTTCACTTGAATCCGGAATAAACACAACCGGAAACGAGGAAGCGGAATTCGAAATTTGCTGGAATGACCCGTCCGATACAGGCGGTTCGGTATCCAAGCTCACGGCAGGAAAATGGCAGAATGTAGTCGTAGTTTACAGCGACAGCGCAATGGCGATTTATCTCGACGGTGAGGTTGTCCTCAAGCCGGGCGTAAACGGCGCAGGTGCTGCGGCTCTTCTCGCAGAGATGAAATATGTTCCGTCATTGAGACTCGGCTCATGGCTGTGCTCATGGTGGCAGCAGGGTGACTTCGAAGGTCAGATTGCGGATGTCGAAATTTACAACACCGCGCTTAACCCTCTCGAAGTACAACAGCTCTATACAAAGACCGGAGTGTTCTCCGAAACCTCCGCAACAGAAGTAACGGCTTCCGAAACAGACACCGCAGTCGATAACGAGCCTGCGGTAACACCGACTGAAACAAACGGTGCGGCCGAAAAAGCTCCTCAGACATTTGACACAGCGGCTATAATGATTGCCGCAGCCGTAATGTCACTCGGTTCCGCCGTTATTATCAAGAAGAGAAAATAAAGAGGCCCGAAAGTAATTTCAGTATGAGAATATGGGAACGACATGACAAGGATTATGGCGTTCCCTTATTCGAATTAAACGGAAATATATTAAACCGAGAATATGGTAAAAATAAAATCGATTTGTTTGTTATTTGCGGCTTTGGCGCTTGCGTCAACCGTTTGTCTGACGGCGTGTTCGGATGACGAAAGCAGTGCTGCGGAAGCTGTTGAATTAACTGAAAACAATGACGGAGAAGAATCTATGGTATACCAAAATGAGTATGCGTATATAAGCGATAATTATACCTTCGGTATCGATACGGTTTCGGCTGATGCGGTTACGGACGATATGTTCGAGCAGGTTTTCGGAGCGGCTTTCGGTGCGGCTGATATTGACGGTGAAAACTATGCGGTGGAGGTTGATGTTAAGCTTAATAACGCGATTGCGTCGGGCGGAATCATATTCGGAGCCAAAAAATCGGAGTTTTACGACGGCTTCGAAGGCTACGCATTGATGATGCGTGACAGACGATTATATCTTTACGAAATAACGGGTTCGGCTCAGTCGGGAACCGTTGTGAATCAGCTGGCGGATAAAGTTGTGAAGCCGTCTAAATCAAGCCGCGACGGAAGACTTCGTGTCGAGAAAGACGGAAATACATATCGCATGTATTATCTGGATGACATGGATGGTGTGGAGCCGTGGCCCGAATTCGAGTTTGTGCTTACCGCTGCAAAGACAACAAATGTGGGTTATATTGACAACGGACACGGAGCCGAATTCGGCGGATTTGAGGTTACAAGCTATTCAGCACCCGAAAAAAGCGGAAAAACCTATAAAAATCCCGTGTTCGGCGAGCTTCAGGCGGCTGACCCGGGAGTTCTGAAGTATGACGGCAGGTATTATTGCTATTCGACGTCCGCTCCGATAGGATATTATGTATATGTGTCCGATGACCTTGTCAATTGGGAGAACAAGGGACTGTGCTGTGATATGGCATGGAATGTAAATAAAAACGGGTATTATTGGGCTCCCGAGGTAATCGAGAAGAACGGTAAATTCTACATGATAATGTCGGTTGACGAGCATTTGGGCTTCGCGGTTGCCGACTCCCCTCTCGGTCCGTTTATTCCCGAGGAAACATGGCTGTTCGAAAAAACAATCGACGGACATATCTTCGTTGACGATGACGGCAAGGCGTATCTTTTCTATGTAAGCTGGAGAGACGGTCATGAATACGGTATATACGGCTGCGAGCTCGAGGATGATATTGTAACCGTGAAAAAAGGTACGGAGAAGCTGATAATAAAGCCCGATGATTCATGGGAAAAAACGGAAGGCGCTGTAACCGAAGGGCCGTTCGTGCTGAAGCATAACGGATATTACTACCTTACATATTCGGGAAACGGCTACACATCGAAGTACTACGCAATCGGATATGCGGTATCCGATACACCTCTCGGAAAATACGAAAGATACGAATCCAACCCGATACTAAGCTATACGTCCAAGCTTTACGGCCCGGGACATCACAGCTTTACCGTTTCCCCCGACGGAAGCGAGTTGATTATAGTGTACCATGTACACGCAAGTACAACTACCGTTCATCCGAGAAAAATATGTATAGACCGCGCGCGATTCGCTCCGACGGAATCAGGTGTGGACAGACTCGAGATATACGGCCCCACACATACATCGCAGAGATACCCGAAATGATAATAAGTAAATAATTTTAAATTAAGGAGAATAAAATGAAAAGAAACTTGTCACTTATACTGGCGCTGTTGATGCTGGCATCATCGGTTGTCGCTTGCTCGAATAAAAGCGAGAATGCAGACACGGAAACAAAAGCCGATGCGACCAACGTGAGTGAGGCAACCGAAACCGCCGAGGAGACGAAAGACGAAAACGCACGGCTCGATTCGGGCCTCGGAACGGCGGATTACGAAGGCTATACATTCCATATTTTCGTTCATAATGCGGTTACCAATGACTTTGAAGCCGAGGAAATTACGGGTGAGCCGATAAACGATGCAATGTACCAGAGAATGACTACGGTTCAGGATAACGCCAACGTAACAATAGAGCCCGTAATAGTAACAGCGGATATGCGTGCCGGTCAACAGCCTCTCGGAAACTCGGTTCAGGCAGGTACAAACGACTATGACCTCGTGGCAATGTCCGCATATTCTTCATGCAACGCATTGGTAGCGGGCTATTTCTACGATCTTAACAAGGTTGAAAATCTTGACCTTTCGAGAGAATGGTGGGATCAATATGCCGTTGAGGAATTCACATTTAAGGATTCTGTTTATCAGGTAACGGGCGATATTTCAATCGGTGACAACAAACAGACCTTCTGTGTATACTTCAATAAAAATATGGCTAACGATTATCAGCTCGGGGACATGTACGCAATGGTAGACAACGGTACATGGACGATAGATAACTTTAAGACACTCGCCGAAAAAATCGATGCGAACCTCGACTACGATAACGACGGCAATCACGAGAACGACCCCGACGATATTTACGGTATCTACATTTGGGACGATATTATGATGGGTATCGTTAATGCGGCCGGTATCAGGTGCTGTACCATCGATGATGACGGCAACCTTAATATCACTCTCAACAGCGAAAGATTCGTTGACGCGTTCAACAAGTTTGCGTCATATGCGTATGATAAGAATATAACATGCGAATATCAGCGTAACGGTTATGCGGCAGACTATGGTCAGATCGCATTCAAAGACGGCAGAGCATTGTTCTATATGCAGAATCTCGGAAATGCCGTAAACTTCCGTGAAATGGAAGATGACTTCGGTATTCTTCCTCTTCCGAAATACGACGATAGTCAGGAAAGATACTATAACAGTGCCGCATCATGGGGACTTTCACTCTACTCTGTTCCTATGAGTTCGTTTAGTGCGGAAGAATTCGCGCGTACGGGTTATATCACACAGGCACTCGCATACGAAAGCCTTTACACACTCACCCCCGCATACTATGAACAGACACTGCAGAATAAGGTTTCCCGTGATGTTGATTCATCGAGAATGCTTGACCTTATTTTCGCAACACGCTGCTATGACTTCGGATGGTATTTCGAAATCGGTACATACAACGAAGCGATTATGGACTTACTGAGAACATATTCCACAGATGTATCCTCAATGTACAAGAAGTTCGAGAAGATTGCAACAAAAACTCTCTCAAAGTATAATGAGAGAATTCAGGAAATGATTACAGCCGATTAAGGTTATAACGGAAAACGCTCTGCTTTAAGCAGAGCGTTTTCTTTTCATACCGATATCAAATTATATGGAAATTGCGAACGACTTAACATATATTGCTTGAAACAACTGCACGGATGCGGTATAATTACAAGCGGGATGGTATAGAATAATTCAGACAAGAGATGGTGAGTATAGTGAAGCTGATTGAACCGACAAGCGATTACGATAAGCAGATTCAGGCATATCGGTGCGAATTCCTTGAAATCGGAGGGATGAATGGCGCAGGTTCACTGCGGCGTTTTGAAAATACATTGGATCGGCTTAAACAAATAGAGCTCATGAAAAAACGAGACAATGCCCGCAAATCTTGATTCGGCGACACAATTTAAAAGCGGCGGCGTGTATGAGTCTACGGTATAATCAGCGCAGAAAGACGAATATCTTGAGAGATACCATTGACTTAACAGTAAAGTAAATTTTCAACTCGGAAAATCAATGAAAGGATATATGTGTTTATGAAAGAGAGCGAGCTTCAGATTGACAGAAATTGTCACACAGTCTATTCGGAAAAGTGCAAAAAAGCCATCATCAAGTATATTGCACTGCATTATCCCGAAGAAAAACGTGAAGAGGTATTTAATGCGGTACAAAAGCAGTATGTCGACTGGCTTAAGGATTACCGCAAAGACCTCGGTGGAAAGAAGAATTTTCATAACGGAACGGGCGGAACATATGATAATATCATGGTAATGGCTTATTACGTTGTATGCAGAGACGTGACGTCTTTCGCGGAAATAGAAGAGCTGTACGGAGGTATTTTTCTTGAATCTTTCAGCAGGCTGAAGTTTGTCGACTGCAACAAAAAGCTTTTTAAGAAGCTTATGTACATGGCATTTACATCGTCAAAAGCAAAGTGCGATAAGTGGCATGATTATGAAATGATTGTCGAGCCGTACAATAAAGACGAGCCGATAAGATATCGCTTTACTGCCTGCCCCGTAGCTCGGTTTGCGAGGGAGCATGATTTGCTTGATATTCTTCCCGCGTTGTGCAATGTCGATTACGCCGCGATGGAGATAATTCACGCAAGGCTTGTGAGAACTACCACACTCGGCCGCGGAGAATACTGTGATTACGCCATATGCGGAGACAAGGATCCGTATTTGAAGGATCACGAGGAATTCCGTGACGAGCTCGGCGGACGTTGGAATAAGTAATCGTAAATATTGAGCCGTATATTCATATAAAAAAGCTGCCGCACGACAGCTTTTTTATATTTTCAGAATAAAATGATTTTTGTTGAATTCAAGTAAGCCTTCATCGCGCATTTTACCGAGTTCGAGCGAAAGACCGCTTCGTTCAACCGCAAGGTAATCCGCCAATTGCTGACGTGAATACGGGATATCGAACTCGAAGCTTCCGAGACGTTTCGCCTCCGCCGAAAAATACGACATAAGCTTTGCTCTTGTAGTACGCTGGCTGATATGAGTAAGTTTTTCACTGAAACGAAGATTTTTATCGGCGAGCTCACTCAAAAGATTGCGTATAATCTTATTATGATGCTCACATGAGGACGAGCATATCTTCAAAATTCGTTTTATGTTTAAAAACAATACGGTGACAGGTGTTTCGGCCACAACACTGACATTTAATACGGAGCCTGACGCACATGCAAACGCGGCGGCAAACGTTTGACCGGCCGATGCGCTCGAAATGATATTGCGGTTTCCCCAAATATCTTCCTGAATAATCAATACTTTGCCTGATACAACGACACCTATCAGCTCTGTAGTGTCGCCTGCGTGCAATAAAAAGGCATCTTTCGGAAAGTTTTCTTCTTTGGCGTCAAGGCATGACAGCATTGCGCAAAGCTCGGAATCCGAAATTCCCGCGAATAACGGGGATGAACGAATAATCGGTATATAATTTTTCATAAAATTTTTCTTTCGTTGAATTTTCAACAGACTTATCGAATATATTATACTATAATATAATAAAAAAATCAAGGAGCGCTGTTATGAAGAGAAGAATCATTGAGATAGATCAAGATAAGTGCAACGGATGCGGCGCATGTGCCGCGGCATGTCATGAGGGTGCCATTGCAATGGTAAACGGTAAAGCCAAGCTGATGAGAGACGATTACTGCGACGGCTTGGGTGATTGCCTCCCGTCATGTCCGACCGGTGCTATAACTTTTGTCGAACGTGAGGCGGCGGCTTACGATGAAAACGCCGTAATGGAAAATAAGGAGAAAAAGATGAAGGAAGAAAAAGCACTGCCGTGCGGATGTCCAGGAACAAAATCGAAGACAATCGAACGTCCGAAACACGATATCAACGAAGAGCATTATACCGAGAGGGAGAGTCAGCTGTCACAGTGGCCTGTGCAGATTAAGCTTGTGCCTGTAAACGCGCCCTACTTTAAGGGAGCAAAGCTGCTTATAGCCGCAGACTGTACCGCATACGCATATGCTGCTTTCCACGAGAAATTCATTAAAGGACACATCACGCTTGTTGGTTGTCCTAAGCTTGACGGCGTTGATTATTCAGATAAGCTTACCGAGATAATCAGTGAAAACGACATAAAGAGTGTTACGGTTGTACGTATGGAGGTTCCGTGCTGCGGAGGACTCGAAAACGCGACTGTTAAAGCTCTGAAAAACAGCGGAAAATTTATTCCGTGGCAGGTTGATACTATTTCCACAGACGGTAAAATACTTGATTAAAAGAAAGGATTGCATTTACAATGGAGAATAAAATGTTTTGTTTCCAGTGTGAGCAGACAGCGGGCTGTACAGGCTGCCGCGGAAAGGCGGGCGTGTGCGGAAAGAGTGCGGATGTCTCTTTGCTCCAGGACGAATTGACAGGCGCGCTTATCGGACTTGCGCGTTCATGTGACGAAGCCACACAGTCGGCAGATGTATATGAGCTTATAATCGAAGGCTTGTTTACAACCGTGACGAATGTGAATTTCAATGAGGATACTATCCGTGTGCTGATTAACCGTGTACACGAGGCAAATAAATCGGTCGGCGTATGTAATGACTATGATATGGGTATTCTTTGGAATGCCGATGAGGATATACGAAGCCTTAAATCACTGATACTTTTCGGTATCCGCGGTATGGCGGCATATGCTCATCACGCTATGGTTCTCGGTTATACGGATGACAATGTAAACAGCTTTTTTGTTAAAGCTCTCAAAGCCATCGGCGAGAACTTAGGTATGGAAGAGCTTCTTCCTATCGTGCTGGAGGTCGGAGAGAAGAACCTCAAATGCATGGAACTTTTGGATAAGGCAAATACGGAGAGCTACGGTAATCCCGTACCCGTTACCGTACCTTTGAGCGTTGAAAAAGGCCCGTTTATCGTTATTTCCGGACATGACCTTCGAGACCTCAAGATACTCCTCGAGCAAACGGAAGGCAAGGGCATTAATATTTACACTCACGGAGAGATGCTTCCCGCCCACGGATATCCCGAGTTGAAAAAGTATGCTCATCTTAAGGGAAATTTCGGTACCGCATGGCAGAATCAGCAGAAGGAATTCGCGGATATCCCCGCTCCCGTTCTTTTCACGACAAACTGTCTGATGCCGCCTCGCGCAAGCTATTCCGATCGCGTGTTCACTACGGCATTGGTATCATATCCCGAGATAACACATATCGGTTCCGATAAAGATTTTACACCCGTTATCGAGAAAGCACTCGAACTCGGCGGTTATAAGGAAGACAAAGAATTTACGGGTATAAACGGCGGCAAAACAGTTATGACGGGCTTTGCACACAACGCAGTGCTGGGAGTTGCGGATAAGGTAATAGAAGCCGTAAAATCAGGTGCGATTAAGCATTTCTTCTTAGTAGGCGGATGCGACGGTGCTCGTGCGGGACGCAACTATTACACTGAGTTTGTTAAAAAGACTCCGTCCGACACGGTTGTTTTGACACTCGCGTGCGGTAAATTCCGTTTCAACGACCTTGACCTCGGAACAATCGGCGGCCTTCCCAGAGTGATGGACGTCGGTCAGTGCAACGATGCGTACAGTGCTATTCAGATTGCAGTTGCTTTGGCAAATGCTTTCGGCTGCGGAGTGAATGACTTACCGCTTTCCATGGTACTTTCATGGTACGAGCAGAAGGCTGTATGTGTTTTGCTGACATTATTGTATTTGGGTATTAAAAATATCCGTCTCGGTCCTACACTTCCCGCGTTCATTTCACCTAATGTGTTGAACGTCCTTGTCGAGAACTTCGGTATAGCTCCGATAACGACACCCGAGGAAGACATAAAACTGTTAATGAAATAAAAAAATAAACAACAGTCTCCGATGAATTTACGGTGTTCACACAGTACATCAGCGGAGGCTGTTGTTTATTTATTTTTCTTTTCTTCTTTTATACAGTAGATGAGCGCTATAACGGCGGCTATGACTCCGCCTGCGAATTTAGTCAGAAGAAGGGGCTGAACCATATCGGGTTCGACACTTAACGTGAAGCCGAGATGAGCGGCAAGGGCGGATGCGGCACATACCGAAAAGGCGGAATTCATGGTTTTACCTTTTTTGTCCATATCCTTAATCATCGTAAGTGCGGGGGTAACGCTGACAAAACCGACAAGGAGCGAAGTAAGGCTCAAATCATCGAGACCGTATTTTTCGCCGAGTTTTTTCATCGGATACGAAAGCAGACGGCGCAGAAGCTCGGCAACAGGCAGACTTCCGAGCATGACGATTCCGATACCGGCTACAATCTTCATGGAGTCTTCAAGCGGGGTGAGAGCGGGTATAAAGTTTTTTCCGATTATGTATTGTACGGCGCCGAGGATAAGTCCGATTATCGAAATCAATCGTATAAGTGCGGCGAAAATCGAGAATAAAGTCATCATTAATCGCTGCTTGAATATTAATCCTAAAATAAGCAGGCCCGAAAAAATCATAACGGGCAGGGTGTTAATCGCAAGTGCCGCGAATGATATATTACAAAGCATTCCGCCGATAAGCAGGGTAATCGGCATAACAGCAAGTCCTATAAGTATTCCGCTGAAAAAGTCGTGTAAATCATCCTTCTGTATGACTCCGACACCGAGCGGTATTGTGAAGGAAACGGTACATCCGAGTGTAGCGGAAACAAGAATGCCCGCGTATTTACCTATGTACGGATCCGCTGCGAGCGACTGTGCCATTTGATATCCGCCCATATCTATGGCCAGTATTCCGCCGAGCATGGCGGGATCAAGTCCTATGAGCCGAAACAACGGAGCAATGCTGCATTCGAGAGCCTTTGACAACAGAGGAGCGAGACAAATTATTCCCGCCATTGATAATGCGGTCGGACCGAGTAGTTTAAAGCCCTCCTCGAACTTTTCACCTAACTTAAAACGGTTTCCGATAACAAGGTCACCGCCGCCGATAATGGCTCCCGCGGCAAGTATCCACAAAATAATATTTTCCATGAGTGGAGATAAACAGAATAAAGCGGTGGTAATACGCTTTTATTTATTGCAGTTGTGTTCGCCACAGGTGCCGCAGGTGTGGCCCTCGGCATGCTCATGGTGATTGCACTTAATAAACGGATCGAAATCGAGCTTACCCGACAGCAGCTTGTTTACCGCTTCATCGGCGCTGCCGCTAACACCGCCGTAGAATTTAATTCCAGCTTTGGTCAGGGCCTGCTGAGCTCCCGCACCGATGCCTCCGCAAATTAAAGTATCGACAGCGTGTTCTTTAAGGAAGTCGGCAAGAGCACCGTGACCGCTTCCGTTTGTCGGAACAACAACCATGGCCTTTATTTTACCGTCCTGTGTATCGTACAGCTTGAAGTTTTCCGTGTGACCGAAATGCTGAAATACCATTCCGTTTTCGTATGTAACTGCGATTTTCATATTCATCATACCTCGTTATTTATGTTATGATTTTATCATTACATGATATATATTTTTGAGTGTAAATCGGGCAAGGGTGCGGACTCGGATGTTATCCGAACATGATATCCCTTGCGGTGCCGAGAGAGGGAAGTATAATATCGGGCTTATCGCTTTCATCGGCTGCGTCAACATCCGTACTCGTGCATTCCCCTGTCAGAACAAGACACGCTGTGATGCCGTGACGGCGGCCTACGGCTATGTCGGTATATAGTCTGTCGCCGAAAATTATCATTTTATCTTTAGGTTCACATGTTATTTCGGAAATCATTTCCACCGTTTCACGGTACGGTTTTCCGAAATAAACGGGTTTTACTCCCGTCGATGCCGTGATAAGAGCGGCAATCGCGCCGCTGTCGGGGATAAATCCGTTTTCGGTCGGACAGTTGAAATCGGGATGGGTTGACAGATATTCGGCACCGCCGCGAATGAAATCGCATCCGACAACAAGCTTTTCGTATGTCAGACCTGTATCAAAGCTGCTTACCACAATATCGGCATCTCTTCCGTCGGGCTTTCCGTATTCATCACAGACGAGATCAATGCCGTCGGCTGCGAACTGTCTGTAGAGAGCGGGAGTACCGATAAGGTATACCCTTTTACCGCCTCTGTTACGTGTCAAAAACGCAGAGGTTACGTTGCCCGATGTACAGATTTCGTCGTCGGTCGGCGAGAAACCGAGCCTCGTCAGTCTTTCTACGTATGTTTTCGGGTCGCGTGAGGCATTATTCGTGAAAAACAGTATCTTATTGCCTGAGGCACGAAGCTTGTTTATAAAATCGATGGCGAAGTCGAACGGTTTGTTTCCGAGATAAATCGTTCCGTCCATGTCGAAAACATAAAGTTTTTTTGAATCAAGCAGTGATTTGATTTCGGTTTTATTCTTTTCGGTAAGCATAAGTTAATCCTAACGTCGATACGAGAAATTATACATAGTCAAGGTGGGAGATTTATACGTGAAAAACCGCCGATTATAAGCCGACACGGTTTACATAATCAGTTTATCACTTGTCAGGTTAAAAGTCAAGACGTATACAATAAAGATGTATGCTTTGCCATTGCGGCGCTTTTCGATAACGGAGGCATAAAACTTATGTGAAGTGTTGATTTTTCATATCGGCTGTGTTAAAATAAGGCATAGATGTCTTTAAAAGAATGCCGATTTAAGGTTGAACGAAAAAACGTATATTCGAGCTTTTCGATACAAAATCTTGATTTATTCGGTGCATCTTTAAATGTTATTCGACATCGATTTATACGGTAAAAACTGTTTCTCGGAGTTAATAATGTCAGAAAAAATAATCATAGGTATAGATATAGGCGGAAGCACGACGAAAATAGTCGGATTTGATGTATCGGAAGAAAAGAACGAACTGATTCAGCCTATCTTCGTTAAGGCAACAGATCCCATAACATCGGTATACGGGGCATTCGGCAAGTTTTTGGATACGAATTCTCTTACCCTGAAGGATATAACCAAGGTTATGATAACCGGAGCGGGCTCCTCATATGTATCAAAACCGATATATGATCTTCCGTGTGAAAAAATCGCGGAATTTAAGTCCATAGGCTTGGGCGGCTTGTACCTTTCAAAGCTCGACAGAGCGATAATTACCAGCTGCGGTACCGGTACCGCGATGGTGTACGCCAATAAGGGCGATGAACCGAAATATCTCGGCGGTACGGGAGTCGGCGGAGGTACATTGGTAGGCTTGTCGAAAAAACTGCTTTCCATGGATAACGTTGAGCATATATCGAATCTCGCGAAATCGGGTTCGATTGATAAAGTGGATTTAAAAATAAAGGATATAACAAAGGCGGATATCGTACCCGGATTCGGTGATATTATGACCGCGTCTAATTTCGGACTGATGGACGACAGAGCGACAAAATCGGATATCGCTCTCGGAATTATAAATATGGTGTTCGAAACTATAGGTATGGTATCGATATTCGCCGCACGCAACTACAATATACGTGATATAGTTCTTACGGGAAATCTTGCGGTTGTCAGCCAGGCACGTACGATTTTCGATACACTGAATCGCATGTTCGATATGAACTTCATAATTCCCGAAAATTCGAATTTCGGTACCGTTATCGGAGCAGCTCTTGCGGGAATCGGATGATATCGGTGTTTTTACAGATGATATTTACGGTAATCGAGCTCACTTTACATATGCTTATTGACTTTATGTCGACAATATGTTAGAATAAATCAATATTATTCCGATTTTTTTGGAGAATATAAACGATGAATAAAACGATAAAACTGGTATTGTCGGCGGCTTTGTTGGTGTTGGCGGTAGCGGCGGCATTTGTGATCGGCTCATTGTACTCGACGGAGCCGGTAGAAACGGTAACGGGCGGAGCCGATGCGGCGGCTGACACATCGGGAGAGACGGAGGAAGCCGAGGAGACGGTACCGCACGGAAGCACCAGACTGGGTGTGAATAGTGATACGGTTACTGTCAGCGGAAAAAGCGATACACGAGAGCTGACCGAGGAAGAAAGGGAAAAATACCCGCAGATGACCAATCTTCCGACACTGTATATTCAGCTCGAGAATAACAAAAACATCAACCGTATCAGCCACGACAAATGGATGAATGCCACATATACCCTGGTTGACGGAGATGAGGGAATAGTTGAGCAGCCGTTTGAAATCAAGGGCAGAGGAAATTACTCGTGGTCAATGAATAAAAAACCGTATGCGATGAAGCTTGGCGAGGCCGCATCACTTCTCGGAATGGGCAAGGGCAAGAACTGGATTTTGATAGCAAACTGGAGCGATAAAACGCTTATGCGAAATTATCTGACCATGCAGCTTGCCAGAAATATCGGACTCGAGTATTCTTCCGATTGTAAGTACGTTGATGTATACTTCAACGGCAAATACAGAGGAAACTATGTACTTACCGAAAAAATAACAATCGGGAAAAACAGAATCGATATCGATCCCGAAACCTGCGGATTGTTCGAGATAGAAATGACCTACCGTCACAGCGACTGTACATGGTGTATCAGTCTTCCGAGCGGTGTTCATGTAATGTTTAAAGAACCCGATGTCGATGAGTACGGTGAGGAGTTCAAGGAAAAGCAGCTCACGAAGTTTAAATCGCTGTTTACCAAGGCGGATATTTCAATCACGGATAAGGGTTACGACTACTATTCGAAATACATTGACGTGGATTCGTTTATAGATTGGTACATAGTAAACGAGTTCGTCAAAAACTACGACTCCGGCTTTACAACGAGCTGTTATTGCTATGTGAAAGAAGACGGAAAGATATACATGGGACCTGTTTGGGACTACGATACCTGCATGGGAAATCAGTCTGCGGCTACCTGTGTCGATTACACCGGTTACCATGTGGCAACATCCCCGTGGTATGATGCACTCATTAACGATGAGGATTTCTTCAGACTATTGTGTGAAAGATGGACTTTTCTTATCGACAGCGGCGCGATTCAGGAACATTTCTTCGATTTAATGGAGAAAACGGATGAGTACATCGCCGATTCCTGTACGGAAAATTTCAAAATCTGGAAGGATGCTATTTCGTTTGACGGTCTGAGAGGAAGCTCATTGTCGACATACTCGCATAAAGCCGAGGTCGCATATGTCAGAAAGTGGATGACAAATCGCATGAACTGGCTTTCTTCGCAGTGGTACATAGGTGAGCAGAAAACGGCAAACTGAGTAAAAAATACCGCGGATATTCGATTTCGGCGTTTTACATAATCACAACGTAGGAATCAGCGATTTAAAATCGGCGAATAAACAAAAAACAACCGTTGCCGATAGTTATAATGCACAAAAACAACACCCGTAATTGTGCATTTGGATGAATCTTGACAACAGTGTCAATAATTGTGTTGATTATTTAAAAGAAAAGTGATATAATGAGATAAGTTTAAACGACACGTATAACTACGCTTTATTCACGAAGCATGAGGAGGATTAGCTTAATCATGAAAAAGGTGTTATCCCTTGTTCTCGCTATGCTGATGGTTTTGTCAGCTTTGGCAGGATGCACGACTCTTGAAAAAGACCCCAGCGACCCCGAAGGAAAAAAGTACGATAAGGGTGCAATAATCGATATGTATCTCACGACCGAGATATATAATTTCGACCCGCAGCTCAGCATCACCGATGATGCACAGCTCAAAATTTTCAGACTCATATATGAAGGCCTCACCACTATCGATGAAAACGGTAAGTGGCAGAAAGCCGGCATGAAGAGCTACAAAATCGAAAAAGATAACGATGAAGAATTTTCGATTCTCATTACATTGAACAGCAATAAATGGAGCGACGGACGTAGTGTTCAGGCTTCCGACTATGTGTATGCATGGAAGAGACTCCTTGATCCCGATTCGACAAGCGAAGCATCGTCACTGCTCTTTGATATCAAAAACGCAAGAGATGTAAAGATGGGCGACGCGACAATCGATGACCTCGGAATCGCGGCTGTTGATACATACGAAATTCAAATCGAATTCGAACAGAAGGTTGATCTTGATCAGTTCTTCGAAAACTGCTCATCCATCGCACTTGTTCCTCTTCGTGAAGATGTTATTACACGTTACGGTGATGATGTTTGGTCACAGAAGGCAACGACAATTGTTACGAACGGTCCGTTCTGTCCCAAGGATATTACATACGGCAATACGCTTCGTCTTGAGCGTTCCTCTTATTACTACATCGACCAGGATAAGGACGAGAAGCTTGATAAGTACGTAATTCCGTACAGACTTCTCACCAAGTACAGCGAAGGCAATGCTGAGGTTCAGCTTTCATCATTGCTCGAAGGTAAGATTTATTACGACGGAGAGCTTCCGCTTTCACAGAGACAGCAGTATGCTTCCAGTGCCGTTGTAACAGACATGATGACAACACATACCTATGTGTTCAATACCAATAATTCACTCTTTGCCAAGGCCGAAGTAAGACGTGCTCTTTCGATGGCTATAGACAGAAATCAGATTGTTTCCCTTATTACATTCGCAAAGCCCGCTACAGGCTATATTCCCTATAAGGTATTCGATACAACATCCGGCACATCCTTCAGAGAAGTCGGCGGCGATGTTATTTCTTCTTCCGCAGACCTCGCAGGTGCTAAGAGCCTTCTCTCATCTGCAGGTGTAAACGGCGGTTCATTTACACTTAAGGTTCGTGACAATGAGGCTGACCTTGCGATTGCAAACTATGTTGCGGGCGTTTGGGGCGAACTCGGATTCACCGTTACTGTAGAAGCAGTAAAAGCTACATCCAATCCCAATGACTCCACAATTTACGTAGACAACTTCCAGAAGGCATATGACGAAGGCGATTTTGATGTAATCGCTATCGATATGAACATGCTGTCCGCAGATGCTTTCAATGCTCTTTCACAGTTCGCAACGGCATTCTCCGGCAACGGTGTTGATATGAACTCCGAGACATATGATCTTTACGGCCATATTACCGGTTATGCAAGCGAAGAATACAATGCTCTCATCGAATCTGCATATGCGGAAAAGGATAGAGCGGCAAGAGCTACTATTCTTCACCAGGCTGAAGAAATGCTTCTTAACGATATGCCTGTAATTCCTCTCGTATTCCTGCAGGATGCTTATGTATATTCCGATGTTCTTTCCGATATCGGATCAGACTATTATGGCACAAGAAACTTCAAGAAGACAAAGATGAAGGATTATATGACATATAAGCAGGCTACGGCAGCTGCCGACGAAGAAACCCAAGCAGCAGAATAAGTCAATAGTTGAACTGAATTTCAAACTTACAGTTAATGAAACGGGGAGAATATAAAACTTCCCGTTTTATTAATTGTAATGACAAAGATCTTAAAAGGAGGCTCCTGTCGGAGAAAGCCGATTTGTTAATTTCATAAAAAGGATTAGTCGGCTCCTGAAAATTCGACGGGGACAGATATGCCGGAAACGTTTCATTCACCTCAGCAGGTAAAAGTATTTATTCTTTATTTACTTGATAAGGTTGGGTATCCTCTCGATTATAACGACCTTGCAACAATAATTATCCGCGACGGATATGTTGATTATTTCGATTTTGTGACGTACTTTCACGAACTGCTTGAAGACGGACATGTAAGAAAAGTGACTGAATCAAGCAAATCGGAAACCGACGAAAAAGAAAAAGTCGATGACTCCGATGATAAAACCGTAGGACAAGCGGAAAACGAAACAAAAGAAGACGATAAAAACGACAAGTACGAAGTCACAGATACGGGCCGAATGATAGCGAAAGGTCTTGCGGATGATTTGCTGATTGCGGCGGTACGTGAGAAGAGCTATATTTCCGCAATGCGTCATCTATCGCTCGAAAAAAGAGGCGCTGTAGTCGATCATAACATAGAAATAGTCGGTGACGGCACTTACGTCTTTCATTGTTCTATTAAGGATTGCGACGGTATGGCGTTCAATCTTTCTCTGAGAGCGGATTCATACCTTCAGGTGTCGAGAATGCGTATGAATTTCGAAGACAAACCCGATGTTGTATACAGGGGAATAGTAGCCCTGGTTACAGGAAACGTTAACTACCTATTCGAGAATTAAGCTCGATCGAATACGTGAATGCATTATATTATATATCAATATTT
>CAVIJI010000003.1:0-14913 GCA_963642885.1 bacterium
AGTGGATGCTGGAGGCGGGCGAGTACACCATGAAGCGTTTCGCGGCTCTTTACGGCATGGCCTATGGCGGCATGGCGACCAACAAAAACGAAGCTGAAAAGCTCTGCAAAACAATTTAAGGAGGAATCTTTTATGGAATACGCAACTCTCTATAACGGCGTGAAAATACCGATGGCAGGTATCGGCACCTTTCTTCTGACCCCCGACGAGGCAGAGGCTTCCTGCATCAGCGCTTTGCAGAATGGCTATAGGCTGATCGACACCGCTAACGCTTATATGAACGAAAGAGCCGTCGGACGCGCTATGAAGAAGTCCGGTTTGCAACGAGAGAAAATCTTCCTTGAAACAAAGCTTTGGCCCAGCTTCTATGAGCAATCAGATGCGGTGGACAAGACACTTGCCCGTCTGGATACCCCCTACATCGACCTGCTGCTGATCCACCAGCCCGCAGGCAACTATGTGGCGGGCTACCGCCAGATGGAAAAGGCGTACAAGGAGGGCAAGGTTCGTGCCATCGGCCTGTCCAACTTCAACAAGGAGCAGATCGAGGAAATTCTCTCTATCTGCGAAGTGAAGCCCACTGTCTTGCAGACAGAGCTGCACCCCTACCATCAGGAACCTGAGCTGAAAGCATTTCTGAAGGAGAACGGCATCGTACCGCAGGCGTGGTATCCGCTGGGTCACGGAGACAAGGCACTGCTGGAAGAGCCTCTGTTCTCTGAATTAGGCAAGAAGTACGGTAAGTCCGCACCGCAGATTATTTTACGCTGGCACATTCAGGACGGAAATATCGTCATCCCCGGTTCAAAAAATACGGAGCATATAAAAGCGAACTTTGACCTGTTTGATTTCGCTCTGACGGATGACGAAATGGCGCAGATCGCCGCCCTCAATAAAAATGTACGATACTACAACAGCACACCGGAGCTGCTCAAAAAGTATGCTGAAATGGTTCCGCCTGTGGATGAGCAGAAGTGAAGCAACTGCGAATAGAGCGGTATTGATAATATTAACCTTGTCCATAGACTACCAATACACCCGTAGCCCTATAATAGAAGCTCTGAATAAAAACAAGAAATCCGAACCCTTGACCGATTGGTCTAAGGTTCGGATTATCTTTCTATTATGGAGACGAGGGGAATCGAACCCCTGTCCGAAAATCTATCCACACAACTTTCTCCGGGTGCAGACTGCCTATTGTATTTCCCGCTCAAAACTCCGTCAGTCGGGATTTCCGAGTCGGTAGCTTTTTAATGCATGACGATTACAAAAGCAAAATCATCGTTCACGTTCGCCACTGAATGATGCCGTGACCCAATATGGGTCACTCCCGTATGGGACATTCCGAAGTCGTGGCATTCTTCGGACGGACAGCCGCACTTAGGCAGCGAGAGCTAATTCGTCGTTAGCGTTTATTTTAAAAATGAGGATTATTATAGAGATTCCCCATCTCTACCCGCTTATCGCACTTCAAAATCCCCGTCGAGACCATTACGTCCCCGAGTATTAGTATTATACTCTTTTTTATAAAATTATGCAATAGCTTTAATTGATTTTTAATAATACGTTTCTTTTACCGTCAGCTGTTCATTAATCCGGTATGCCTATTACCGTAACAACTTCATCCATCGGGCGTCTTTCACGCATGGGAGGTTCTTCGGTAGGCTCACCTATTGCCACTATCGCAACCGGGGTGTATCTATCGTCCTTAACATAATCGTCAAAACACTTTACGGCATCAAAAGCACCGATAAAGCATCCCGCAAGACCTATGTCTGTAGCCGCAAGCAGCATATTTTCTATCGCACACGCAGTATCCTGTATAGAGAATAAATTTTTGCCGCGTTCTCCCGCCAACTTTTCGATTCCTTCCTTATCGGTTGAAACGATTATCACCGCACCGCAATTCACTATCCAGTTGTTGACTGTATAATCCGGAGCGAATTTTTTGATTTTTTCTCTATCGCAAATTACCGTGAAATGCCATGACTGCTTATTGCACGCACTCGGAGCATGTACTGCGGCATACATAATATAATCAAGCTGCTTCTTTTTTATCGGTGCTCCCGTATATGAACGACAGCTTCTTCTCTTGTCAAGCAATGTTGAAAATTCCATGTTATTCCTCCCGAATTAATCTTTTATTGTTTTGAAATTTTATTATCCGTGATTTAACGCCGTAAACACAAACGTCAATCATCATAATCGCGTCTGCCTTTGCTTTTGGCGACACGTTCGATTTCTCTTCCCGCTTCCGCTTTGGCGTCAGCCTCTCTCTTGTCCCACAGCTTTTTACCTTTGCATAGACCTACTTCAACCTTTACGTTAGAACCTGAAAAATACATTGAAAGCGGTATCAAAGTATAACTGTCGCGTGTCGTATACTGAAACAGCTTCAGGATTTCCTTTTTATGCATCAAGAGCTTTTTTTCGCGCAAGGGCTCGCGATTGAAAATATTTCCCTTTTCATACGGTGAAATGTGTATTCCGAGGGCATATAATTCGCCGTTTTTTACTGTACAATACGAATCTTTAAGGTTAACCTGCCCTGCTCTGACACTTTTGACTTCTGTGCCGTATAGAGCTACACCCGCTTCATATGTATCCTCGACAAAATAATCATGTCGTGCTTTTCTGTTTACGGCAATAACTTTCTTGCCGTTTTTATCGTTTGGCATTCTATCACCTCGGATTAATCTTACAGTTTCATATATCCGTCTTTAACCCAACCGATTTTACGGAGGAGTTCGTTAAATAATATCGATAAAACAGCGGGTAAAACCACACATAAAAGTACTATACCGATCCATGTCATCGGAGCGGACCCCGAATCGGCGATTATTCCTATAGGACCGACAAGGCCGCATGTACCCATTCCCGCGGACACTCCGCTGCATTCGAGCTTAAACACCATAGTTGAGATAGGCCCACACACGGCAGATGCGAGAGTCGGAGCAATCCAAATCTGAGGATGCCTGCATATATTTCCCATTTGAAGCATGGATGTACCCAGTCCCTGCGATACCACACCGCCCCATCTGTTTTCTCTGAAGCTGCAGGCTGCGAACCCGACCATTTGGCAGCAGCAGCCCACTACTGCGGCGCCGCCCGCAATACCGGAGATAGATATCATCGCACACAAAGCAGCCGATGATATCGGAAGTGTGAGTACAACACCGACAATTACGGAAACCACTATTCCCATAAGGAACGGCTGGTACATTGTCGCGGTATTGACATATTCGCCGAGATAATACATTAAATAGGCAATTCCGGGGCACACAACTTTGGCTACAAGCATTCCTATGAGTATAGTTACCGACGGAGTAACCAGAATATCGATTTTGGTTTTCTTTGAAACAAGCATCGCTATCTCCGCCGCCGCAATTACCGCGACAAAAGAACCTGCGGGACCCGCAGTCACGCTCAGCTCCCCTATCGTTGTTCCCAGTGAATATCCTGCGTATCCAACGGAGGCACATGAAAATATAACCAACGGATCGGCTTTAAGTGAATATGCTACCGCAACACCTATCGCCATACCTGCCGATGCTGACGCAATCCTGTTGATTTCGGTGAAAAAATCGAGCTGTGTGTATTTGCCGATCGTATTAAAAATAGTACCGATCAGCAAAGATGCAAACAAGCCCAATGCCATCGCACCCATTGCATCAATGAAGTACCTTTTTAAATATTTCTTAATTTTATCTTTCATGATATTTACTGTGCCTCTCAATGAAAAATATATTTCGCAATTGCGGATAACCCGCAGGCAAAAATAACCGCACTCATATTATAACATAATTTCAACTCTGTTCAATTGACAATTCTGTCAGAGATAAATATTGATGTCAGAATATTTTTGGCACATAGCCGATATTGAATAGAAAATCGTATTATGATATAATATTAGCGTCTACATTATATCATAATACAAAGGATTGTCATGGTTAAAACAAATGCAATGCGCTTGCTCGACAGCGCGGGAATCAAATATGACCTGTCGTCATATGAAGTCGATGAGGATGATCTCTCCGGAATTCACGGAGCACAGCTACTCGGAATAGATCCCGACTGCATGTTCAAAACTCTTGTTTGTGTCGATGATAATAAGGAACACAAGGTATTTCTTATTCCTGTCGCGTATGAACTTGATCTGAAAAAATGCGCTGTTGCCGCGGGTGTAAAGAGAGTTGAAATGATACACGTAAAAGAACTTCTGCCGCTTACAGGGTACATTCGCGGAGGTTGCTCCCCTATCGGGATGAAGAAAAAATTTCCGACGTTTATCGATGAAACGGCACAGTTATTCGAACGCATATATGTAAGTGCCGGAACACGCGGTGTACAATTAATACTGTCACCCTTGTCTCTTGCGGAATACGTAGATGCCGAGTTCAAGGATTTAATACGTTAACCCTCGGACTCACTGAATAAAACGGATATTCGTGCCATTCGACGATAAAATCAACGCTTCTCCAATATTCTTACCGCATTCACTCCGTCATACTCACTGACCATGACAGAAACGATTTCGCCCTTTGATGTCGGAATGTTCTTTCCCACAAAATCCGGACGAATCGGGAGCTCACGATGCCCCCTGTCAATCAAAACAGCCAACTGTATCGCCGATGGTCTTCCGTACGAAAAGATTGCCTCAATCGCCGCCCTGGCTGTTCTGCCCGTGTATATAACATCGTCCACAAGAATAACGGTCTTTCCGTTTATATCAATCGGAATGAAACTATCGGTTGCTTTAGGTAATGCTTCGGTTTCGGTAAGGTCATCTCGATAGAGCGTAATGTCTATGTATCCCACGGGAACACCGTTTTTTTCGAATTTCATTATATTATCTGCCAGAATTAACGAGAGAGGTACTCCCCGTCTTTTAATCCCGACAAGGCACAGATTTTCCGTGCCTTTGTTTTTTTCTATTATTTCATGAGTCATTCTGGTGAGAGTCCTGTTTACGGCCGACTCATCCATAAGCTCGGATTTAACCGTTAACACGTGTTACCTCGTACAATCTATATTGTTCTCCGTTTTGTGAGCTGTGCAAGTTCTATTATTTTATCCGCGTACTGACTGAAAAAGTCAATGTAGCTTTCGCAATATTTATTTCTCAGCAGCCCGCCATCGGTGTCAACACCTCTGTAACGTGCACATCCTCCCCTGCATAAAAAATAATACTTACATTTTTTACACTTTTCATCGATTTCATAGGATCTTTGCCTGAATCTTTTCGCGGCATCGGAATTCATGATCTCGGCAACGGTATTATCAACTATATTACCGCATCTCCACTCGTCAAGGACGTAAAAATCACACGGGTATGCTCCGCCGTCTGCTTCTATCACCAGATTAGCGGGACAAACACCGTTCATTCCGCAGCATTCGGCACATCTTCCCTGTGCAAGCATCACGAAATTGTCGAATTCTCTGACGCTTATATATTTGCCGTTTTTAAAATCATCATAATAGTAACCGAATGCGGTTTTCAAAAACGATGAATACCGTTTATTTGTCAATGAATACGCACTGTTTCCGTCCGCATCTCCGAATCCGTCGACATGTTTGATGAATTGAAGATATTTATAGTTTTTCGAGCGGAAATATGAATATATTTTAGAGATATTTTTGGCGTTGTTTTCCGTTAAAACAGTAAGTATATTGTAATCGATTTTATATTCGTCAAGCTTTTTGATATTTTCCGAAACATGCTTGAAGCTTCCCTCTCCCGATGAATCAACACGATTCAAGTCATGTAAAACCGCAGTTCCGTCAAGTGAAACACCAAGTAAAAATTTATTGTCCCGAAGTATTTCAAGTAGACCGTCGGGGAAAAAATAAGCATTTGTTTGCATCGCATAGCTCACGGGAATACCGACGGTATTATATTTCCCGACAAGATTTACAAACATTTTGTAATAGTCGGTTCCGGCAAGCGTGGGTTCACCACCCTGAAAGGCGAATGTAACCGATTTATCCGCAAATTCAAATGCTCTTCTGACAAGCGCTTCGCTTGTCGCATCATTCATTATTCCGTATGAAGCTGTTTCTCTGTGCTCTGTCACATCGGAATAAAAGCAATACCGACATCTCATATTGCACAGCCCAGATGCGGGCTTAATAAGTATTGACAAAGACGGCATGGTTTACGCTTTCTTATAATATGTTATGTAGTTTATCCTGACGTTTCCGTCACGATCTTCGATAAGCTGATAATAAAGCTTTTTGGATGCATCGCTGTCGATATCGTTTCTGAAGGTACCGTCATTACGGTATATCATGTAACTCACGTTAAATGTCCACTCTGTCGTACCGTCATTGTTAAATGTTTCACTTAGCTGCTCCACATTGATATTATATATCATCTGAGGAGCAAACCTGTCATACGGCTTCGCATTCTCATAGTACTCATCGGTAAAATACGAATTATAGGTTTCTGTATCACCGAGCTCTATGGTTTTAAAATATTCCACAAAGAATTGTACTGCTTTGTTATAGTCGCCCACTTCTTCATCGGTAACAAGTATGGTGTAATTTCCATCCGTATAATGCACGCTTCTGTCAAGCTGCATGTATTCAGGGACGGTCGTCACATCCAATTCGTAGTCGGACGGATAGAAATTATAACTTACTATTTTGTCGGAATACATGGAGGTGACCGTTTCCGTATCAGCCTTTTTCTCGAAAAGATCCGGGTGATAAGTCAAGACATATCCAATCGCGGCCAGAATCGTAACAACCACTATTGCGATTATCAAATTCAAACGTTTTTTATTTCTCTTATCTTTGTCGCGACTGCTATTTTCGTTCATCCTCCATGCTTCCTTTCTAAACGAATTCTCGGATTCGAATCATTCCTCCGACGAGAGACTATCACACAACTCGCCGGTCACCTGATTTGCACGATACTTCCCTCACGTCGGTTGACGACATTTTACGGGAGAACTATGCTTCATCCGAGTTTTCACAAGCGGAAATACTGCTGCATCACCGCCGTTATTCCAATGATACTCTGATTAAATCGGATTATTGCGATAAAAGGCCGAAATACGGGGTTTTATCGCAATAATAACCTTAAATCAGATGCTTTCTAACTATACAACAAATACCTTAAACGAGATTTACTTTATGAATCTTCTTAAATTATCAAGACCGATCTTTATGCCGCGCAGATTGTCTTCCATGCCTTCGAACTCAACCGTAACATATCCGTCGTATCCGTTTCTTTTAAGAGTCTGCAGGCTTTGATATACTTTTGCTTCTCCCTGACCGATTATAGCTCCGCGGATGTAGTTTCCGCCTCTTGTCTGGAACCAGCCTTCACCGGGGTTAATATCCATTCCCGATTTATAATGGAAATCCTTGGCATGAACATGGAATGCATAGGGAGCCATAATCGATACCGAAAGAGTCGGATCCTCATCGGCACACATAAAGTTTCCGCAGTCTACAAGCGCGCCGAAATTATCATGTGCAACAGCATTGATGAGAGACTCAACTCTTGCCGCGTCCTGTGAGAAATAACCGTGGTTTTCGGTCATTGTTCTGATTCCCATCTGTTCGGCATATTTTGTAACCTCACGACAGCCTTCCACAAGCGAAGGAAGTGCGTTCTGGTACCCTCTCGAATGCTTCTGCGATGCCGGATAACCGTAACATACGTCATGACGAAGCAGTTTCATTCCGCATTCGGCGGCAAAATCTATGTGCTTTCTTAAACGTTCGATTTCTCCCTTTATATCATTGCTGAGGAAATTCGCGCCGACGGCAAGCACTACCGGTGTGATTCCGCGCTCGGCACAGCGCTCTTTGATTTTCTTGGCGGCATCCTTATCATTCATATAGGAACCATCCGTGAATTCGATTCCTTCAAAGCCCATTTCGGCAGCTTTATCGATTATGCCGAGATAACCGAGCTTATCCTCCGAAAAATATGAGCCGAAGCTGTAAGATGTAACACTGGTCTTCATAAATAACCTCCCGGTAAATAAATATTTAACATTTCAGAGGTCAACATCACCTCTTTATTACGTTCATTATACACTATAGAATCAACATTTTCAATAAGATTTTTAAATTTTAGAAAAAAACCTTGACATTGAGTCCGATAGTATTTATAATATTCATGTTGGATTTAAACTGACAGATTATATTTTATTTGTCTATATACTTAAGGAGTAAAGATATGTTTGATAAGGTTAAGGCTCTTCTTGTTGATGAGCTTAATATCAATGAGGCTGACATCACACCTTCCGCTGAGCTTGTTACCGATCTCGGTATAAACTCACTCGAGCTTGCCGATCTCGTTCTTCTGTGCGAAGAAAAGTTTGACATCGAAATCGGAGATGATGAGATTCACAAATTCATCACCGTCGGTGATGTTGCCGATTACCTGACTGAAGCAACTTCGAAATAAATTGTCTGCGTACTTAACTTTGATATAGCAAATTGTTTAACCGAAACGTGTCACGGATGCGACACGTTTTCTTTGTAAATTCATATTGGAGCATTGCGTGATGAAGAATAGGAATACACCTGCCAAAATTAATATACGCGGCGTAATATTTGACAATGTTACCTTTGACGAAGCTGTCGCACGCCTGTTATCATATCTCGAGAGCGGTCAAAAATGCGCACTGTTCACTCCCAACTCGGAGATAGTGCAGTCATGTATAGACGACAACAGTCTTTATACGATAATTAATTCGGCACAGCTGATTATACCCGACGGTATCGGCGTAGTTAAAGCAGGCAGAATACTCTCCACTCCGTTCAAAGGCGGAAAGGTTGCCGGTATCGAGGTCGGTGAAGAGCTCATCCGCCGCATTGCGGGCTCAAAGCACGGTGTTTATCTGCTCGGCGGAAAACCGGGTATCGCCGAAGCTGCGCGTGATAAGCTTCTCGAGAAATATCCCGGTGTTATTTTTGTCGGCTGCCATGACGGATATTTCAAAAAAGACGGTGAGGAAAATGATGATGTCATCCGTGAAATCAACGAAAGCGGTGCCGATATACTTTTTGTGTGCCTCGGCTGTCCCGCTCAGGAAAAATGGATATACAACAATCGTGACCGTCTTGACAGTGCCGTACTGTTTTTAGCGCTCGGGGGCTCTCTCGACGGATATTCGGGTAATGTAAAGCGTGCGCCGAAAATATTCATAAAGCTCGGCTTGGAATGGTTTTACAGGCTTATTTGCGAGCCGAAACGTTTGGGAAGGATGATGAAGCTGCCGAAATTCTACTTCGGAACATGGCTTTACAAGCTTTCGGGTCGAAATAAAAAAGAAAAATAAACATATACGTGATATGCACCTCGATTTTGTTTGTATTTCGAGGTGCATATCTCGGTTTAAGAGAAAGATAAATGAAGTACACAAAACAAAAAATATCAATCGATTCGGACCATATGAAGCTGTCGGTACTCGTGTTCACACCCGCGGATAAACAGGCAAATCATCCTGGTGTTCTCTGGATTCACGGAGGCGGATATGTTACGGGTATGGCTGAAATGTTCTATATTACAAGAGCAAAAGATCTCGTTTTAAAATGCGGTGCCGTCGTTGTTGTTCCCGAGTACAGACTTGCGGGAAAAGCACCTTATCCCGCCGCACTTCGCGACTGCCATAATACGCTTGTATGGATGTACGAACACGCTGAGGAACTCCTTATTCGTAAAAATCAAATAATGGTCGGCGGAGAAAGTGCCGGCGGAGGGCTGACCGCGTCGTTATGTATGTACGAACATGACACAGGCGGTGTAAAAATAGCATATCAGATGCCGCTTTACCCAATGCTCGATTGCTTTGACACCGTATCATCCGAAAATAACAATTCACCTGTATGGAACACCAAACGCAACCATTACGGATGGGCAAAATACCTCGGAAATATCGACAGGAGCTGTGTGCCGTGTTATGCTTCTCCGTCAAGAAGGAACGATTATTCTTCCCTTCCGCCCGCATATACTTATGTGTCCGACGCAGAACCGTTTTATGCCGAAACAATCGAGTACATCGAGAATTTGAAAAAAGCCGGAGTACATGCCTCTCTCGACATATACCCCGGATTATTTCACGCGTTCGACATCATGCTGCCTTTTCACAAATTAAGCCGCACCGCAGCCGAAAAATTCCGTTCGGAATTCATGTACGCTGCCGAGCACTACTTTACTTAACGCGGTATTACTGTCCCGCATAGTATTTTTCCGCATGAATTGCTTTTACGGCATCTGTTACATCCGCAAAATAACCGAGAGGTTCCTCTCCGCCGTCTTCGTAATCGGTCATCAGCACTATAATATACGGGTGTTCATCATATATTATCGCCATGTCGTGAAATGCTCCGAGATCCCAGCCGTATTTATGTACAACATCACACGATTCGTAATTATCGCTTATCATTTCGGGATGCTTTGAATTAATCATGCATTCCTTCATATTTTCGGCGAGCTCACTGCCCGATTCGAGATAATCGTATAGCTTCAGCATAAACTTAACACAGTCATCCGCAGACAAATACATCTCCGGTAAATTTTCGTCTGTTATACCGATTTCCGTCATTTTCTCGTAAAAGCACTCGTACCCGAAGCGTGCTTTCAGCTGTGCGAACGCGATGTTATCGCTGTATAACAATGCGTAGTCTATCAGCTCCAGCCATGTCAGCTCGAATCCGTCTTCTTCCTCGGAAATTTTACTTGAGCCCCCTTCATACATCGATGATGAATCATAAACCCATTTTTCTCCGAAGTTGTACTTTTCTTCGCCGCCGAGATAAATTATATTGCCGTCATCGTCATAGTTCGGATGCTTTCCTTCGAAAAGAGGGCTACCGTTTTTATCGTAAAGTGGATTTCCATCCGCATCGAAATCATGCTTATTTTTTTCGAATTGCTCGATCTCACATAAAACCGAATATATATACGGTGCCTTTATTAAGCTTGCCGCATATCTGATTGTATCTGCGTTGTACTCAATCGTTGTTCCGGATTCGATATCATAATAAGCGAACGACAGCTCGGGATATACTTTTACAAATTCGCCCGAACCGTCGTTTTTTCTCGCCCATCTCAACGGTGCACCATTGTCAAGCAATGAAATCAGCTGTTCTTCCGCGGTTGCTTTGCTGTCATCGTTTGTGACAACATTAATATCGTTGTCGCCGTCCGATACGGCTGTTTCCGTCGTGTCGTTTTTCTCGGAATCAAAAGTATTTACTGCCGATGACGTGTTGTCATCCACACCGACTGCCTGTTCGGCATCTGTTTCAACCTCATCAGTTTCAATCAGAGTTTCATCGGTATTCTCAGACGAAATAAAAAGCGGCTCCCCGCTCATTTCATCAGAATAAATGATTTCGGTTTCCGCTTCCGTATCATTTGATTTGTTCGTTTCCGCAATAATCCGACTTTGCTCATCGGTCGATCCTATAGAGCTCATGTTATACGAATTGCCAAGCATGACCGCCGACGCGAGTATAAACAGTGCAGCCGTTCCCAAAGCAACTATCGCGGTTATTTGTTTTCTGTCATTCATTTTTAAGCCTTTGCATTTATCGAATTTCCGTTTTCGGCATTAGTCTCCGCTGCCGCTGTAATAAATTATTTCCTGCGGATATCTTAATCCCAATTTATCATGTGCGATTTCGGCAACATAATCGTCATCAAACGGACGGTCTATGTCCGCCTGAAGTTCGGATATATATTCTTCCATGTCGTTAACTTCCTCACGAAGCGTATCCGCTCTCGCCTCAAGCTCACTTTGACGCAATCTTAAGATCATAAAAGTTACTGTGAAGAGAACCAACAACATAAGTATGGCAATTCTGGCAACAGTATTCTTAAAAAGCTCTTTCATATCATTAATCACTTTTCTTTCTCAAACAGTGTCCGAGCATACTATTTGTTATAGTACGTTATTAAATTTACCCACGCTAATTATAACCTATCGGAGCATAAAAATCAAGTATTAAAACAATTTTATCGTTGAGTAATATTATTGAGCATGAAAAATGCTCGGCAATCATCGGCTTAACAGTAATAAGGAACTAATTCGACTTTATTTACTGTCAGCTGACATTTTCGGGTGCACGTAACAGAAGCAAAAAACGAATGCATTTCGGGTGCATTCGTTTTTTGCTTCTGTTTTTCGTTATTCCTACTGTCGCCGTTGGCGGAGATTTCTTCTTACGATATCGGCGGTTGGTTCCGCACGGCTTCCACAAACAAAACGGTCAGTCCGATATATGCGGCGCTTGCCAATGCCAGCAGGACGCAGAGGATGACGCAAACGATTTGAACCGATTTCCGCAGGTAACGTCGTGAGAGAGCTATTCCCAGCAGCGACAGCACCAGCAGTACCACAGCGAGCCAAAGAGGCATATTTTCCACCTCCTCTACGCATCGCGGAATGCGTCAATCATATCCGTGAACCAGCTCAGCTCACGGGCAAAGCGCCGTTTCAACTGCTCCGTCGTCTCCCGACCCTTGCCGATATCGAAAAAGCCGTGTCCGCTGTGGACGGCAAGATACAGCTTACCGTCACGATTGAGATTCACGGCAAATTTACCGATGGAAGAATCCGCCAGTGCCATGATTCGCTCCATGCGCTCGGGAGTCAGGACACAAAGGGCCGCCTGCATATCGTCGCTGCTCAGATTGAAGCGTTTGTCAAAGGCCTCGTTTCCTGTTTTGATGGTTTGGGCACTGAACAGCTTATCCAGCCCTTCTCTCGGCCAGATGGTCAGCCATGCGGGAAATTCCCGTTTCAGCAGGCACAGCATCCACTGACCGGTGTAGACCTCCTGCTCGTTCTTTTCCCACAGGCCCGTCTCTTCCCGCTGAACCTCGTCCACTTCCGTCAGCCTGACGGTACACAGCTCCGTGGTCAGCCCCTGATAGATTCCACGGACATACCCGCTACCGCTGCAATGGGTGTGGACGGGCAAGGGTATGTTTGTGTCCTTCGCGTCCAAAAGATGCGGTTCGAGGTTCATCTGTACGTTTTCAAAGGCAGCGCCTACAACGTCCTGTGCAATAGCTTCAAAGGCCTGCTGGTTTGCATTGCCCTTGGACTTGCCCTGCACCATCTGCCCCAAGCCGAGGATTACGCCGCCAATGGCTACCAGCACGATATTGCCGCCCAGAATGATACCTGCGATGGCGACCACACCGCCCAGCAGCGAAAGGAGTTTTCCGCCCATCTTGACGCCCTTGCTCTTGCGCAGTTCCTGCGCCAACTGTTCATCCGTCATACTTCTGCTTGTTTCTTTCATTGTTTTCTCCTTCTTCCGCCGCACCGTTCAGAGCGGGGCTTTCCGTTATCAGATCCAGCAGATTGCCCATACCGTTCAGCGAGGCGATGAACCACTTGCGGATGCCGTCGATGTCCCGCAGATCCAGCTCCTCCGGAACGCCCGCAAACACATACCGTGTGTTCAGTGCCAGCGTCAGATCGCCGTCACGGAGGATAAGGCAGCACAGCTTAGTACTGCGGGACGATTCCTCCAGCTTCTGTACCAGGTCACGCAGCTGCGGCGTGACCTGATCGTCCGCCTCACGGCCATCCGCCGTGTGAGCGGAAAAGTACTTTCTAAAAGCAGCAGGGTCGGTGATGTCGTCCTTCTTTCGCTCCCGGAACATGTCGTTCAAGGCGATGTCCGGTGCCGTGTCACAGATATCCTTGCAGCGGACCACGATGCCGTGGAACAGCGTCTCGGTTCGAGTCATCCAGTTTTCGTTATCTGGGCCGGACTTTTCATCAACGGTGCGGCGCAGCTCCACATTGGCCGCGGAGAAACGCAGCCCCTTGTGCTCGCCCTCGTGGAAGTCCGTCACGGTACACTCTGTAAAGGAAACCGTCGACAGCTTTGCCGCCTGTAGGTACGCCCAGTCGATAGGCAGCGTGGCCGTCTCCGGCTCAGGGCCGAAGGCTTTTGTCAACTCCGTACGGAAGAAGTCGCCCAGCACCTGCTGCATCAGAGCTTTTTTCTTCGTTTGGGCGGGCTTTGCCACCAGCAGGAACAGTGCCACGCCGGGGAACGCCAAAGCGCAGACCAAAATGGGGTCACGCTGTATAAACATCGAAATACACGCGGCGATCACCAGAATAACGCCCAGCGATATGCTGATGCTCTCCGTTCTCTGATAGCTTCCAAGCTTCTTTGACAGTTCCTCGTCCGTCATGCGCTCGGTACACGAAGCGTCAAAGTCATTGCGTTTTTTTCCCATCGCTTTCCCTCCTCATTAGCGGCAAAGGCCCACATACTCGATGATATCATCTCCGCTGACGGCAACTGTGGAGAGGTCCTCTCTGAAGACATAGTGCTCCACAGAGTCCCAGATCCAGATCAGTTCGGTGGCGTCACCGTTTTCGTGGATGAAGCTCACCAGCACATCGCTCTCCCCGTCACCGTCGATGTCATCGAAGGAGATGGCGTTGAAGGTCTGCCCCGCATCCGGAATGTTCATGGGAAAGGACACGCTGTCGAACAACACCTGCTCCGGCAGATCACGGTAGAAAGCCGCACTGCTCTCGCTCACCGTGACCAGCACGTCCACGTTCTCGCCGTCACGGGTGATGGTACCGCTGCCGACTACCATGCCTGTCGTACGCCAGTCATTTCCCACGACATCGTCAGAATTACCGCAGGCGGCAAGGCTCAGGCAGAGTGCCATAACCGGCACAGGGATAAAAATATGTTTCAATCCATTCTTCATGATTCGTCTTCCTTTCCATCACTCCATCAGGTAGTAAACGCCCTCATCGCCCCATACCAGAGAGTCCTCGTCAAACTCAAAGACTCGGTACGACACGCCGTCATACATAGTGGAGTCCGCATAATAGGTACTCACCTCATCCTCGGAGTAGTTAAAAACTCCGCAGTCCATTTCCGCAGGCTCGGCACCCG
>CAVIJI010000003.1:14956-67389 GCA_963642885.1 bacterium
TCCGCAGCCTAAGCGCCGGGAGCGCGCTGATAGTAGGTCCAGTTTCCATTACCGTCGATGACGATATAGGTCTCAGCCGAGAGATCGCCGTCATAGTACCAAATGCCCTTGAATTCCGAGACATTCCGCTGGTAGAGGTCGGAATCCCAGCTCCAGTACGAATCCGCATCGCCGTTTGAGCTGTCATCCAGGTCGGATGCTTCTTCATAGAGATCGGGCTCGTCGTCCTCGATTAAATATCGGTCATCGTCTGATTTTCCGCCGCCGTCCTCATACCAGAGGTACTCCATGCCTTCGCCGAGGTTGAAGTAGCCGTAAGCGGCACTGTATAGCCTACCGTCCTCCATGGCGATGAGGCTTCCGTAATCGTCCGAGTTGCTGTAGGCATAGATCGCATCCAACTCCGACTCATAGCGGAGATAGCCGTCATCCACCACTTCGCCGCTGAGGCAGAGGGTCCAGTTGCCCTCGGAATCGATCTCCATAGAGTCGTAGTCGTTGTTCGCTTCGCCCAGCCAGATACCCTCGAAACCGCTGAAGTCACCTTCCGTGTCCTCGTTGAGATCGTCCTGCGGGGTAATTTGTTCCTCAGTATTGCCGCAAGCTGTGCACAGCAGGAAAAGCAGCAATACCAGTTCTGCCGAAAGATATGGCTTTTTTCTCTTCATCTGACATTCCTCCTCATTCTTCATTGCTCAAATATAGCTGCGAAAAAATATTTTGATAGGTCTCCTCCATATCCGCCGCAACATCGGGTAGCGTTCGGAAGCCGTAAAGGTAGGTATAGATGTCGGTGTCCATGACAAATACTGTCCATTCCACGGTGTCTTCGTCCTCACCTGCGGTATAGGTTACGATGTAAACCGGATAGCTTACATTTTTGCTGTATTCCTCATTTTCTTCGGCGGCCAACAGCTCATAGGTATCCGCATCACTTAATGACAGAGCGCAGGCCGTCAGATAATCGTTCAGATCCTGTACATCCGGAACAAAGCAGCTTTGCTCCGCCGCGTTGACCACAAGGAGCTGTCCGTCCTCGGTGATATCCTCATAGCGGTAGGTACCGTCGTCATGGTTCTCGGAGAGCAGGTTCCGCATATTGGTAAATGGCAGTGCGCCGCCCATCAAAACAGTGATGCCGTCCTGTGAGGTCACATCACCCCGACCGCCATCACCTTTCACCTTCGCAAAGGTACCAAGCTCGGCCACGTACAGTGCACCGACCTCATCGAACCAACTGCGGTAGGCCACACCGTCGTGCTCGTTGTAGAAATAATCATAGTCATACTCCGACACGAACTGAATAAAGCCGCTGGCACTCAGCTCTTCGTCGGCGTCGTAAAGCGCAAAGCGCACCTCGTCGCCCTCGTCATTGTTGGCGACGATCAGCGTGCCGCCGTTCTCGCCCGTCCATGCACCGCCGTAGATATACAGGTTCGCCATCTGTTCGCTGTCCTTGACCAGTCCCTCGAAGGAATCCGGAACGCCGTATAAATTATAATCGCTGCCGTCATCACCGTAGTCTTCGTCGCTCTCACCGCAGGCAGCAAGACTAATGCACAGCAGCAGTGCCAAAGCAAGAGACAGATATTTATTTAAGTGTTTCATCGTGTTCTTCTCCTTTTTCAGATAAGCAATGTCAATGTTCCTGTTCCGCCATGGACAATATCTCGTCATGGCTCAGCTCCACATCGCCGAAGCGGACAAATATACCGTTGGTCACAGCGCTGTTCCACACCCGCTCATCTGCAAGCGGGCGAAAACGGATCTTATCCAGATACGGCTTCATGTTCAGCAAAAGCCGACTTCCGGACACAAAATCGACCTGCAAAACATGGTTGGAAAGCGGTGTGACGGCTGTGAGATACCTTCGATTCAAGTGCGTGCCTCCTTTCCGCGAAAATAAAAATCCACCGTATAAATATTGTACAGTGGATTCGATGGGATAACCATTAACCAAAGGTTAGTTCTTTTGTCTGAGCAGCTCGGCAAGCTGTTTTCGTTTGGTTCGGGTATCGCCCTCAATATTAAGTTTGGAATAGATCTGATTCACATACTGCTTGACGCTCCCCTCGGAGAGAAACAGCTTTTCCGCAATTTCGCGGTTGCTGAGCCTCTGCGCCATCAGTTCAACAATCTCAAATTCCCGTGGGGTCAGCGCATCGAAGGCAGTCGGGCGGGCGACGGCGGCGCTTCGTGTCTTTGCCGCTTCGCCAAGCTCGATGATCTTCGCGATCAGATCATTTTTTATCTCCCGCGTCAGCAAGGGCTTTAAGCGGTCGTAGTTTTCCACAAACGGCATCACAAAACCGTCAGGCTCGGCATCGGAAAGCGCTTTTCTCAGCCATGTGCGGGCTTCCTCGGACTTACCCAGCAGGACATAGGCCGCCGCTGTCTGGATGCGGATATGCAACGCTACCAATGCGTAGTGCATCACCTCACAGACGGCCAGCAACTCTGCACTGCGTCCCACCACCTTGGCATAGGCACCTTGGGCAAGATACACCTGATTTTCAATCATTTCCATCATAGGCTTGCCCGGCGCAAGCATGTTGATATCGGAGAGGCGGTGCTGTGAAAAAAGCTCCGGGATTTTGTCCGTTTCTCCCCGCAGTGCATAGTAGTAAGCACCGGTGGCGCTCCAGATGTTGAGCCACGACGCATCATGGTAGCGCAGCAGTGCCTCGTATCTCTCTTCAAAGGTATAGCGCTGCTCCACATCGGTATGTTGCGAGAGTCGCCGCGACAGAAAATCACAGCAAAGCTCCATGTTTATCTGTCCGTTGTCCTTGACCTGCGCATAGGCACGTTCCAACTCGATATGTGCATCGGTGAAACAGCCCTGACAGAACAGCGCCTCTGCCCGCATGATGGTTTCCGCACCTTGCCCGTGGTTGCCCGTGACCTTATAGTAATGCGGCATACATTCGTCCATTTCGGCAAGTTCGTTTTGAAGCTCTCCCGACGCGCGGTAGAACATCATCAGAACGGACGGCGAGCCAAAGGTCCAACCGCCGCTCGATTGGATGCTGATGGCGGGGCGGGACATCTGCGCACTGGCACTGCGGTGCAGGCGACTCATGGCGCTGATGTCATTGTAGCAGAGAAAACTCATAATGAGGTCGCACTCACCCAGCAGGTTGCCGCGTTCTTCCTTGGGCAGCTCCGTATGTTCTTCGATGGCAGTCAGCAGCAGCGCTTTCAGCTCCAGCATTTTCGGAATTTGCCGCCATGTGAACATACGGCGCATCAGCACCAAAATGGCAAAGGGATATGCCTTCAATGTTTCGGCGGGGCATTTATCCAGCGCTGTCAGCACATCCTCGGGCTTCAGCGATGCCAGCAGGATACCCGCATCGCTGCGAATGACCCGCAGCAGCGCATCGTAGTTTTCGCTTTTCCGGTAAGCAGCGATGGCGTGAAGATATTGCTTATGTTCTTCATACCAGAACCCGAACCGCTCCCAATAGCGTTTCTGCGTTTCTGCTTTCATCGCCAGAAAGCTGCGCTCTGCGCACTCCTTCATCATGTGGTGGAAGCGATAGGTCGCGCCGTCGGGCAGGCGCGTAACAAAGGCGTTTTGTGCAGTCAGCATGGAGAGAATTTGCTCGGCGTCCGCGTCGCCTGTGATACACTGCGCCATTTCGACGGTAAATTCGTCGGCAAGCCCCATGACCGCCAAAAATTCCCGCTGTTTTTCCGACAGCGGATCTATCATGGCGGAGGTAAAAGTAGCGTAGATGTCGGAATGGCGACCGGGCAGCACACCGCGCTCGGATAGCGTTCGCAGATTCAGATAAACGGCGGAGAACCAGCCCTCGCTTGAATAGAGGAGACTTTCGATCTGTGCTTCGGAAAGCTCCGTGCCGCAGCGGTGGGCGTAAACGGCAAGCTCCGTATGGTTCAGACGCAGCTGCTCCGTGCCGATTTGATATACCTTTGCCCCCAGCCGCACCGTCTCCGCGGCAGGCAGAAAACGATCCCTGCTGGCGACGATTAAATGCACATTGACGGGCAGTCGGTTAGCCAGCATACAGAGGAAGTCAGAGGCACTTCTGTCCGTCAGCAGATGAAAATCGTCAATGAAAATGTAGCAGGACGCATCTCCCGCCAACTCATGACAGAGGTCATCCACCATCAGTCCGCCGCTCGCTGTGTCCGTGGGGCAAGAATATTCCCTCAGGAAGGGGAAGCCCGCACGGGCAAACGCCTCCTGTACGCTTTTCCAGAAGATCGCAAGGTTATCGGAATACACGCTGATGCGGATGATTTTCAGTTTTTCCGTCTTGGCGCGCTCACTGAGATACCAGTTCACCGCCGTGGTCTTTCCGTAGCCCATGGGGGCAACCACGGTGTTCATGGCACAGCGGGAGATGGGCCGCAGGCTCTCCTGCAGCCGCTCGGATATGTAAATGGTATTTAAATTCCATTTCGGTTTTGGCATAATGCGTACCTCCGACGATTTATTTTTCGAAAACTGCTTTCTGTCAAAATGGGAGAACGGCGGAACATCGTGCAGCGCGTGAATGATAGTCTGTCCTGCGTAGTTGATAAGCTCCTGTGACACGCTGCATCTCCCCTCTCACTGTTTTGATTATACCACGAGAATATGAACGTGAAAAGGTCTGTCACGTTTTTTTGAAATGTACTTGTCATGCCATCCGCTTATTTTTTGCGTATCCGAACATAAACAGACGGAGAGGTAAAGAAATTGCCTTTTGATTTTTACGAAGGAGAACGCATGAACCTTTTCAAAACGTCAAATACGGCGTGATCTGTCGGGAAGCTCTCTGCCCCATCGCAAGACAAAACATTATCATACCTGTGTTTTTTCTCGTTGACTTTCATGCACGTGTTTGATATAATGTCACTGACAACATATGCAAACATAATTTATTTATAGGGAGAAAACATATGAATAATAACAAACAGAGCTTCGTCACGGAAAGCGAATCAATGGTTGCACCTTCCGTCGACTCAAGATTCACACACCGTGATTATGTTACAAGACCCGATGCTCCCGCCACACACGCCCGTTTGGCAGGTGACTCGAACTTCGGCATACACGCTTTGAATTTCAACGGAGTTGATTTGATTTCGTTTGAATACGAACCAAAAAAAGAACTCGGTCTGCGTTTTCACTCGGACGGTGACTTTCAGTCAACGCCTTTTATTCAGCAGTTTATCATGTGGTCGGAAGAAAGCACTCCCGTTCGTATACGCTTCCGCGCACCTGTCGAAATGTGGAATATGCGTCCGAATCGTGCGGCACACGGACAGACAATACTCGGTCAAAGCGGAAGACCTCTTTTATACGGCGTAAACGGAATGTATCTACCCGATTGGGATCTCCTTCTCTCATGGCACGGATACGATTTCGAATGGGATGACGTTCGTGTTGAATATGCAGACGGATACTATACGGCAAGCTTAAAGATTGCATTAAGCACAAAGCCGTTTGTACTGCTGCTTCGTCCTCATTATTACAGTGAGCATCTCGGTTATTCACAATATAAGCCCTGGGAATTCCGTCCTAATCCGAAACCCATTACAGGATGGTGTTCATGGGAAGCATATCACTCACAAATAACACAATCCGATCTCGAACGTGATGCACAGACTCTTAAAGATCTGAAAAATTACGGACTCGAATATATGCAGCTTGATGACGGCTATCAACAAAGAATGGTTCCGCCCTCTCCCGGAAAAGATGTCCCCGACGGTTGGCTTACGACCAACGAGAAATTCCCGGACGGTCACAAAGGTATTGTGAATGCCATTCATTCCGGAGGGTTTGAAGCCGGTATTTGGACAAACGCAACCGTTTCCAACGAAGAAGCCGCAAAAGCACTCGGTTGCTTCTTGACCGACAAAGACGGAAACTTAATCAAAGGCGACTGGATTCAATATGTAATAGACTGCACGCCCGAAACCCTCGAAAAGCAGGTTACTCCGTACTATCGTGCTTTCCGTGAGGCAGGCTATACCTACTGCAAGAGTGACGCACTTCGTCATCTTATATATGACGGTCTGCAGGAAGCGGTGCGTCTGGGCAGACTTGAACCCGAAGAAGCACGCAAGAGGCAGATTGCGTACATGCGTGCCGCCCGCAAAGGCTTAGGTGACGATGTCTACTATCTGTCCTGTTGGGGTGTGCTCAGTCAATCAATCGGAGTATGCGATGCAATGCGCGTTGCGACAGATGCCAGCCCGAGATGGCCTGCATACAGTATGCAGCTTCGTGAAACCGCACGTTGGTTTTTCGCAAACCGTGTTTTATTCACATTGGACCCCGACCATGTCTGTGTACGCGGCGAGCTTCCGTGGGTACGTATGATGCTTTCACTCGTATCATTGACGGGCGGACTTTTCATGATATCGGATCGCCCCGAAACCTACGACAAGCCTCGTCTTAATTATCTGCATAAGACGCTTCCCGCGCTCGATGTTCATGCAGGCGAAACAGGACCAATCGATTATACAACACCCGCATGTGCTCCTATTATCGCTTCTCTCGAGCAGGGCGCACGCGAAATCAGCTTCGAAACAGACACTGAAGCACCCTTCGCATCATTATGGAGCACTCATTTTGATAAATACGGCCGCACATGGTGTGTAATTCAGCGTACAGCGGTTATTACTCTCGACGCTATAGAGTTACCTCTTCAGAATGCCGCTTTAAATCCTTCACGCAAGTATTATGCATGGAATTTCTGGGATGAAAAAGGTTATATCGTAGACAACGGTAAACTGTCATTGTCGGCATTGCCGCTCGGTGCGAATGAGGTTATCGCACTCACTCCCATAGACGAATCCACTCCCGTTTTAGTAGGCTCTGATCGACACGTCAGTATGGATGCCGTCAGTGTTACAAACTGCGAATGGAACGGCAGCGCATTCAATATGGAGCTTTACGGCTTTGAAGGCTTAACGGCTCGTTACTTTGTCTACGGTCCCGAACTCGAAGGCAAGGTAACCACAGCGGCAAACGCACAGGTATTTTGTGAGAAGAATGATGATCTGCTCACTGTCACCGTACATTTCCGCGGTCCCGAAAACGCATATTTCAGTATTATCTGATTAAACTCAATATAAAAATACAATTACGGCAAAACAAGGAGATCAGCTTTTATGAAGATCAATATTCAGTGGGTTCCTTTTTCGGCACCTCTTACCTATTTATCCGTAAACGATATAACGGGTAAGGTTTGGAGTAACCGAATTCCATCACAATTTCCGACAGAAGGACTCTATCTCAGAAGTGCCAAAGGAGGCTGGAACGGTGAAGGCGGACAGGTCGCGCGCATAGCCGTTCTCGCAGACGGTGCAGAGGTACCGTACACATATGAAGCCTCACCATGGGAATTGGTTATAAGTGCGAAACAAGGCACAATTCGCATGACATTCGACCTCGGAGGACAGCTTCGTATAGTGGGAAACGGAGTTTCATTAAAACTCGAACTGCCGGGCGGTGTGTTTAACGATCCTCTTTCTTATTCTGAGGACAAGTGGTTTTTGATTGCCTTCAGATTTGAAAGCAAATTCCTTTTCTCTAAAATCAGCGGAAATCTCAGTTACTCCCGCTCAGTCGATGAAAACAGAAAAGACGGTCTGGACTTTATTTTCTCGGGAGAAAACTGGGAAGGAAGTATCGACGAATCCAGTGTTGCATATATACCGCATGGAAGCTACGGCTCTTATGAAGACTGCAGAGAGCATTCCCGCAAAGAATTTATCGAATATGCCGACAAGGTTTGCGAGGGCGTACCCGCACGTTTTCTCGATGCAGCACGGCAGGCGGCTTATGTTAACTACACCGCACAGGTGACAGATGATCTGTTTAAAGGCCGTGTTATGCTTATGAGCAAAAACTGGATGAACGGCACATGGACTTGGGACTGCCAGTTTAACGCAGTTGAAACAGCTTCATACGATCCGGAAGCATCATGGGATAACTTTGCGTCACCTTTTAATTATCAGCATAAAACAGGTATGCTTCCCGATGTTGTATGGGATCACAGATACTCCGACACATATACCAAGCCTCCCGTACACGGATGGTCACTCTCTCACCTGAGAAAAGCAGGCATATTATCAACCGAGCAAAAGCGATGGGCGTATGAGCATTTGCTTAACGTAGTTAACGCATGGTACGAATACATGGACTGGGATCATGACGGTATATGCCAATACAATCACGGAAATGATTCCGGTTGGGATAACTGCACATATTTCCTTTGCGGAGCACCGATTGAAGGACCCGATCTTTCGGCTTACCTCACAATCTGTTGGGATGAGCTTGCCGCTATCGCCGATGAACTCGGAATGCATGACGCCGCACGTTCACACCGTGAACAGGCAGACGTACAGCTTGACAAGCTGATCAAGCACAGCTGGGACGGAGACCACTTCCATACATATCAGAGCGGTACACATAACGAAATGGATGACTGCGACAGTCTGCTTCCGTATCTTCCGATTATTCTCGGAAAGAGATTGCCTAAAGAAATATTCGACAAAATGGCATCTGATCTTATGGAAGAAAATCGTTTCCTTACTCCCTTCGGTTTGGCGACAGAGCATGTAAACGATCGTTTTTACATTAGTGACGGCTACTGGCGCGGCCCGATTTGGGCACCCGCGATGATGTTTATCATTTACGGTTTGGCAAACGGCGGTAAAACCGAATTTTCGGAAGATCTCGCCGAACGTTTCTGCCAAAACTGTGCTAAGGAAGGATTTGCGGAAAACTTCGATGCTACATCGGGAACAGGTCTCAGAGACAGAGCTTATACTTGGACTTCAAGTGTATTTTTGATTCTCGCCAAAAACTACGTTAAAAAGTAATACCGCCAAGACGTAACACCGTATCGAGTGAAAGTCATACGTTCTGCTTTCCTCTCTGTAGAGCATATATGTTTCCGACAATACACTCATACAAACAATTCGGTTATTAAATACTTGAAAAAGCCTCGACGATATGTTATAATTACTCGTATTTTGTTAATCTTTTTCAAAGGAGAAAAACATGAACAATAACAACTACATCAACAGAACCCATCGTAAATTCGAATCGGTTCTGGACTACTATGCGGAGAAAATTTACAAGCCGGTTTTAGATATCGAAAATGTGCTTGCACTCGAAACCAAAGAACACCTCCGCGTTCCTCCGAAAGCCTCCGAAATGCATCCCATCCAAAAGGGTGATAAATGGGGCGAAGAATACGGTAACATTTGGCTCAGCTGCGAAGTTGTCATTCCGAATGAATGTGAAGGCAAGCTTATAGGAGCTTTCCCCACAGGACGCGCAAGAGAAATTCTCTGCTTCAAAAACGGAGTCCCCACAGGCATGATCAACTCCACCAACCGTTTTATCGGCGGTGAGCACAGCTGTATGATACTTTCCACCTCCGCAAAAGCCGGAGAAAAGTACGAACTTGCTTTCGAGTGCTATGCCGGTCACACGGATTTCGGCTGCGCACCTTACGATTCATATATGCGCGATGAGAACGCAAAGGACGATTACACTCTTACTTATGAGGGAATCAAACTCGTTGTTCTCGATCAGATAATCAATGATTTTGTATTCGATGTAGCTACGGTTCTTCAGTTAGCCAACCTTCCTTCGGAAAACTACGCTTCCATGAAGGCTCATCAAGCACTCTTCGAAGCTTTCCCGTATCTCATTCAGGATATCAGATGTGCATCGGAAGATGAAATACACGCTTCTTGCAAAAAGGTTTCCGAGTGTCTCGCTCCCGCTCTCGAAAAAGGTACAGGTGACCGTTCCAGAGGATATGTCGGAGTTATCGGACATTCTCACATGGATACCGCATGGCTCTGGCCTGTTTCGGAGACAATCAGAAAGTGTGCGAGAACATATTCCGAAGCCCTCACTTTAATGGATATTTATCCGAACTATACATTCATTCAGTCCTCCGCTCTCCATCTCGATTGGATGAGAAGATATTATCCCTCTATATTCGAAAACATCAAAAAGAGAGTTGCCGAGGGAAGATATGAGCCTAACGGTGGTGTGTGGGTTGAATGCGACTGCAACATAACCGGCGGTGAAGCAATGGTTCGTCAGTTCTTATACGGTCAAAAATTCACCGAAAAATATCTCGGCTACCATTCGGATTCGTTCTGGCTTCCCGACACATTCGGTTACAATGCCGCAATTCCGCAGATTATGCTCAAGTCCGGTGTAAAATATTTCTACACCACAAAGCTCAGCTGGAATGACCTTAACCACTTCCCCGCAGATACATTCGTTTGGCGCGGAATCGACGGTTCGGAGGTAATAACTCACCTTAACCGTACACACTTTACACCCAACGTAGAAGCTCTCAACGGAGCTATTACCGGAAATACCGACAAGAGCTCGTGCGATATGAGACTTGCCGCTTACGGTTACGGCGACGGTGGTGGAGGACCTACTCCCGCTATGCTTGAGTTCCTCAACAGAGCAAAGGATCTCGACGGAATGCCTAAGATTGAGGAAACAACCATCAGCTCGTTCATGCATAAGGTTGAGGAAAAGAAAGACAATCTTCCCCTTTACGACGGTGAGCTTTATCTTGAATTGCACCGCGGTACTCTTACCAAGATGCATGAAGTTAAGAAACACAACAGAAAAGCGGAAGTTGCGCTTCACGACTTCGAATTTATGAATGTACTTTCGGATGAAAAGACAAACGAAAATCATGATGAATACTACAAAGTACTTCTCAAGAATCAGTTCCACGATATTCTTCCCGGTACATGCATTCCCAAGGTATACGAACTCGAAATTCCCGAGATGGATAAGCTCCTTGACGATGTTAAGACGGAAACATCTAAATACACCGCTAAGCTTTCCGATAATTCGGATAACGCATTCTCACTCGTAAATACACTTTCATTCGACAGAAACGACATTGCCGTTCTCGACGGTGAAATCGGAATCAAGAATCATACGACTCAGACATATACCGACTTTGACGGTAATACCAAAACGGCATTTGCGATTAATATCCCCGCAAACTCCGGTGTCGTATTCGAAAAAGAAGCAGCTGCGGCATCAGATAAGAGTGCATTCACAGCCGACGACAATACCCTTGTAACTCCTTTCTATCGTGTTAAATTCGATGAAAACGGATACATTTCTTCACTCTACGACATTCAGGCCGACCGTGAAGTAAGAAACCTCTCCGGTGCTTCACTCGGCACACTTTGGTTCGGTGAAGATTTCCCGAGATCATGGGACAACTGGGATATCGATAACGATGTATTCATGAAGATGGAACCTGTTACCGCTATTACTTCTCATGAAGTTGTAGCAAACGGTGAAATCGAATACCGTGTAAGAAACACCTACAAGCTCGGCAGAGATTCCTCCGCTGTTGTCGATACCGTATTCTACTCCGGAAACCGCAGAATCGACTTCGAGACAAAGCTTGATTGGAAAGAACGTCATGCTATTTTGAAGGCAGGCTTTGACGTAAGTATCAGATCCGCGTTCGTTAAGAACGAAATCCAGTTCGGTCATATTGACAGACCTACGACACGCAACAACACAATCGAAGAAGCCAAATTCGAAGTATGCAACCACAAGTGGTCCGATATGTCGGAAACACATTACGGTGTTGCTATACTTAACGATTGCAAGTACGGTATGTCCGCACAGGAATCCGATATGAGACTGACACTCCATAAGGGAGGATGCCGTCCCGACCCGTTCACGGATATCGGTATTCAAACAATGAAGTACTCACTCCTTCCGCACGTTGGTGCATTTGATTCCGAAACCGTAATTCAGCCCGCATATGAATTCAACTATAATCCCGTTGAAGTCAACGGTAAGTACAATGCTCCTCAGTTGTTCACGCTTTCCAACCCCGGTGTTATCTGTGAAGCTGTAAAGAATGCGGAAGAAATCGAAAACGCTTACGTACTCCGTCTCTACGAAGCTGAACGCAACCATGTTGCATGCAAGCTTAATGTAGCAAATGCTAAGAAAGCATATCTCACAAATATGCTTGAGGAGAAGGAAGAAGAACTTGAGATCGTTAACGGCGAAATTTCACTCAGATTCACACCGTTTGAAATCAAGACAATTCTTATTGAGAAATAATGAAGTACAAAACCGAACTGCACTGTCACAGTAGAGATGCCAGCGGCTGTTCTCATGAAACTGCCGAAGGTATAGCCGAAAAATACTGTAACGCAGGATACACAACTGTGTTTTTAACAAATCACTTCTCCCCTTCTGCCGGTGACGCCGACAATTGGGAAGCAAAGGTAGAAAAGAGATACCATGCCCTCGAGCTTCTAAAGCAGGCATCAAACGGCAGAATGAATATCCTCATGGGATTGGAATTTCGTTTTGTTCAAAACTCAAATGATTACCTTGTATATGGTTTTGACAAAGAATTTCTTCTTCAAAACAGTGACATATTAACTGTGGGAATAAAGAATTTCACTGAAATCGCCAGGGAAAAAGGTATTCTTACGATACAAGCCCATCCTTTCAGGTTCGGTATGACCGTTACAAACCCCGATTATGTTGACGGCATCGAGGTGTTCAACGGACATCCCGGTCATAATTCGAACAACGATATTGCCAATGCTTGGGCGGACAAATATTGTAAAATCAAAACATCCGGTACAGATCATCACGATCCTGACCACCAACCCCGCGGAGGAATACTCACAGATGTTCCCATAACAAGCGAACATCAACTCATAGAAATACTGAAAAGTGGTAATTATGAGCTTATAAGAGAATAAATCACACTTAATTGATTGACCGGTACAGTATGCCGAAATAAACGGCGTACTGTACCGGTTTATCTTTTTTGTTTCATCCGCACGCGAAAACTATTATAAGCTGTCAATATAATTCGTATATCGTAAATACAAGCACACATCTTCCCTTCTCTTTGCTTTGGATAGGGTTTACCTAATAAAAACAGATAGTACCGTACAATCATTGCTTTTGCCGAACTGTACGGTACCATCTTACTATTTGTTATTTTGTGTTATTCTTTGATAAATTGCTTGGTATTGGCTTTTATTACCTTATCGATTAATTTCGCACGCTTCTGATATGCAGAGGCAAGATTACCTGTGCTGTATGCACTGTCGACCACGGCTGTTATACCGAAATCGAGAACCGTGGCAAGCTCGTATCGAACCGAGGAACGCACGATATCAAGCATTGCAGCATCCTCAGGTGCGTCCGCACGTCTTTTCTTCATCGTTGTTTCATAGAATGCTTCTACCAAATCACCCGACAGATATCCCCATGCTTCCATAGCGGCACCTGTCAGCTCCGGCTTTGTTTGAATGGAAGACAATCCCCAAATCGGTGCGTATGGGTCGATGAGATGATAGTATTCGCTTTGAGTTTCATCGAGCTTCGGGTTGGGAAGAATTCCGTAACGATCTTCCATATTGGCAAACTGATTTATATCGTCTGCACTTATATCGATCATCAGGAACTGACCTGCAGCGAAACGCGATCTTCCGTAATCGAAAGCGTGTTTAAATGCCGAAGTATCCATTTTATCCATTGCATAATAATCGAGAACATGTTCCTTATCATCGAGCAATGCTTTGACTTTTTCAAGAGCGGTTACGGTACGCTCATTCATAAAGCCTACTACCGGTAAATCGTTCTCATCTTTGACGGTGTACAGTACACCGCAACCGACAAGCATAAATGATGGAGCTTCGTTTAGCAATCCGACGCGGTCGTTTCCGTCGATTTCACCGTCGCCGTTTAGATCTTGTGAAACAGAATGTACACACTCAGCCATTTTGTCAACTGTCCACGAACCGTTAGATACAAGTTCATACGGACTGCTTAGTCCGTAATTTTCCCACATATCCTTGTTGAAGGAGAAGAATCTCACACAGCCCGATGTCTTCATTGTAATATCGCCTGCCATCAGATACACGTGATTCGCAAGAGACATTTCCACAGCGGAATTCTTATCCCACCAAGGCATATTTTCATCGAAATACGGCATTTCCCGCCAGTCGTAGAGATAATTATCCAATGCAATCGGAGCAAGCTGATTCATTTGCTCGAGTATTACATCAAATTCTCCGCTCCCGCTCTGTATATCCGATGACGCAAACCAACGCGGGTCATCACTCGAAATCGGTTCGAGGGTGATGTCCAACATTTCTTCAAGGAGAAGATTTCGGTGGAAGACGGTATCGTTAACAAGCTCGCCGTTCATTCCGTCTTCCGCAATGACATCCAAACAATTGTAGACATACGCACCGTATCGATATAACGGTCTGAATGATTCACCGCCGAAGGTTTGTCCGTCGCATGACGGTTTCGGTCTGTTCGACTCTGTTTCACTTTCGGTTTCCGTCTCGGTAACGGTTTCCGCTGTTTCCGCAACGGTATTTTGTGTTTCAGATTCTGTATTTTCGGTTTTATTGCCGCATCCGTACATTGGCGAGAGGCAGAGTGCGGCGAGAATGAGTGCTAAAATGCGCTTTTTCATCGTGATCTAATCCTTTCTCCATCGGTTCTGTGTGTTTAGTGACTTTTATTCCTGTTGTGTTGACAGCCAGAAGGCACGGTTCGCTTCAATCTGTTCCTGAGACGGCTGTCTCTCGGGATATGACGAGCATGGCAGCACTTGATCTCCCGCAACGGCAGGATTCGTGCATGCATTATCGTTTCTCCATGCGTCTCTTTCCTCGGGATTACGCAGATTCGGTACCTTCATAGGAATATTGCCTGCAAGTATCGAACGATGCGCAAGGATACCGCAAATACCCATATCGACCGCCTGATATACATCAATTGACCACTTTCCGTCCGGTTTACCGAGTATTTTCTCAATGAAGAAGTGAGTCGGATAGAAGTCACTACCTCCGTGTGTCTGAACACTGGAATTATTCACAAGTTCAGTTGCCACAAATTTCTCGGGAGCATAGAAGGTATTCTCACCCTTACAGGGTTTACCGGGTGTTTCCTGATAAAGACGAACCTGGTCTCCGTTTGTGCCGCCTCCATGTGTGCCGAGATAACCCTTTGTCGCGTAAATCTTATACGCATTGTGTGCAGGTTCAAGCTTCAGCGGTCCGTGGAGACTTCTTACCATCGCTCCGTTGTCGAGTGTTACCATTTCTATTCCGCTTGCATGTCCTCCCGCATGTCCGAGCTTGTAAAATGCCTCTATCGGCGGGTTTTCAAAGCCTACTACCTGTACAGGACGATGTCCCGTAATCATCATAATCGGTCCGAGAGAATGCGTACAGTAGAAGGTCGGGCTGAGATGGTTACGCCAGTGATTCACGTCACCGCTGGTAAGCCAGAGCCAGCAGTACTCACAGTCATGTACGTATTCGCATTCCGCATATGTTATATCACCGATTGCACCTGTCTGATACTGTCTCCACATCTCGAATGTGAGATCCATGTAACAGTAATTCTCCGCATACGCATATACAAGTCCGGTCTTTTCAACAGTTTCAATCAATTCAACCGCCTGTGCCATAGTTTCACAAGGCAGAACTTCACTCAAAACATGACGGCCCGCATTCAAACAGCGAATCGCAAAGGTCGCATGCTCTGTCGCATAATTGGCCAGCACGACAGCATCCATATCGTATGCGAGAAAGTCATCGAAATTCGTGAAGCATTCGATGTGTACTCCCGCCGCATCCGCATTTTTCTTTGCTTTACGAAGAAGCGGCTCGTATTTATCGCACACAGCCACTACTTCCGCATCGGGATGATGAAGAAGTATTTGAATCATTGCATCTCCACGGTCACCGCCGAATACACCTATTCGTAATTTTCTATCCATTTTATATCTCCTATCCTGCAATCTATATTGCATTCTTTTATAAAATATGCTATACTGATATCGATATTTTATTTCAAACTTACAATTACATTATACTAAATAACACAGTTCCATGTCATGTACCGAAACAACAAAATCACAAAGTGTTTTTTGTCACATTTGTCCAAATATTGAAAAGGAATGCATATGAAAAATGATACGGTCACCGCACTTGCCGCATCGATGGGGCTTAGCAAAGCCACAGTCAGTCGTACGTTAAACCATTGCGGCGGTGTAGATACTGAAACACGTGAACGAATATTGGCGGCAGTCAACACTAACGAGAAACATGAGTGCGCAATATACAGCATTCTTCCCGACACTCCCGGTTATTTCTGGCAGGAAATGCGGCACGGTTTATCCGACGGTGAAGACAAAAGATATCCCATGAAATGCAACGTCTACTCGCGTTTACGTGATAATTTTTCAGTACATGCATATTTACGTGAATCCTCATGTGCACATGTTTTACTTATTGCCGCTTCGCTTACGCCGACGATTCGCGATATGCTGACTTCTTTCGCGACGGAACGTTTTGTTCTTCTGTTATCCGAAGATGACGGAATAATCACAAACGGATTTTATATCGGAAGTGATGCGGAGTCTGACGGATACGCAATGGCAGAAGTATATAAACGGCGACTGCGTGATTATATTCCGTTTCTTTTAACTATCTCCGCAGGTGAAAACAGAAATGTGGATCAACGTACATCCGGTTTTTTGCGATGTCTCTCCGAAAGCGGTCTTCCCGCACCTTATCGTGTGGAAATCCCGTCCGAATTTTTTACGCAATCCAAAACCTTTCACGCACGTATGGCGTCACTGCTGACACAAGTGCTTTCATCTCGAAATCTGCCCAATGATAAACCGTTTGCTTTCTATACTACATTCGGGTGCATAAATCTGCCGCTCGCCATAGAAAAAGTGCGCTTTTCCGACGGAAGACGATTATCGGCAAGCTATACCATACTCGGTCATGATGTACCCTTAGTAAACGGAACTTTACCTAACGGTGTATTCGCCGCATGTAACCAGGATGTCTATGCGGAAGGTTTACGTGCGATGGAGGCAGCAAATCACTACCTGATTTACAGAGAATATCCAGAACAAAAGCGGATTTATATTCCCTCGATAATTACGGAACGCTGAATCAAATTCAAAATACGAACAATGATATATATGCATAATGCAATGAGGATATCTTTAATATATCTTTCTGAATTAAATCGAACAATCTTATGAAGCTGTACAACGTAAAAAAGGCATGACGTAAATCATGCCTTTTTGCGTTATATGATAACCGATGCTATTTTTTTGATATTTTTATCGAAAGCTAAAAATCACCGTTTCATTAAATTTCGGGAATCTCTATCTTAATCTCTTCTTTTTCTCTTGCCGAAATAAGCATTGCATCTATAATTGCCTGATTATAGATAATCTGGCTTGTCGGTATCGGCGCAGGACGATTATCCTTTATGGCATCAACGAAATCACGTACCTTCATCTGGAAAATATTGTAACCGGTAGTCTCAAGAGCAAGCGGAGTCGTAACAGGTTCGCCACACTGATCGTGCATGAGATAAAGTCCCGAGATACTTCCGTCGATTATGGAACCCCACAGCGGATTCGGATTCGGTGCAGTTGCTTTCAAACCCGCATCGGTACCTAAAATTACAAAATCGGAGCATATATCCATGTGCATTGCCCACGCCATTCGGTAATCAAGGATAATATCACCTTCCAAACGGATGAATGCTGCCGAAAAATCATCTACCGAGAAGCGGTTTGCTTCGTTATAATACTTCGGATTCTTGCCGAAATAGTCGCTCGTGTACGCCGACACTGACAGCGGCTTCGGATAACCGATTGAGTTAAGCGACAAATCAAGCGAATAACAGCCGAGATCACCGATTGCGCCGAACACCGCTTTATCCTTATCGATGAATGTACTACCGGGAATTCCGCGGCGTCGGCTTCCTCCGATCTGGACGTAGTACACCTTACCGAGTTCTCCCGATTCCACAATTCTCTTAATCTTTTTGCAGTTGTTGTTATAACGCGGTTGGAAACCGATAGTCAAAATCTTACCGCTCTTTTTCTCCGCGCGCATGATAGCAAGACCTTCATCCAAAGTGACGCACATCGGTTTCTCGAGCAGAACGTGCTTGCCCGATTCCAGTGCCGCAATCGCACATACTGCGTGCTGGCTGTTGTACGTACAAACCGACACCGCATCAATGTCATCACGTTTGCACAGTTCCTCGCATGATTCGTACGCAGCTGCATCAGTCCAACCGAATTCATCCAAGAATTTACGTGCCTTACCGGGAATAATGTCCGCACCCGCAACAACTTCCACATCGTCAAATGCCTTATACGCGCTCGCGTGTGCATGTGCTATTCCGCCCGTACCGATGATACCTATACGCAATTTTTCCATAGCTACCTCCGTAAAAAAATATAGTTCATTAAAGCTTTCGCTTGATTTTTATACATACTCTGACTTATTCTTTTGTAGATATGTTACCACGAAGCAATGCAAATGTCAATACATCTTTGGTGATTATTTCATTTTCACTTTTATCAGCCAATGCCCCGTTCATTCGTGAAGATAAATTCCTATCTTGATTTTAACCCAATTGCCTTTTATTTCTTTGTCGGAAATTTTTCCGAACAACAGCTTTCCCGCATCCATGAGACGAGAAAACACGGCATTGTCATCTTTTGGTACATATCCGATTTTTACACCGTCGCCGTTTTTTATTACTATAGCTTTGGGATCATAATAGTTATCAGGCTCACGGAAAAAATCCAATTTATCGTCTACACTGAGATACTGTGCCAATTCCTCTATACCCTCAATATGTGTTGTTCCCGCAACATATGTATCAAACAAAAAGATGTCACGTTCATACGGCTTCGGTATTATAAGTTCTCCGTTATTTCCGTGCAGCAAACCGACCAGTCCGCCTTTGTTGCTTTCTATGATACTGCTCATACTATCACCTCAACATTTCTTGAATGCGTTTCTCATACAAACCATATATTTCTTTCAATTCATTTATTGTTTTCTCGAGTTCGGCTTTCTTCTCCGCTATCTGTTTCGGATCATCAACTAAATTCTTCATTGTGTACGGATATTGTTTTTTTATACTTTCGATTTGCTCTCGGATAAGTCCGAGATTTTTATCAAGCCGTTCTTTTTCTTTTTCGAGAAGGGAAAAAGCGTTTTCGTTATTATCTGGAATTACAGGTTCCGACGCCGTATCGTGAATCACACGAAGAGTGTCAAGATCACCTTTTTCGTACGCCTGAACTGCGTTCTGAAACAGTCTGAGCTGAGCGGGTGTAACATTCGGATGCAAATCCGGATGGAGAGTTTTTACAATGCTTCTGTACAGTTTCTTAATTTCTTTTGTTTCTTCCTCTGAGAGAATGCGTCCTTTATTATACTCTATTGCTTTATTTACCCTGTCGATTTGCTCATCAAGTTTACGCTTGAATTCGATGAATTCTTCATCGAGCGTATCTTCGATAACGGACAACACTATTTTTTCCCGACGATTTTTCTTTGCTTGGATGATATCGATTTTTCGCTTCAGACGAAGTACTCCGCAATTCATTTCAAATGCTTTACATTCAAGGTACCCGACAGCAAGCATGTAAGCACTTTCTATATTTTTACAGATTACAAATCTTAATTCATCTTTTTCAAGCAGTAATACGGATATTTCGGTACGCAGCTTTTCAACTTCGGCCTTTAATGCAATGAATTCGGGGAGAACGACAATTGTGTATTCATTTGTATTATTTTGCGTCTGTGCAAGTTCACTCAGTCGTGTTAGTGCGACAATAAACCACTGTCTGGTCTCAGGATTCGTGATTGATTCACCGTAGAACGCCCAATGGTTAAAATAACGCCACCTCGAAAATACGGCAGAGCCGAGCAAGGGAATATCCGTTACACTGTCGATAATTTCCCTTAGGGCACCCAGATCATATGCTGCTTTTCCGTATATTTGACCAAATGCCTGACTGCAGTCCATCTTAAATCCGAGTGCGAAGCAATCCTCCGACATATTATCAAATTCACTCTCTGCAACATTATCGTCTTTGAATTTTTCGCACCATTTAACAGCAAAATCGTAGATCTGTTTTAAATCATTCATCTGAGCCGAACCTCCGTATTTTTTTATTGTTTTCTTCCTTACTATATTTATACACGAATAATGAGATATTAGCAATACTTGATTCGATAATTATTGTAAATTCTATTCGAATCCGACGTATTTGGTATAAAAATTTTTTTGCTTGACAGAACTTGCTTTTCCTGCTATACTCAACAAGAGGAGGATGATTATCATGAAAACAAACGTCCTGCATATAATATTATTTACACTACTGCTCGGAGGAATACTTATGACTGCATCTTGTAGGAAAAATACAGATGAAACACTTGAAGAAACCGTCGGTGAAACACAGGAAATCGCCGTAACAGATAACGACACCATTGAAAACACGCTTACGGTATCGGGAGCCGATTATACCGACTATGTACCTGACTCACTGGAAGAATGGTTAGATGAAAACAGCGTGAACATGCAAAACGGTGCGAACACACGCCCCGGAATTATAGTTTCACCGTATTTTACTCTCACCGTCAACGGCACCGCTATACCGGTATTTACCGAAAAAACCACTCGCTCACCGCATTCTTTTGCGTACATTGATGTATCCGGTTATACCGACGGTGAAAGTCTCTCACTTGATGTTAACGTAACAACTCATACCGAACGTGAAAATCCCGTGGTGCTTCCCGAGAGTTCGGGAGTTTCCGCATCGGTGGACGGCAATAATGTACATGCCACAATCAATGATTTCGGCACATATACTTTTTCATTTGACAGAAAAAACGGAAAGGGCGGCTCTTCTTACCCCTTGACACTTATGGTTAAGCCTTCTGAAACACTCGATGTTCCCTCTGATTACAATCGAGTTGAGTACGAACCCGGCGAATATACCGGTGCCGAAACAATTCTCAACACACAGAATACTCTGTATTATTTCAAAAAAGGAACGTATGATATCGAATGTTTTTCGATCGAAGCCGACAATGTTATTCTTTATTTTGAACCGGGAACACTTTTGCGCGCACGCTTTCTGACATACAATACAGATGGTTCTCCTAAATACAGCAGTCTGTTCTCATCGTGGGGACATAAAAACGTAACCATACTCGGACGTCCCGCACTCGACATTGCAATGAGGGACAGAGCCGGTGTTATTTTCTCCTTTGCTCGTATGGAAGACATGGAATTCGCAGGATTTAATGTATGCAATTCCAATTCATGGACGTGCTGTTTTACAAACTGCAAAAATATTGTAATACGAGACCTCATTTTAATCGGATACCGCACATACTCTGACGGCGTAATGTTGTCGGACTGTGAAAACGCAAATGTGTCAGGTTGTTTTGTACGTACGGGTGACGATGCATTGGAGGTTAAATCCACTTCGGACGGAACTCTGCGCACAAAGAACGTTGTTTTCGAAAACAATGCCGTTTGGACTGATAAGGGTATTGCGTATGGTTGTGTATTTGAATCGAATTTCGACCAAAGCGCAGTCACCTGGCGCAACAACTCGGTAGGATTCGCACTCGCGGACTGGTCATCGCACTTAGGCTGCACTACGATCTCTATAGACGGCTCGAATCCTTCGGTTACGGACTCCGATATGCTGTTCGAGAATATCGAAATTTATGTAACACACTGTCCGCTCATTACGGTTTGTATGGAAAACGGCGGTACTGTTCGTGACATTACCTTCAAAAATATACACGCAAAGGAAGCCAAGCTGAATTCCGCCGTTTCCAAAAATTACATCGACTTAATCATCAAAAACTCGGACGGAGGCCCGATCAGTGACTTCACAATCGGTGACCTTTGGTTTGATGATATCTCATGGAACGAAACAACGTTAACGTCCGAAAATGCTTCGGAAGAAATACGTTTCAGTGTGCCGAAGGATTATCCGGTAAACAAGGACATTTTGCACGTACAATAAAAGATGACGGCAGCTAATCTCGATCTCGGCTTTGTTTGGAATACGGAATCTCACAACCGTATGTGATTGTCCTTGATTATTTTTACTGTTGCAATGCTTTATACGCTCGTTCACGTAAAGTGAACGAGCGTATTTTACTTTTTGAAATTCACGCTGTCTTTGCACAAGACGTATGTAAGCAAAAAAATGTGGTCGTAAACTATCAACCACACAGAATTACAGATAAAAAAATCGAGTGTACCTGCAGCCATTTAAAGACTGTACGAACACTCGATTATAATGCGGGTAAAAGGACTTGAACCTTCACGAAGTTGCCCCCACAAGAACCTGAATCTTGCGCGTCTGCCAATTCCGCCACACCCGCATATGAGTCATACGCTCAGTGCTTCTATTATACTCTTTTGCGTATATTTTGTCAATAGCTGACGGAAAAATTTTTTATCGGTAAATTTCGCAGTGAATTTTCGGTGTATATCACGGTGTATTGTTCTTTTATGCTGTTTTCGCACGGACACCATAAGTCTACCTCATCAAAGAATAATCATGTTTATTGTCGAATTTCTCACAGTTTCCCCATTGCATTTTATTCAGCATTATAGTATACTATACGCATATTTATTCATTTATAGAATCGGGGAGATTTACACACAATGCGAATCGTCGTAAAAGTCGGAACATCAACTTTGACTCATCCTTCGGGACATTTAAATATACGTCATATGGAAAGCTTCTGTAAAGTGCTGAGCGATTTAAAAAACGCAGGAAATGAGATTATCCTTGTTTCATCGGGTGCAATTGCAATGGGCATGGGTAAGCTTTCTCTGCGTGAAAGGCCTTCCGCTATCGCGGAAAAACAAGCCACAGCCGCCGTCGGACAATGCGAGCTCATGTACATCTACGATAAACTGTTCTCGGAATACAACCATGTTGTAGCGCAAATTCTTTTGACCGCTGCGGATGTCGGTGACTCGGTACGGAAAACTAACTTTATCGGCACTGTTTCGAATCTGCTCAAAATGCAGGTGCTGCCTATTGTAAACGAAAACGATACGGTTGCAACCGATGAAATAACAGAAGGTCTTATCGGAGACAACGATACGCTCGGAGCTATTGTCGCTACATCTTTATGCGCTGACATGCTTATTCTTTTATCGGATATAGACGGATTATATACAGACAATCCCCGTACTTCGTCTGATGCGAAATTCATCCCGCTTGTAAACGAAATAACTCCCGAACTCATATCACACGCAGGTGGTAAAGGAACCGCAAACGGTACAGGCGGTATGGCAACAAAGCTGAAAGCCGCAAAAATATGCATGGATGCAAATGTCGATATGATAATTGCCAACGGCAAAAATCCCGATATTTTGTACGATATTGTTTCGGGTAAATCGATCGGAACACGTTTTCACAGAAAGGCTGACATATGAAAAGTACACTATCCATACTCAATGACGCAAAAGAATGCTCATCTTCTCTTGCATTAACCGACACACAAACACGAAACCGCTTTCTTCATGCTATGGCCGAGGCTATTATTGCGCATACGGACAAAATTCTGCTCGCCAATTGTGTCGATATGGAAAAAGCACGCGGACACATTTCGGATGTAATGCTTGACAGACTTAAGCTTGACGAAAAAAGAATAATCAATATGGCAAAAGGAATAACAGACGTTGCCTCATTGCCCGATTCTGTCGGAAAAGTACTCACGGAAACAAAGCATCCTAACGGTATGAGAATTGTGAAAACAACCGTCCCTCTCGGCGTGATTGCGATTATATATGAAAGCCGTCCGAATGTCACATCCGATGCTGCCGCGCTTTGCATAAAAAGCGCTAATGCATGCATACTCCGCAGCGGAAAAGATGCATGGGAAAGTGCTAACGCGATTGTCGCCGCTATGCAGGAGGGTCTGCGGAAAGCCGATGGCAATCCTTTATGGGTGCAACTGGTTGAGGATACAACACGTGAAAGTTCTGTTGAATTAATGCGTGCGGTAGGGTATGTGGATTTACTTATACCGAGAGGCGGAAAAGGACTGATTAAAAGCTGCACCGAAAACGCACTTGTTCCGTGTATTGAGACAGGTACGGGAATCTGTCACATTTACGTCGATAAAGATGCGGATTTTGATATGGCACTTACCATTATCGAGAACGCAAAAACAAGCCGTCCTTCCGTGTGCAATGCGGTCGAGGTTTGTCTCGTGGATAAAGCCGTTGCGGGAGAATTTTTACCCCAGCTTGTGAAAAAGCTGAGGACAGAGCGAATCCTCAACGGTAAAATTCCCGTTGAACTCAGATGTGACGCAGAAGCGTTAAAATATATCGATTGTGATGCTTCCGCAGCAAATGAAAATGATTTCGACACGGAATTTCTCGACTATATTCTTGCCGTAAAAACAGTAGACGGTGTGAGTGAGGCGATAGCACATATTAAAGAACACTCCACACACCACAGTGAATCTATAGTAACATCAAACGAAGCAGCGGCCGAAAAATTTCTGAACAGTATTGACAGTGCCGCAGTATATTGGAATGCCTCGACAAGATTCACCGACGGCGGTGAATTCGGACTCGGTTGTGAAATGGGTATCTCCACACAAAAGCTTCATGCAAGAGGCCCGATGGGTCTCGACGCACTTTGCACATATCAATATCGTATTTACGGTAGCGGTCAAGTACGTTAATCGCGTTCCGATTATTTCGGATTAATTTTAGGCATCGCCTTAACTATATTTAATACAGAATAAAGAAGGTTATTATATGAAAAAAATCGGATGCATAGGAATCGGCAACATGGGTGGAGCTCTTCTTGAAGCTATCTGTAAAACCGAATACGAAAGCGAAACACTTATCTGTGATTTTAATACAGAGAGGGTTAATTCGTTTACCGACAAATACAAATGCAAAAGTTCATCGTTACACGAAATTGCCGTTAATGCGGATTATATAGTTCTCGGAGTAAAGCCTCAGAACTTAGCCGAATTATTGTCGTCCTTATCTTCGGATTTGTCGGAACGTGATACCAAACCCGTGCTTATATCCATGGCAGCGGGTGTAACCACCGATACCATACTTTCACTTACCGATTGTGACTGTCCCATTATAAGAATCATGCCGAATGTCGCGGCGTCTGTCGGTGAAGCGGTTATTCTTTACGACCACACCAAAAACGTAAGCGAGAATTCACTTGATGATTTCCGTTCAATCTTCACGTATGCAGGAAAACTGCTTCCCATCAAAGAAGAAAAGATTGATGCGGCGAGTGCTGTTTCCGGATGCGGTCCCGCTTTCGTCAGCATGTTCATCGAAGCATTGGCAGACGGCGGAGTTTCATGCGGACTTCCTCGTTCTACCGCAATGGAGCTTGCGATACAGACTGTAATCGGAACGGGAATACTTTTAGCGGACACAAAAATGCATCCGGGTGTATTAAAGGATGCAGTTACCTCACCTGCAGGTACTACTATCGCAGGAGTTCGCGTGCTCGAAAACAACGGTTTTCGCTCCGCTGTAATGGAGGCGGTAATCGCCGCAAAAGAACGCGCATCGGGACTTAATAAATGAATATAACAAAATCCCAATAGAGTATATGCCGCATCTCGGTTAACTGCCCTATTGGGATTTTTAGTGTTCATCTTGCGTTTATCACAGCTTCAGCCAAGGCTCTGTCTCTCACAGAAAACCATTGACTTGTGTATGGTGTACCGTGAAGTTCTGAAAGAGTTTCCATGTACTCCTGCGGACTGCCGATGATCATTATTTCTTTTCCTGCCGAACGAATCTTACGGTATGTATCGAGCCAATACATAGGTCCTTGCTTGCCTGCTCCGTAAACCCATTGAACGGCATTAAGCTTCTCGAGGGTTAAAATGTCGTCGAGGTGGGTAAGCTCCCCTACCCCATCGAGATGATATATCGTATATTTTAACTTTTCCGTATCCCTGCGGAGTGTGTCAAGCACAAATTTACGGAACATGTTACTTCCGAGCATATAGCAAAAATCACATTGAAGAATATATGACGGTTCGTTACATAAGAGTCCGTTCCAGTCGGAATAAATCGCTCCCTCTCCCATAGCGGAACGCATATCGTAATACGCATCGTACCATGCTGTTTCGATTTCATTACGCAGACGAATTACTTCCTCGGGTTCATCACATAAGTAAATCAAAAGATTTTGTGTACCGCACAAAGAAGCAGCAACGTCCATTACTCCGCCCAAGTCCGGCATTGTCATAACAACACTGCCATCCCAGAATTCTCTTCCGGCACGATATATATCTTTCATTCTGCGCGCTACGGGGTGTTCCGGATTGTAATGTGCATGTATTTCGCTGATGTGCTTATCCGAATCAGGTGAAAACCAAATGGCACCTGTCGAATTGTCCATCTTAGCCCCGCATAATGCCGCTACAACACCCGGTCCGAAACAGTCCATTGAGAGCACAGGATACGCATCTCCGAGAAATTCGGATTGACTGAAATTTTCATCTAACGCTTCGATTATTTGTTCAGGTGACCATTCAAATTGTAAACAGGTAGCCTGCGAAAGCAAAGGAGCGGGTGTACGTTTTTGTGTGGGATAAGCATCCCACATTATCACTCTCGTAAGCGGTCTGTTTAGCTCACCGCGCCACCACTTCATGTGGTTTTCCAACGTTTCTTCCATTCTCTCTTTGCTGAAATGAATTGCCATTGGTACAGACCCTCCTTTATTTACATACAATTAAAATCCCGAGTTATCGTATTCTCCGCCTGTGATAGGAGCCTCATATACACACTCCCATTTGCCGTCATGTACGATGAAGCCGTATGTTCCCTCACCCTCGTAATAAATATTTTCGGGCTTTTCGAGATGTTTGATTACACCTGCGAGTTTCGGCGTATTGTCGGAGGTATGAGCCCCGAAGAACGAATTCGGAAGCATTGCTATAGGTGCGTCAATCCATTCATACAGTGTATCGAGGTAGTTGAAGCAATGGTGTGCTACCTGTACAAAATCCGTTTTCCATGATTCACGTACCGTTATTTCGGAAAGCAATTTCTCGGTTTCGATATTGGTGTCACCGAGGAACATAAGAGTTTTACCGTCGACAGTCACTCTGAGTACAGAAGATGTACAGTTGAAATCCCAAAACGGGTATTTCGACAGATTATCCGCATTGACGGCATCTTCATGAGCATAAAGAAACTCAAACCGTACGTCGGCAAGCGTGAATTTATAACCGCTGTGTACCTTAAGAAGCTTAACATTGGGATAGAGCTCTTTTACCGTATCCTTCATATCAAACACGGTTTCCGAACCTCTTGCCATGCTGTACGACGGGAAGTTGAACATAACTCTCTCGAGTTCTATATCTTCCCCGTGGTGCTTCAAAAGCTTGGTACATCCGTCTGTATGATCGTCATGAGCGTGTGTAAAGTACCACGCGGCGATTCTCACCTTACCGTCTGTTGAATTTGTTATCTTTTTCATGAAAGCCCACAATGCTTCCAAAGCTTCATTATTCCACTGGTAAATGTGACCGCCGTCAATCATAACAAGGCTGTCGTCGGACAGCTTAATAATATAGATCATACCGCAGTTGACTGTTGTGTCGGTGCAGTTGTTTTCCTTATCGTAGTATAACCCGTATTGATATACCGTCGTTATTTTATTTCCCTTAGCTTTGTATCCGAATTCGGCAAGTGATGTCTTGACTTTATCTTCAACTACACGTATCTCACCGCGGATTCCGAAATATGTAACATGAAAATATCCGAAATCGAAGTAAGCGTTAGGTCCGATTTCGTTTTCGGATTCTATTTTATATCCATCTGCCAAAAGCTGTTTTTTGTAATCATCAAAATCAGCTCTTGTCGCACCTTTTACTATCTGCATTTTCGAGTCTTCGTCAGTAGTTCCTGCCATGTCGTTTTTTAACATAGGACCCACATCGTAGAAGCTTTCGACTATTTCACCGCTGTTCGGAGCAGGACAGCCGAGTAACCAATTGTTGTTCATTACAGTCACCTCAATAAGAATCTTTTTTGATTATAATATCAATTTTTATCGCATATGTCAAGTAGTTATTGTTGTTTTGAATGAATAAAACAAGCGTAACCGCGAATATACACCCTCACGGTACGCTTGTTCATTTTATACTACTGCTCTATATTACCTATCGCGCCGCCGAGTATATACATCTCGCTGTAGGTGTATGACAAAAGCTCGACTGTGCAAAAACGTGTGCGCTCTTCGCCGTATTCGACATACTTGTCATATTTGCCTGCGTTGACAGTCTGCCATGGGTATTCTGGGTCGGAGATGGTCGTCAGCTTTATCGTAGCGGTGACAATGAGGTCTCCAGCCAGCGAGCACGCCTGAATTTGTATCGTATATTCTTTCCCGGCGACTGTGTCTCGAGAAATGTAACAAACGAAATTATATTTGTCAAGGTTTTTATCAATATTTTCGATATGAAATTTGTAAAACCACTTGATTTTTTTCTTCGGTTTTGCTATACTGACACTGTAATAAGTAAACTTTCGGCTGTGACGAAGAATACGCGCGTTTTAATTTTTCTCAGAGAGTCGGGTGTGGTGCGATCCCGGTAAAAATATGTGCGCTTTCCGCCTTCCGAGCTGCGGTTTATATAGAATGAGGCTGATTTTTTCAGCGAATTTGGGTGGCACCACGAGTATCTCGTCCCAATATATCGGGAGGGGTCTTTTTTTATTCCCTCCAAAATATTATTGTAAAAGGGGTAACAAAAAATGTTGGACATCAAGTTTCTGCGTGAAAATCCGGAAGTGGTTAAGCAGAACATCAAAAACAAATTTCAGGACTACAAGCTCCCTCTTGTCGACGAGGTGATATCTCTTGATGCTGAAAACCGTGCGATAATGCAGGAAGCAGACAATCTCCGTTCCAACCGCAACAAGCTCTCCAAGCAGATTGGCGGTCTCATGGCTAAGGGAGAAAAGGAAGAGGCTGAAAAGGTTAAAGCTCAGGTTAACGAACAGTCCGCAAGACTTGAAGAATGCGAAAAGAAGGAAGCAGAGCTTGCCGAAAAAATCAAGACCATCATGATGACCATCCCGAACATCATCGATCCCACCGTTCCGATAGGTAAGGACGACAGCGAAAACGTTGAAATCGAACGCTTCGGCGAGCCCGTTGTTCCCGATTTCGAAGTTCCTTACCACACCGACATCATGGAAAGATTCAACGGTATCGACCTCGACTCCGCACGCCGTGTTGCCGGAAACGGTTTCTACTATCTTATGGGCGACATAGCACGTCTCCATTCCGCTGTTTTGTCATACGCACGTGACTTCATGATCGGTCGCGGCTTCACATATTGTGTACCTCCGTTCATGATTCGTTCCGATGTTGTTACAGGTGTTATGAGCTTCGCTGAAATGGATGCCATGATGTACAAGATCGAGGGCGAGGACCTCTACCTCATCGGTACATCCGAGCACTCCATGATTGGTAAGTTCATCGACCAGATTATTCCCGAAGAAGAGCTTCCCTACACTCTCACAAGCTATTCCCCTTGCTTCCGTAAGGAAAAAGGCGCACACGGAATCGAAGAGAGAGGCGTTTACAGAATCCACCAGTTCGAAAAGCAGGAAATGATAGTCGTATGCAAACCCGAGGATTCCAAGATGTGGTACGACAAGCTTTGGCAGAATACCGTTGATTTCTTCCGTTCTCTTGATATTCCCGTCCGTACACTCGAGTGCTGCTCGGGTGACTTGGCAGATCTTAAAGTAAAATCCTGTGACGTCGAAGCATGGTCTCCGAGACAGAAGAAATACTTTGAGGTAGGCTCATGCTCCAACCTCGGTGATGCACAGGCAAGAAGACTCCGTATCAGAGTTAACGGAAACGGTAAGAAATATCTTGCACACACACTCAACAATACGGTCGTAGCTCCGCCGAGAATGCTTATTGCCTTCCTTGAAAACAACCTCCAAGCTGACGGCAGTGTAAAGATTCCCGTAGCTCTCAGACCTTATATGGGCGGAACCGAAGTTCTCATTCCCAAGAAATAATATAGATCACACGACAAGTAAAAAACTTCTCCGACATTTCTCATTGTCGGAGAAGTTTTTGTTCTTTATTCAGGTATGATTTTCACAATAACCAGTTCGGGAGGATTAAATATACGCGGAAGCTTATTTTTCATCAGTCCTCGACTTACAATTACGCTGCTTCCGTTTTTAAACATATACTTACCGCCTGCATATTTGGGAAACAATCCTTGATGCGGGGCGTACAAACCGTTAATAAGGAACGGTATCCTTGCCTGACCTCCGTGAGCATGGCCGCACAGAGTCAAATCAAAGCCGAAGCTGCCGTAATGTGGAGCGAATTCGGGTCTGTGCGAAAGAAGTATATTGTAGCTTTGCTTATTCGGATTCAGACTTTTCAGTGCGTCATTGAATCTTTTATCGGTGCATTCGCTTTTAACTTCATCCGTATAGTATACAGGGTCATCGATTCCGTACAGTTTGATATTATCACCGTAATCAACCGCGATGTTCGAAATAACATTTATCCCACAGTCCGCTATCCGTTTTTTTATGTTGTCAGTAAATGCAACGCGCTTTTCGTGGTTTCCCGCAACATAATAACACTGATATGTTTCCGAAAGCGATTCCAGCAGTAAACGAACCGAGTCGAAATCACGTCTTTCATCCACTATATCTCCCGAAAACAAAACTGCTTCGGGTGAAAACAGCGCTATCTTTTCAATAAGCTTTTCCTGTTTTTTACCGTACAATGTAGAATGAAGATCTGTTACCAAAGCAAAGGTGTGTTCCTTTTTTACACATGACGTCGATATTGTATATTTTCTTACCTTTAAACCTTCATATAACGCCACTATACATAATACACCTACGGCAATACAAATCAATACGATTCGGTTTATCATTGCAACCTGCCTTAATCTTTAAATTTCCGCCATTTATCTCGAGAGTGCTTTATTCAACAAAAAATCGATTTCTCTCCGAAGCTTATTGCAAAATTCGCCCTCATTTATTGTGTAGCATGACGTTTCAGGACGCTGTCTGTAAAAATCATGCCCGGTCGTAACATTTTTGCGTTGTTCAACACGGTGTTTTCAATACAAAAATGCAGTATATTTTTTATCACATTATATCATATTACGGCTATTATTTCAACGCTCATTTTTCAAATAATGTTTTATTCGTCCTCATTATAAACATTTGTTAATTATTAAAATTATCATTGACAAACTCTTTTTACGGATGTATAATATATTGGATTGTTGCGATGTCAATCAGCATCGGACATTACAGTAAAATATTATTAAAGGTGGTTTTTTTATGAAAAGGCATGTATCTCTTTTGTTATGTGTTTGCCTCCTTTTGACATCTTTCGCAGGATGCTCAAATAATAACAACGAAACGACAAATAACAGCAAAACGGAAAGTGAAACCTCAGCTGTCTCCGCTGAAGCAACCGAAACCGAGACCGAGGAAACAGAGTCCGCAAAATACGCAGCTAACATTCCCGAAGGAACAAAGTATGATGACCAGACATTCACGATAGTTACTTATCCCAATGACGGTCAGATTTGGGGTGACGTTGACTGGAACGCTACCGAATATACAGGCGAGACATTAAACGACGCGGTTTTCTCACGTACTTCTCAGGTTGAAGACCTCTTGGGTGTAGACATTCAGATTATATATTCGACAGGCTCAAACGACACAAGCACTCTTAACACTTCGGTTAAAGCGCAGGATAATGCTTATCAGCTTTATACGATCAATATCGGTTCTACTTTCTCCCTTGCGCAGCAGGGTACAATCCAGGAGCTTAATTCCTTCTCCGAAAACGGAACGCTTGATTTAACCGCAGCGTGGTGGGACCAGAATATTATCAAGGATCTGTCGATTGATAATATGAATTTCGCACTCACAGGCGATATCGGAACCATGTATAAAAAGTCCATCGGTGCTATGATGTTCAACAAGGTTATTCTCGAACAAAACCAGCTTGAAAGCCCTTATGAGCTCATGAACTCAGGTAAGTGGACAATAGACAAAATGGTTGAAATGGGAAAAACAGTATCAAACGACATTGATGGCAACGGTACAATGGATCAGTCCGACCAGTACGGTCTTATCTGCTTCTGCAATATGCTTCCTCTCGCTATGATCGGTTGTGATATCAGCTTTGTTACAAAGGATGCCGATGATATTCCCCAGAATACATTCTATTCCGACAAGTCCGTATCCGTTGTTGAAAAAATCGGTACTTTAATGTATGACACAAACCTCACCTACAGCTGGTCGAGAAACGGTGTCGGTGAAGATCCCGCATTCAAGATGTTCCAGACCGATAAGGCTCTCTTCTACTACGGCGAGCTTCATGCTGTTGCAACAATGCGTGAAATGGAATCCGAATTCGGTATCATGCCTATGCCCAAATATGATGAAACCCAGGATGGATATCATCATTGTGTAAACACGGATGTATGCGCATCATACATAATTCCCTCTTCGAATATCGAATATGAAAAAACAGGTTATGTTATGGATGCTCTCGGAGCTGCATCCAAAAACGAACTCACACCCGCATACTTTAATGTAACTCTCCAGGGTAAGGTTTCACGTGACGAAGAATCTCAGCAGTCCCTTGAGGTTATCATCAGCACAATCAGATATGACATCGGTTACCTGGGCAGCCTCGGCTTCAGCTCATTCCTTTACTCCATGGCTGACGGCGGCAAAACAGACCTCGCTTCAACTTATGCTAAACAGGAAAAATCCGTTAACAAGATGCTTGACAGAATGATTAACAAGTTTGATGAACTCAAAACATCTCTTGAAGCTAACTGATAGAATATGATAGTAAAAAAAACAGTGTTTCGGCACTGTTTTTTTTACTTTTATTGTAAATCTCGCTTTTTGCTATTGATTATTACCGTTAAAACGGGTATTATTGATATAAACACAATAATTAACAGGTGATATCTGATGAAAATTTGCGTAATTAACGGTTCTCCCAGAGGAAATTATTCCACGACGCTGCACACGTCACTCTATTTGCAGAAAAGGTACCCCGAGCATGAATTTGTTTTCGTAAACGTCGCTAATACGATTAATACGATCGAAAAAGATCCATCCCATACTTTGAATACAATACAATCCGCAGAACTGATTATTTTTTCTTATCCTGTATATACTTTTATTTGTCCGAGTCAGCTGCACCGATTTATCTCACTTATGAAAGCCTCCGACATTGATTTCAGCGGTAAGTTCGTAACACAAATATCGACATCCAAGCATTTTTATGATGTAACCGCCCACAGATACATAGAAGATAATTGCTTTGATATGGGTATGAAGGTCATAAAGGGGCTTTCGCAGGATATGGAGGATCTCACCTGTGAAAAAGGAAGAGAGGATGCGGAAAGCTTTTTCGAATATGCTGTATGGTGCGTAAAAAACGATATTTATGAGAAAAATACCGGTGTACGAAAAAACGTCAACGAATACAAGCGTGCATTCCGAGAAGAATGTAAGAAAAATGAAGGCTTTGACACTGTTATCGTAACTGATTTAAAGGATAACGACAACGGATTATCTGAAATAATCGAAGATTTTATCGCGATTTATCCGTATAAGACAAGGATGGTTAATCTTGCCGAGTTTAATTTCAAGGGTGGCTGCATCGGATGTTTTAACTGTGCTGGTACAGGTGAGTGCATTTACAAAGACGGCTTTGACAAGCTGCTCAGAGACAATATACTGACTGCCGATGCCGTAGTGTACGCCTTTACGCCGACAGACCACTCTATGGGTACTACATTCAAGACCTTCGACGACAGACAATTCTGTAACGGTCACCGTACTGTCAGTGAAGGCAAACCGTTTATGTATCTTGTAAACGGTAATATAGCCGATGAAGAAAATCTGATGATGATATTAACGGCACGTGCCGAAGTAGGACACAATTTTTTAGCGGGAATCGCCGATGACGCGCCAACCGTCGAAGCTGCCGCAAAAAGACTTGCTTACGCACTGGAAAACAAGTATATTCAACCGCGTAACTTCTATGGTGTCGGCGGAATGAAAATCTTCCGTGATCTAATATACACCATGCGCGGACTTATGAAAGCTGACCACATATTTTACAAAAAGCACGGACTGTATGATGATTTTCCCCAGAAGCATAAGGGTAAGATATTGCTCATGTGCTTAATCGGAGGAATGATGCGCAATCAAAAGATAAAGCGAAAAATGGGCGGAAAAATAAACGAGGGTATGGTAATGTCATACCGTAAAGTGGTTGAAAGTGCAAAACCGAAATACAGATAACGATAACTGTTGTCTATTATCATGTATAAATATCATTAGGGTATAACAAACGGTACAAACCGTATACAATGCAAAAAATACGTAAATTAATTATCTATTTTCGTGTTTAAACTTGAAATGCATACGTATTTATGTTATAATGCAACAAAATAAAGGAGGTATTTGCATGAACAAGAAACCAAATTCGAACAAAAAGAAGCGTATTGTACTCATCATACTGCTTGTTTTTATCTGCATTCTTATTGCCATCGGAATTTATGTGGCAGTACAAGCCTCACGCAACGCAACACAGATGGATTTGTGTGCAGACACGGCTATCGCAGACATCGGAAGTGTGTATACATTAACTCCCGTAGATTGCTCGGAATTCGAGGACTTGACTGTTTACGGTTTTATGAAATTTAAAATCGAGCAATATGATGTCAGCGGACTCGGAAATCTATGCGTAATGCGTGCAAACGGCGGCGTTATGCAGATGCTTACCGTTACACTTACTCCGGCATCGATTGATATGCCGCTCCTTTCCGTGGACTATATGTACATGCTCGGAAACCGCACCGCATATGTGGAAGTTTATGATTTGCATATCGGCGAATCGGAGGTTCGTGATGAAACCATTCAAAAGCTGATATCGGCTGATGCTGTTTTTTCGAATCTCCCCGATACAACTCCGTCATCAGCATGGTATGATTCAATCCGTACTGCGGGAAGCTACAAAAAAGTAACATCAAAAGAAGACGACACAATTCTGGAAATGCTTAAGCTGTATTTAAGCGAGTATCTAAGTGGTGCTAAAGAAATGGAATCTCTTTCTGAAGACAAAATTCCCGATAAGCTTGACGTTATGGAAGCTTATACTCACAGACTTATCAGTGAAGGCGGTATCTCCACAGATGTTTTCAAGAAAGAACTCGGAGAAGAAAAAACACAGAAATTCTTTGATTATGTCATGTTCGGAACCGAAAATTACCGAATTACCGATTAAAGTACAGTAATAAAAAAGACGGACTCTATTGTATTTATAGAAATACATTGAGCTCTGATTTTCCTTGATTATACGATTGAAAACCGCGTAACCTGAGATATTCGTTCTCGGATTACGCGGTTTTTTGCTATTTTATTCAGTTAAATATACATGATGCAAAACTACTCACTCGGAACCGACTGCGGAATCCATTCCGGTCTCCCGTTGTCGGGCTGTCCGATAAATAAAGCTTTGGCACCGCCGTATGCGTGATATGGAATATATTCTATTCCCACACAGTTGTTAAGCGAATTTTTCAGCTCACGCAGATGCTTATAGTGTGTTTCATCGTTATTCACTGTATTTACTATAATGCACCGAAGCAGCGTTTTACCGCCGAGTGAGTCTGTCTTGCGCAAATTCGATTGAATGTGCTCACACGAAACGCCTGTATAGTTCTTATGGCGTATAGAATCGGTATCCTTAACGTCCCACAAAAATAAATCCACAAGAGGAATAAGCTTCGGAATTATGTCGGAGTTAAACTGCCCGCAGGTTTCGACAGCCGTTGATATTCCCGCCTCGCGACAGGCTCGCAGCAGTGCAATACTTCCGTCGGCTTGCATAAAAGGTTCACCACCCGATATAGTCAGACCTCCTTCATTACCGTAGAATGCTCGATCCTTTTCAATCTCAGTCATCAGTTCTTCAATCGTATACGGTTTTCCGCTGATATCAAGTGCTCCTGCAGGACACTCTGCGGCACATTTGCCGCATACGGTACAAAGCTCACGTCTTATTTCATGTTCACCCTTCTGACTGACTGTATGAACATGATTCGGGCATACTTTCGTACACATACCGCAGCCGATACATTTTTTATGATAATACAATAATTCCGATGAAGCCTTCTGTGTTTCGGGATTGTGACACCATGCACATCTCAGTGGACAGCCTTTCAGAAAAACCACCGTACGAATCCCCGGGCCGTCGTGCATGCAGAATCTTTGAATATCACTGACCAACAGTTTCACAAGTACCTCCGTGCATTATTTCACACAATCCTCAGTCTGCTGTATAATCATGTCCTGCCATTCTTTATTAAGAGTTACAAATCGTGCATTCCAGCCTGACACACGAACCGATAATGTCTGATATGCTTCGGGATGTTCTTGTGCCGCATGTAAAACCTCACTGTCGGCAACATCGAGCTGCATAAAGAATCCACCGAGTATGACAAATCCGCGCAGAAGCTGCATTACGGCAGTAAGTCCGTCATCTCCTTTGACTGATGAAGGTGTGAGTTTAATGTCCAGTGCGGCACCGTTTGCGGTTCTTTCAAGATTAAGCTTGCAGTAGGAACGAATCACGGCAGTTGCACCGTCGCGGTCTGTTCCCGGAGTAGGAGAGCAGTTCCCCGCAAGAATCGCCCCGGCTTTGTATCCGTGTGGTACAGCAAGACGATACGGTGACCACTCCAGCTGTCGTCCGAATGTGCTTACACCTGCAGGAAAACGAAAACCACAGCCGGGATTTTTATCAACCCTGTCACACGCGTCCGCAAAATCGTTCAACACTCGAGCGGCAAATGAATCGGCCTCATCACTGTCACAGCCATAGTAATTATAACGATTAATTACATACTGTCGAAGCGGTTCACTTCCCTCCCAGTTATTGCGTAAAACCGCAATAAACTCAGCAAGAGAAAGCTTCTTTTCATCATACACAATTTTCTTGATAGCGTACAAGCTGTCTACAGTATCGGCAAACCCGCCTATATGCGGTGATACAACATTATAAATCGGTCCGCCTTCGAGATAGGAAAGTCCTCGTTCAATACAGCCTCCTTCGAACAACGAAACGAGCGTCATCGGCTCATGAGTCTTCCATACGTAATTACCGTATTCGTCCTTATCGTTCTCAAAGCGTCTATGCATACCATGTGCAATGGCATCAACCTCACCTCCGAGGTCTGCGACAAACTGTGCATATAAGCTCTCGAAATCAGGATAATCTACCGATCCGTCATAATTGTGCAGTGTCCTCTGCTGAAGAATCTGTAATGCATCAAACGGAACATATATAAAATACGTTTTACCCGGAATCTGCACTTCCCAACATCCGTCATTCGCGAAATTACGTGCTTCCCTTTCGGAATATCCGAACCTTTTAAGTGCTCGAATAATGAGATCCTCGTTATAAACCGCAAGAGCTCCTCCGCCGCAGCGAATAACCTCGGCAACTCTGCGAATTAACTTTTCGTCGGAATTACGGCTCAACCGCACTGTAGTGGGGTAATCACCGATTCCCGTTTCTTCCAATATATCCAAAACCAAGTACGTAACCTCGTTTGTAATATCGTTTCCGTTCTCATCTACTCCGCCGATTACGAGGTTTTGATAATGCTGTGCATCTCCACTTATCGGGCCTTCACCACATATCCATTCACAGCCTTTGATAAAGAAATGCGCGAGTATTTCTCTTGCCTCATCGAGTGTCAGCACACCCTCTGCAAGATCTTTTTTCAGATAATCGCCGAGAATCGCATCAATTCGCCCGATTCCCGACCAATGTCCGCTAAGTCTGGTAAACGCAAATGTAAACCACAAGCTCTGTACAGCTTCATAAAAGCTTTCGGCAGGCTCTTCCGGAACGCGGAGAAGATTTTTATAGTTATTCACGTATTCGGGTTTATCCCGCAGTGCCGTGATATACCTCTGTCTCCAAATTTCAAAACTGTCACAGCATGCGATACAGCTCCGGGCAAATGATTCGTGCTTAGTTCCGCAAAACTTTTTCAAAGCGTTTTCCGCTCTCTCTCTGATCGCCTTCATACCATGGTGTACCACATATCCGAAATCAAGTGTTAAGTGGCTCATGCTTGAAAGCTGCATTTCACCTTTGTATGTTGCGGGGAATTCATGGCCTCTTTCCAGACCGAGCGCCATACCGAGAGTAGCCGCTCCGCTTATCTTTTCACCATCGCAAATACGAATCGGTGCCTGCTCCGCTATTCGTCTGAGTGCGATATCGTATTTTTTTATTGCGGGGAGCTTTTCATAATCTTCTATATCATCAAGAGATACACCTGGTGTTTTTCGTGTATCCAAACCGTATTTACGATTCAGTGAATCAAACGCAAAACGACGAGTCTGTTCAGACAGTCGTATAGGTCTTTCTCCCGTTGCCGATAAAAACCGTATTTTCTCCATAATATCAATCCTTCCGTATTATTGACGTTCACACGCCGTAATCCACGTTCAGCGATTAGAATTTTATGTATACATTATATACAATCCGATTCTTAAAAGCAATAGTTTTAATGAACATTGCGAATAATGAATATGATCATACTAACATTGACAGAATGTTTTCCGATATATTTTAAGCTACATCTTTCCGAGAAATACAGCTTCTATATTATCACAGAAAAAGACACCCGCCGAAATATTTATCGGTAGGTGTCTTTATGAAATCACAATCTATGCCAATATATCACCGAAAAATATGTAACCGTATTGGCTCCGTTTATGTAATGCATACCGCAATCCGCCGCCAGTTTAACAACATTAACACCTGTAGCTTCAATAGAGTGATGCATAAGTTTCGGATGACGACATGGTGAGGTCGGATACGTACATTTTTCACACAGTCTGCATCCTTCCGCACCGCAAATTTCAAATACGTCGTCTTGCTCAAACAACATCTTTTCTATCTCACGTTCTGCTTTAACATGCTGAATTCTGCCTTCGTCCATACCTTCGACATCATATGAATCTTCAAGCTTATGTACGGTTGTATAAACAAATGCGTTTTCATACCCGCGGTAATGTTCCATTAAATCCTGCCAACGTCCTACTCCCGGAGGACATGACCAACATTTGCCGTACATTCCACACAGATTTGCTTCACACGCATCACGTACTTCCTGAGAAAAAGATATGTTCTGCGGAGAAACAAACGATGACTCGTGTATGGGATACGATAATACCTCGGAATTTTTTTGTAATTCCTTTAAAATCGCTTCTATTGACATGACATATTCCCTTTCATAGTCGATATCTTTTATTCGTCCGGAAACATCATATATTCGATAAATCCGTCATTAAAGGTCTGAGATTTATTCAATTCAATGGTCAAGCATTCATGTGCAAGCTCGCATATACGCGACAGAGCCGATGAGTCGCCGAGAACCTTTACGGCTCCGCTTAGTGCGGAGTTTCCGATTGCTGATACGGTGTCTTTATTCTCGATAAATCTCGGCGGGAGCAAACCGATACGTACCGCATTTGTCGGATCGATATAATAACCGAGCCCGCCTGCAATATATACTCTGCCGCCTGCTTTTACAAATGAATCAACATCCGTTTGTGCGTAATCCAGCAAAGCTTCGATTCCCGCACGCAGTGCGCTCTTTGCAAGCTGAATCTCACGTATATCTTTTTGAGTCAGATATACCCTCGTTTCCGCATTTTCGTCTGTTCCCTTATCGCTTCTGTGCATTCCTGCCAATACGTACGGATCATCCTCCAGATATCCTGTTTCGTCTATGCTTTCATCGTCTAAAAGGCATGCACAAAGGTCGATAAGTCCGCATCCGCATATTCCACTCGGCTCTTTATCACCTATGGTTCTGTACACAAGATTACCGTTTTCCTTTATAACACGACTGACAGCACCTTCGACACCGCCAATTCCGCACGACAAATTAGCACCTTCAAGTGCAGGCCCTGCCGCTGTAGAGGTGGCAATAAGACGATTTCCGTTGTTCTTACCGGTATCCAAAACCATCTCACCGTTTGTTCCTATATCAAGAAGCAACGAAGGATAGTCCGATGAACCCATACCGCACACAAGCATACCCGAAGAAATATCTCCTCCGACAAAAGCGGAAACAGACGGCAGCAATGTGATGTTTTTCACAGGCAGTCCGAGCTCGTCACCTTTCATTTTTTTTGCATCTGTAAAGGCGGGAGTAAACGGATATGCTCCCATTCCCTCGGGTGATATTCCGCAAAACAAATGCAGCATTGTGGCGTTTCCGGCTACAACAAGATTATCTATCGTTTTCTCGGATAAATCAAACAACTGATTAAGCAAAGTACGGACTGCGTCAAGCACACACGACTGCATATCATAGAGTTTACCGTTTTTTGCTGCTTCAATACGACTTATGACATCCGCACCGTACATCTGCTGTGGATTCAAGCAAGAAACAGACGTACGTACCTTACCGCTTTTTGTGTCGACTCTCGCGGCGGCGATTGTTGTCGTACCGATATCCAATGCCACTCCGTCGTGCTCGATACTGCCATTAACGGTAGAAGAGCCTTTCGAATCCACAGCCTGCTCACTTTGCTCATCCAAAACGGTTAATCCGTCACCCGAGAAAACCGGGAGTCCGATTTCACTTTCGCAATCCGAGCATATCGCCTGACAAGCCAAAATATATCCTTCCGTATCGGGTTTTAAAATTTCACCGTCTTTGCGCGAAATAAAATGGCCTGATATAACCTTTACTCGGCATTTACCGCATACTCCGCGTCCTCCGCATGGGGCAGATAAGAATATTTTTCTCTGTGCGAGAAAGGATCTCAATTGTTCTCCCGATGCGGCCGACGGAATTTTTATAATCTGTATCTCTTTATCCATTTTTCAACAATACTTTGGAGTCAGTGTAACTTTTAATAATTTATCTTTTTGATTTCATCGGCATAATACTGAACAAGTTCGAATTTTGTTCCGGGCATCAGACGATGATCGGGGCAAGGAAGGAATCCGCCTAATGATGCAAGGTGTCTCATTCTTTCAAGCTCCTTGTCAACCGCTGCCTTGTCCTTACGCAATGCCGTTTTATCCATACCGCCAACACCGAGCATTCCGTTGCCGAATTTCTTTCGAGCAGGTTCAAACTGGTCTCCCCACGTACCTACCTCTATCGGGAACATCGTATTCACACCGTTTTCATACCATGTCGGAAGCAGCTTTTCGGTTACGCCATCGCAGTCCAGTGATATTACATCTATTCCATGCTGATGACAAAGCTCATTTCTCTTTTTGTAATGCTTAGCGGCGAGCTTATCGAAAACAGTCGGAGAAAGAAGCGGTCCGCTCTTGAAACAAATATCTTCCCAATAAAGTGCGAAATCGAATTTTGCACCCGTAGCAAGAATTGCTTCAACACATTTATACTGCATATCGGCATAGCAATCAACGATATCTGCAAATAAGTCCTCGTCATCATCGTAAAGCAGATATCCCATACCAACCACGGAAGTTATACTGCGAATTTGTCCGATAACGCTTCCCATCGATATGCCGAGGGGCACGTCTGTTTTATCGTACACATTTTCATTAAAGTGTTTGAAAAATTCCGTATCGACTCGCTCCGGTGCAAACTGCATACGATGACGATATAAGGTTTCAAACGCTTCTCTGTCCTTCAAAAGGTAGTCGTCCTCCTGGGGAATTGAAACAATACCGGGATGAATTCGCTCGATAAGTCCAACGCTGTTCTGTTCACGTCGAGTTCCATCAGGCAGAACCTCGAGCACCTTATGCTCAAATCCCGGATACAAGCCGTTATTACAACCAAACGAGTGTGACCAGTTGAAGTCCCATCCGATTAACTTGTCAAGTTCCATATCCTTCTGGCTGCCGTCGTAATTTCCTACTGCGAGATCCTTAGGTATTTTTCCCTGCTCTGCCCATTCCGTCAGCAACTCAGGCCAATAACCGAAATGAACGGCGGGAAAACGATCTACGGGTTTATAGTGCAATATATTCATTGCACGTTCTCGATTAGTCATAGTTATCCTCCTTATGCTAATCCGTTACATTTTCATACTTAAAGGTAAGCCGAATGTGTTTTAGCGGAAACCTCAACTCGGCCGTTCCTTAACGATATACCGGACACGGCGTAATCGAACATCCTTCATGAGTTACTTTAGAACCGTATTCCTTAAGTAAATTTACATAAATACGATAGTAGTCGAGGGGCACGTCCGGGGGCGTCTGGTGATCCACCGACGGAATAAATTTTCCTCTCATAACACTCGGCAGAATTCTCTCGAATTCTTTTCGCATTGCCTCTTCACCGTATTTCATGCACATTTTATCGAAGTGTCCGATAAATGCCATATCAGGCTGCTTATCAATATAGACAGAAACATCTACACCTGCCTGACGTTCCAGCGGGAACATACCGTCGGCACCGACCGATGCATACCAGTCAACCGCCATTGTTATATCTCCGTCCGAATCGATAAATACAGGAATATTATATTCATGAATAACGGGAATAACCTTTTTGTAAAAAGGTGCAAGAAATTCATCGAACTGTTCCTTCGATATCATAGGGCCGCCGTTATAGCTCATATCCTCGGCGAAGCTCATGAAATCAAAGCGAAATCTCGAAAAAACATCACGAAACAACAAAATCAGCCAATCAGCGTAATCATCGCAAAGCTGTTTGTACAGCTCGGGGTAATCGTAAAAGCTGTATAGGTGGCTTTCAATTCCGAATAATGTTCTCGGATACCAGAAAAAGCCTTCTACCGTAAAGAACTGTATAGTATCCCCGCGGTTGCGGATATTAGTCCAATTATTAAATTGTTCATCCGAAAAAAGAGATTTTGTATTCGGGAACAAAGTCGGTTTGACTTTGTTTATATAGTCATCTTCGTCCGACATTATTCCGAGTCCGTATGCCGGAGGCGGAGGTGTTTGTGCCGTTCTTACGTTGGCACATGATTGAAGACATTTGTCAAGTCCGAAATACCCTTGAAGAGCCTCGTAATTTGCGTATTCGCGCGGCAATCCGTCTTCAAGCCAACGTTTTACAGTCAAATCCCACCAAGGAGCCCATTCTATCATCGGAATGCGATCAACGGCTTTTCCCGAAAGATATGCCTGAAAACGCTCGGATGCTGTCATGTTCGATATCATATTCATATCAATATTAAATTATTATTTAATGTTTACGGTAATACTCTTCGCTTGCGTTAAAGAAAGCTCTGATGTTATCCCACGACGATGCAGGCGGAATATCACATCCCGAGGAAAGCAAGAAGTTCGGATATGAAGAGCACTTTTCAAGCAGTTCATTAACCGCATTTGTCATGCTTTCGGGAGTTCCGCCGAGGAACTGCCCCGCAGGAGATATATTACCCATTATTGTACGATCGGACGGCATATTATCAAGCAGATCCGTCAACTGTATTGCGTCTCCGAAGTGGTATGCCGATGCACCGTTAGTAGCTAAGGATTTAACCATTTTAGGTGTATTCGGTCCGCAGTTATGATATATAACGGCGAAGTTTTCATCCTGTACGCTCTCGATCATTTCACGAACATACGGAGCCGCGAATTCTTCTTCCATTGCAGGAGCAAGAAGTCCCGAAAGAGGTTCGGCCATAACAACACCGTCAAGTCCGGCATCTTTATATGCTTTAGCATACTCGATTAAAAATGCGGTGGTCTTGCGTAAAACCGCATGAACGAAGTCCGGATCACATATGCAGTTTGCCAATGCTTCCGTTACGTCCATAAGTCTTCCCGCGAGTGAGAACGGTCCGATAACGCCGGCAAGTACAGGGCGATCCTTTATAGCCTGCTTTGCCATTTTTGCTGCTTCGATATACAGTCCGGTGCGTGCGTCGCCGACTTTCGGAATCGGGAGCTCATTCGCCTCGTCCTCATCTGTTACAAGAGCTCCGATAACGGTCGGAATCTCATTCTCGACAGTACGGAGAGTGCATCCGAATGCTTCGGCCTCAACGGACAAATCCATCATAGTAACCGCTGCGGCGGCATCTGTTTCCTTTGCTACGCGTATAATACCTTCACTTTGAACCGCCGCATCGTGAGTCAGTTTATAAACACTTACACCCATCAAAGATGTGGACGGAAAAGAAAGAATCGGCATAGGTTTATGTAAAGACGGCAATTTATCAATCCAACTCGGATAAGCCATAAATAAGTCCTCCAAAAAGTCTTTCTAAGCAGAAATATGTTCTAATTGAATTTTTGCGATAAAAGACTTAAAAATAAGCTCTTATCGCAAAAACCGTGTACCATGAATATTAATTATTTATATTAGTTAAAAAATGCTCTTGCTGCCTGAGCTGCGGATGCGGCATCAACAGTGTAGCAGTCGGCACCGATTTCATCGGCATAAGCCTGAGTAACGGGTGCTCCGCCTACCATAACCTTAACCTTGTCACGAAGACCTGCCTCTTTAAGAGCGTCGATAACGTCCTTCTGTCCGTACATTGTCGTTGTGAGAAGTGCGGAAAGGCATACGATCTGTGCACCTGTTTCACGAACTGTTTCAACGATTTTAGCAGGTTCAACGTCAACACCGAGGTCAATACATTCGATGCCCTGACCTTCAATCATCATTTTAACAAGGTTTTTACCGATATCGTGCATATCGCCCTTTACGGTGCAGATTACTGCTTTACCGATAGGTTCGATACCCTCTTTTGTAAGAGCGGGTTTTAAGGTCTGCATACCTTTGTTCATAGCACGAGCGGCAACGAGAATTTCGGGTACGAAAACCTCATTGTTTTTGAATTTTTCGCCGATAATGTTCATTCCGTCAACCAAACCTTCATTGAGGATTGTTTCCGGTGAAATACCGCTGTTGAGTGCCTCTTCTACGAGTGCCACTACTTCTTTAGCACGACCTGCCTGTACCTTTTCGGATATAGTTTTGCAGATTTCTTCCATGATAAATCTCCTTTCGGGAAAACCCTACATTATTTTATTTGTTTAAATAAAAATATACCGTAATATCAGCCTATTCTTAATAATTATCAGTACTTTCATAAATCACTGTCGGCAGTACCGAATCTATCTGTAGCTATGTTAACATATAAATTATAATTTGTCAATTCGAAATTAGATATTTTTTTATTTTTAGTTATCTCGGATTCAAACACAGTCTACACGGAATTGTCTCGAACGGTCCGGGCATTGCTCCGTCATGCGGACGCTTCTTACCGAAATAGTCTTTATCAATACACAAATCAGTTCCGTCGGGATTATCATACCATTGATTTGTTTCAAAAGCCTTACCGAGTTGTTCTGTGGTTACCGTGGGAAATTTCTTCATGTTATCGACACATTCGATGTCCAAAGATAAATACCACTTGGCTCCGTCATCACTGTCACAATACTCTAATTTCGATGTTCCGTTATCGATACGCTGTCCATCTATCTCGTTGTCACATGATGATGCCCCGCCGACATAAACATTGCCGCGGATATCGGTAGGCAGAGCAACTTCGCCGCCGTGAAACGGGCTGTCGCTGCCATCGCCCAATTTACATTCACACATAGCGGGATACCCTTTATAGCCCTCGGTTCCGCTGTCGGCACCCACAAACATGTTGCCTATTATACGGTCGTCACCGCCGTATACAAGCATCGAGCCCGCAACGAACGTATCGTGAGGAAAATGATATAACGTGAAACGTGAAGTTTCACGTCCGATATACACTCCCCCTGCAAATAAGTTATTAATCAGTGCACTTCCCTGTGATACAGATAAAAATGCTCTCTTCGACAGAAATAAATTATTATCTATTACGCACGGCCCGTGGCAAACTTCAATAAAGAAGTCCTCTCCGCCAACGTTTTCGAAAAATGTATTTCCCGTAACGCGTGCCCCCTGTGCCTCCCAGTCAAGCCAAAGTCCGCGTGTACAGTGATGAATACAGTTGTGTTCAAGGCGTACGTCGATTGCGGCATGCAATTTGATACCTGCCATTTCACAACCGCCGAACTCACCGCGGTTGTTGATATCGTGAATATGATTTTCGGTAATTCTTGAATTAATGCCGCCCATATTACCTACTATACCCGCTTGACCGCAATTATAAATGTGATTATGATGAATACAGTGGCTTCCTATTGTATTTTTGCTCCATCCATGTCGTACGGCATCCATTACGATTTCCGTATAGGTCTGCGCTCCGCCTTTGCGCGCGTTTCTGACCCAGTCATTGTCGTCGGCATCGTAACTTTTTCCTATGCTGATTCCACAGCATTTACTGTCATGAATCGAACAATTTTCGATTACCCAACCTTTACTCCAATGTGTACCGACAGCTGCTGATTGAAATGCGGTCGGCGGAGCCCATTGTGATGCCGCACAGCAGAATTCCAATCCCGATATTGTAATATAGTTGACACCTGTTCTTTTCGGGAAAAAACAACTTTCTCTGACGTTAACCTCGGTCAGATGTTCATTCGGATTAATATCTCCGAAGCCTGCGCGCAGGATTGTTTTTTTGTCTTCGACATATGCGTACCAATACATCTTATCTGTCGACAAAAGCTCGCTTTCTTTGTCGGCTTCGAATAATGCTTTACCGTCAAGGTAAACCTCGCCGGTGTGGTGTATTCGTCCCCATCCGTCAAACCAGTCTCCCGAAATCAGCTCGTTAAACGGATTGATTTCACCGAACATTCCGTTGTCTATTGTTGTTGTCCATACACCGTCTTCGTCTTTTATCCAGTCGGAAACAATTTCAGCACCCGAAATTATCGGTTTTTCACCATCCGCGGCACGATAGACAATTCTTTCGCGTTCACTTTTGCCTCCGTACAAAGGATTTACCCACTCACGGTATACTCCTCCGCCGATGATAACCGTATCGCCCGCGCGAGCGATACGTGCGGCTTGACCTATCGTACGGAAAGGATTTTTTTCACTTCCGTCGCCCGAATTCCGATTTTTGCATGAAACATAATATGCAGACATATTTATCGCTCCCGTCTCTCCGCAGCATGATATGCGGTTATGTTTATTCTATCGAAGGCAAAATGACTTTATTCGATTATTTCGTACATTGAGGATGCATCCGCCTTAAGTGCGTGCTCTCTTACATCAAGTACACGCAGCTTCAGCGTCCTTCCACCGTACGAAACTTCGATAATGTCCCCTTCTTTAACATCATATGATGCCTTAGCACATTTATCGTTAACCTTAACGTGCTCCGTATCACACGCTTCATTAGCAATTGTGCGACGTTTTATAACTCTTGATACCTTCAGAAATTTATCCAGTCTCATATATTCACCCTTGTTCCTTATAGTTATTAATAAACTCGTCGGTTACGTCATTGAGATTTTTCTCATTGTCTGCGTCCCCCGCAAGAACAACCGCATCGAATATTATCTCCGTAAGCAGTTTTTCCCTCTCATCGGTTGATGCGTTTTTCAGTTTTTCGGCCAGTGAAACAATATTATCTTCCGATATGTTAAAATCGTAAGCGTCTTTTTTGGCTTTCTTGACAATCTTTCTCGCTCTCATAAGAGCTGGAAGCTGCTTCGGCACCGACTTCATTGATTCCTTTACTGTTTTTCTGTCTTTTTCGGCCTTTTTAATCTGCTCCCAATTATTAAGTACATCTTCGGAACCTCTTACACTTACATTTCCGAATACATGCGGATGTCTTGTAATCATCTTTTCACAGACATCGTTTATGACATCTTCAACGGAAAAATTGCCCGATTCTTCCTCTATTCTGCTGTGAAACATCACCTGAAACATCACGTCTCCGAGTTCCTCACGCAGCAGCTTTTTATCGTCATTGTCGATTGCTTCGACAACCTCGTATGTTTCTTCGATTATATCGTTTCTTATCGACTGATGTGTTTGTTCTATATCCCACGGACAACCGTCTTTTCCGCGCAGAACCTCAGTAAGCATCCTGAGCGAATCGAAATCGTGTTTTTCTTCCGTAACCAGTTTTTTCTTTTTTTCTTCCGTATTCATAATAGTTATCCGATCATTCCTTCTCGTTTTTTTCCGCAAAAAATTTTTTTGCGGCTTCTCTTAATTGATCGAGCTTAAAGTCTTCCTCGGCACAATCCTTAAGATATTCATAGGGATACTTCGGTCTGAAAAATCTTTCTATTCTGACATTTCCGTTATCATCCGGAAGAGATACAAGCTTTGTCACCGATGACGCACCTGATGCGAAAATGGAATGAACCTCTTCCATCATGTAAACATTATAAAGTCCTTCATGACCTGTTTTGGAATATCCGACATTCTCAAGGTTTCCGACGGTATTTTTTTGTCTGTACATATAGTACGGCAAATAACAGTGTTCCGCCAATACACTCTGCGAATAATTCACACTTTCGGCGGCTATTACCGATGACGGGTCGAATTTTCCTTCACTCTTGAATTCGGATGATTTCTTGACACTGAATGTGTGTACGGTTATATTCTCCGGGTCGAGTGCAATAACTCTGTCAATGGAGTCCATAAACGATTCTGTAGTATCATACGGTAATCCGGCAATTAAATCTACATTGATATTCTTAATTCCGCTGTTTTTAGCTATATCATACGCATGTAAAAACATATTCGAGTCATGAGCCCGTCCGATTTTTCTGAGCACTTCATCATTCATCGTCTGAGTATTCACGCTCATCCTATCCACACCATGCTCATAAGCAACTTTGAGTTTTTCGGCTGTTATTGTGTCGGGGCGTCCCGCTTCGAGAGTGAACTCGTCTAATTCGCTTATGTTATTATTCACACAAGTCAGTAAATAATCCAGTTGTTCGGCTGTTAAAATAGTAGGTGTTCCACCGCCTATATACACCGAACGTACCTTCATACCGAGTTCTCTTATTATACCGAATGTACCGTTGATATCTCGCGAAAGTGCTGTCAGATATTCGGGTATCAGCTTCAGCAGCTTCGGAGAAGTATACGAGACAAACGAACAATACGCGCACCTCGTAGGACAAAACGGTATTCCGATATATACACTGCATTCTTTTCTGACTTCATCCGTTATAAGCCTTCTTTCGGCTGCCGAAACGTCCGTTGCCAGCTTCGCCTTTACAGGCGAAACCAAGTAGTCCGTCTCGATCTCGTGACGTGCTTCTTCCGGAGTCTTTCCCTCCTCCATAAGCTCGGTAGCTACCTTGGCGGGGCGTACTCCCGTGAGGATACCCCACGGGGGATTAAAACCCGTAAACATCACACCCGCTTTCAGGAATGCCGAACCTGCTGCTATTTTCCTTATTTTCTCATCGTCATGATATCCTTTTTTAACACATTCATGTGCCGTACATGACTTTTCGCCGCGGCTTATCGTAACATCGCTTGAAACTTCATCTTTATTTTCTTCGATATTGATTACCGCTTTTAATGTTTCGTATGTATCCTCTTCGTCATCGGGAAATTTCACACCCGGGAAAAAAATCATCGAAAGCGTCTGTATATAGTATGGCTTTACATCACCGTTAATTTTAAGTATCATAAATAAATGCCTGTTTTATTTTTTTGGTTGTTTGAGTACGTCGGAATACATGGGGATTGTAATCGGTCCGTCAAGCGTTGTCGATATTATCATATGTGCTCCGAAAATTCCGCTTGAAACCTTCTCGTTGTGCGAGGCGAGTCTGGCGACAAATTTATCGAACAGCGGCTTTGCGATTTCGGGAGATGCCGAATTCATGTAATCGGGGCGATTTCCTCTTCTGTATGAACCGTATAAGGTAAAATTGGGAACTACCATAAAGCCTCCGCCGACATCATCGGCTGAAAGATTCATTTTACCGTTTTCATCGCAAAACACCCTCAGTTTTGCTATTTTATCTGCAAGAAGATTTACATCCTCTTCCGTATCGGTATGCGTAACACCGACAAGTACATATAGTCCTATACCGCATTCCGCAACACATTCACCGTCGACAGTGACTGTACCGTTTGATATTCTTTGAATTACAGCAATCATTTGCCCTCCGAATAATGTTCAATTAATAATTTAAATACACCGAACCAATCGTTTTCTTTCCGAAAAAACAGCAAACCTTTTCGGCTATAACTCACGAAAAACCACGCTGAATGGAGTGTATATGATTTATGCTTTTAAGGCGCGACATAATCGAATTGAAGTGGTCGATATTTTTACATCCGACTGTCAGATTGATTATAATATCGTTTTCGGTACGTCGTTTCGTATTTATGGAAAGAAGAGATACTTTCATATCCGCAAGAGCTGTCGTAATGTTTGCGAGAAGCATTATATCGTTCTCGGCAAATATCTGCAGCATTACCTCGTATAACGATTTCTGATCGGAATACGGAGATTCGATATCCCATTCCGTATTCACCCAACGATCCTTCATATCCGGATTCTGCATACCGGATATGACATTCGGGCAGTCACGTTTATGTATGGAAATACCGTATCCCTTTGTTATAAATCCGATGATCGAGTCACCGGGAAGCGGGTTGCAGCACTTTGCATATTTTACGTCACAGCCGTACTCTCCGTCTACTATTATTCCGCCTGTGGATTTGATTCTCTTCGGTTTTTGTGTCTGAACCTGGTCGGTATCGGTAATGGCAGCTTGTTCTTCGGGTTTGACAATGCGTTCGTATTCACGCTTGAGCATTGTCGATACTTTCGACATGGCAATTCCGTTATATCCGAGAGTATTATATAAATCCTCGATTTCGTTCATACCCAGCTTGTGGGCTGTCGAAGAAAGAATTTCGTTTTTCTGAGCATCGCTTGGTTTAATTTTGAATTTGGCAAATTCTTTCTCGATTTCAGCACTGCCGATTCGAATATTTTCGGGCCGCTGTTCCTTTTTAAACCACTGTCTGATTTTTGCACGTGCTTCGCTTGTTTTAACTATTTTCAGCCAGTCACGACTCGGGCCTTTTGCCGCGGACGATGTAATGACTTCGACTATGTCGCCTGTCTCGGGCGATTTATCAATCGGTGAAATCATTCCGTTGATTTTCGCACCGATCATTTTATTTCCGACCGCGGAATGGATGGCATATGCGAAATCTATCAAAGTTGCCCCCTGCGGAAGCGCGATAACGTCTCCCTTCGGAGTAAACACAAAGGTTTCATCACTGAAAATATCGATTTTCAGTGCGTGCATGAAATCTTCACTGTCAATTGCACCGTCTTCCGTATCGATGAGCTTCGATATCCATGCGAGTTTTTTATCGATGTCATCGTTGCTCTTGTCACCTGATTTATACTTCCAATGTGCCGCAATACCGTATTCGGCAACATGGTGCATTTCACGTGTTCTTATCTGCACCTCGAAAGGAATTCCGTCTCTACCTATAACAGTGGTATGCAGCGACTGATACATATTCGGCTTCGGTGTGGAGATATAATCTTTAAATCTTCCGGGTATGCTTTTGAAAAGCTCATGAATTATTCCGAGAGACGTATAGCATTCGATTTCCGTATCAACGATAATTCTTATGGCATAGAAATCATATATTTCGTCGAAGCTTTTGTTTTGCTTGAACATCTTACGGTAAATCGAATATACGGTTTTAACTCTTCCCTCGAGAGTAAAGTGTATATTATATTCCTCGAGCTTTTCCGAAACATACGCCCGTGTATTTTCTATGAAATTCTGGTTTTGTCCGTACTTTTTCTCAATGTCATTAGATACCTCTGCATAACCGATAGGGTCAAGATACTGTAATGCGAGGTTTTCAAGCTCCTGCTTCATCCTCTGCATACCGAGTCGGTGAGCCAAGGGAGCGTAAACATGCATAGTTTCAAGCGCGGTAGCTCTTCTCTTGGCTTCGCTCTTAACTCCGAGTGTACGCATATTATGAAGTCTGTCGCATAACTTAATGAAAATGACACGAATATCCTTAGACATAGCGAGAAGCATCTTACGGATATTCTCCATATTTGCTTCTTCTTTATCCTCGACGTTTATCACCTTCATCTTGGTAAGACCGTCCACAAGCATGGCAACGTCATCACCGAAACGCTGTCTTATCATCTCTATGTTGGTTTTATCGGGACAATCTTCTACTGTGTCATGCAAAAAAGCGGCACAAATTGAGTCGGTATCCAATCCGAGCGACGTAACTATTTCGGCAACTGCCACAGGGTGCGAAATATACGGTTCTCCGCTCACACGGAACTGACCTTCATGTAAAGTTTTCGCATAAATATATGCACGCTCTATTTTCTCGACATCATAATGCTTCTCGCTGTTTTTTATCACAGCCATAAGCTTTTCTATTCCGATCGAACCGTACCTTGCGGTTTGTTCTAAATCCTTGTTTTCATTTACATTCGACATATTTACTTTTCCGTTATTAAATTAATATACTTAATCGATTACAGCAAAATCGTATTTTAACTTTCTTAATAC
>CAVIJI010000003.1:67431-92533 GCA_963642885.1 bacterium
GGTGAACTGTCAAGATCGGTTTTGGTCTTAGTCTTAATGACTTTAAACGCGTAAACCTCATGCTCCGCATCGAGCTCTTTAATTTCAAGCAAGTTGAGTTCTTCGAATACGAGCATGATGAATCTTAATTTAACATATCCTATTTTATCTCCGATAGAGCTTAAAAGATTCATCAAAGCTCTTATCGAAAATACTTCATGTTCTATTTTTGCCTCACGGCGTATCACATTGTATACCGCGGCAAAATCACCATGGGTCGGCACTATATCCGCTGATTTCATCAGCTTTGCCTCATCTCTGCTCACGCCGTTTCTTATTTTTTTGAACAGCTCTCTTTCGTTCATTTCCGCAGAGAATTCACTCTCGGACAGCCTTATATCCTTTATCAGCATCTGCAGTGATTTCTGGTTTTGAAATTCGTTGATATCAAGTGAAAACATGACATCGACCGTATCACCCGGGAACAACCCGATGTCATCGATGCTATGACGGAAGAACATTGCGTTCACGGTTTTATTTCCGATTTTCAGCATAATTCGAGTATGCTTTCCGCCTCCCACAAGAGACATTTCCGCAATGGTCACGCGATACACAACGAAAATCGGAACAGGGTTTGACACTCCGAACGGTTCAAGGCAATTCAGCTCCGCTGCTTGTTCCATTGTTATATCCGCTTCTCCGAGCTCGCACTCTGCTTCGATTGTCGGCAGGTGTTCCTCTCCCTTAAAGCTTTGTGCGGCACATTCGTTCAGTTTCTTCTTGAATTGTGCAAGATTGCTTCTCTTGATTGTCAGACCTGCCGCGAGCTCGTGTCCGCCGAATTTCACCAGTAAATCCGAGCACGCCGAGAGGGCTTCCACAAGATTCAGTCCTTTTACGCTTCTGCCCGAACCTTTACCGAAGTCATCGTCGTTCTTCTCATCTCCGTTACCCTCAAAGGAAATAAGTATGGAAGGACATGCGTATTTTTCGGTTATTCGCGATGCTACGATTCCTATTATACCGTGATGCCAATTTTCATCATCCAATACTATAATCGGTTCGTTTTTGAAATCGTGAGCCGCATCTATTCTCGCATAGGCTTGGTCGACTATTTTGTTTTCTTCGTTTTGCCGCTCACGGTTTATATCACACAATTTCTTGGCTATCGGTGCTGCCGTTTCACAATCCTCGGCTAAAAACAGTTTGACGGCAATTGATGCATCGCTTATTCTTCCGGCGGCATTGATCCTCGGAGCTATGGTATATCCTATAAAAGATGTCGTTATCTTGCGCTTTGTTTGATATTTCGAATCTCCCTTTGTTGCTTCTATAAGTTCGATCAATCCGGGTCTCGACGTATTTTCTATCAACGTCAAGCCGTAACTGACAATCAAACGATTTTCGTCGTTTATCGGCATAACGTCGGCTATAGTACCTATAGCTACAAGATCTCCGTATTCGTTTGATATTCGCCGCACGCAGTCTATCATTTCGTCCTCAGGATTCAGTACGGACTCAATGGCACATAGCAGCTTGAATACGACTCCTACCCCTGCTAAATCTTTGAAAGGATAAGGGCAATCCGGTCTGTGCGGATTGACTACGGCTTCTGCTTTCGGTAAATCACCGTGACATTCGTGGTGGTCCGTTATAATCAGATCCATTCCCAATTCACGTACGATCTCGGCTTCTGCCGTCGCTGTTATACCCGTATCTACGGTAATTATAAGGTTGCATCCGTCATCATGCAGTTTTTTTACGGATGCCTCCGACATACCGTATCCCTCACCGGCACGGCATGGGATGTAATATGATACATTTGCTCCGTTCTTCTTCAAATAAAGGTATAAACAGCTCACCGACGTTACACCGTCTACATCATAGTCGCCGTAAATAACAATATTATCACCGTTTTCTATGCCCTCGATAATCCTATACGCGGCATTATCCATATCCAGCATCGTAAACGGATCATGCAGTTGTTCTTCCCCTTTTGCAAGGTACAGCTTCGCCTCAGACGGAGTCTTGCATCCTCTGTTCACCAGCAGTTGAGCCGTGGGAAGCTTAATCCCGAGTTTTTTAGATATTTCGTCTGCTATAGGGCTGTTCTTCATTTTGTCATGCGTCGTCTGAACAAGCCAATTATTCTTATATTGCATCAGTATTTCTCTCTTAGATTAATATTATTTTATATTTTCTTCACTGTCGGCTTTTTTTATTATTTCGGCTACTCGTATGTCACTGTGCTTATTCTTACGCTTTCTGTCGAAGATTATTATTCCGATAAAAGTAAGAACAAATCCGACAGATGCACATATTACACCCGTCAATTCGTTATTTGAAATTCGATATGCCGTTAAATAAAAAAACACACACACTACAATAGGCAGCATAAAAACGAGAGCGGCATACGATAATATTGTCTTATTATCGCTTTCGAGTTCTACCGTATCTCCTACCTTCGCACCGAGTTTATTTTCAGCTTCAGCTCTCATTATACCTTTATCGGCAACTAAACCGGTTATCTCACAATGTCCGCCGCATCCGCCGTTTTTCATGCATCCATCGCACATAGTACGACGGCTTGATTCGACAATTGCATAATCATCCTTTACATCTATGACAACAGCTCTCTGTCGCATTACGGTTGTACCTTCACATTCTTAATATGGTTTATATTTCTCTATAATTTTAGATGCAACACGCAACCCGTCAACGGCAGCGCTAACTATGCCTCCCGCATATCCCGCGCCTTCACCGCAGGGATATATGCCGTCATGACCTATCGCACAAAGGTTGTCTCCGCGCAATATTCTTATCGGCGATGACGTTCTTGTTTCAACTCCGGTCAGCGGAGCATCCGGCGTATCATATCCTCTGATTTTTTTACCGAAATTAACAAGTCCGGCCTTGAGCATTTCCGTTACAAAGGGTGGAAAGAGATTAGTAAAATCGGCACATTTCACCTTTGCATCGCGGTATGTCGGAACAATTCTCGAAAACTCGGTTCCTTTTTTACCGTTCAGCAAATCTCCTACGGTCTGCATCGGAGCATAGTAGTTCCTGCCGCCTGCATTAAATGCCGCCTTTTCCAAATTGCGCTGAAACTCGATGGCTCCAACGGGATTGCTTCCGTAATCATTCGGCAGTACCGACACACACACAGCGGCATTTGCGTTTCTTCCGTCTCGCGCACGTCTGCTCATTCCGTTTGTAACAACTCCGCCCTCTTCACTTGCCGACGGAACCACCACTCCTCCCGGACACATACAGAACGTGTAGCACCCTCTCTCGCCGTTTCTCCACGACAATTGGTATTCGGCATGGCCGAGCTGCTTATCACCTGCGTGAACACCGTACATTGCGGCATCTATATCTTCCTGTAAATGCTCTATACGTACTCCGACCGAAAAAGGCTTAGGTTCTATACAGAAGCCTCCTTTTATCAGCTCACCGTAGGTATCTCTCGCACTGTGTCCGCATGCGAGAATCACTGCCCCGCATGGTATTTTTTCCCCGTTAACCTCAACGGAATGAGATGTAATGTTTTCCGCTTTCGAATTATATCTTATTTCGCCGCCGAGTCTCGTTATTTCCTTATCTGCGTTTTCAACAACTTTTCTGAGGATATCCGTACCTATATGGGGCTTGGCCTTATACATAATATCATCGGGAGCACCGAGTTTTCTGAGCACATCGGCAACATACATTATGTGAGGATCGTTTATTCTCGTTGTCAATTTACCGTCTGAAAATGTGCCCGCTCCACCTGCTCCGAACTGTATGTTAGTGGATGTATCAAGTATTCCGTCTTCGGTAAATCGTTCAACGGCTTCTACTCTTTCCGCAACCGAAGCGCCTCTTTCGATAATCAGAGGTTTGTATCCGTATAACGCCAGCAAATATCCCGCGAAAATTCCCGCCGGTCCGAAGCCGATTACTATAGGGCGTTCCGTGAGCGTCTCCGAACCGATTTGAAGTGAAAAGTCGGGTTCGGAATACTCCTTTATATCTGTAAACTCTATTTTTTTGCTTGTTTCCGCTTCCGCGTACACACTGTAAACAAAAGTTATATCTCTTCGTGCGTCTATTGATTTTTTCGATATTCTTAAGTTTGTCGGCGTACAGCCGATTTCTTTTTTTATAAGTAAGGACGCTTTATATATCGCTTCCGAATCACAGTCAGCCGAACCGTTATAATGTACCTTAACACCGTTAACAAGAAGTTTCTTTCTTTCACTCATACGTTTTGAATCCTTACTTCAAGAATGTAACCGTTATTTCGTAATATCCTATTGCCAAAAGTCGGTCTTTATAATCGGAATCTATTATTACCTCTGCCCTTACTTCGGTTGAGCCCGTGTTTGTCTCGGAATACGGACTCATATCAAAGCATAAGGTTATGTCATCCGCACTGAGAGATGAAACAGCTTCAAGACTTCCGATTATTTTTACGGTAACCGAAGAGCGATCCCATGTATAACGTACACCTTCGTTTCCGCCTGTATCAACGATATTTTTTCCCGGAACGGTAATCTTACGCATCTTAATCGACGATGTCGGGGTCGACTCTATTTCTACCGTGTCGGTACTCAGCACAACATTCTCCGCTCCCTTAAGCGTAACTTTCTTCGTACACTTCAATTCATCGCTTCCCGCGGAAATATAGTCATTGACCTCATCAATTTCGATTATCTCAATGAGGTCACCGGCATCGATGACACCGGGTTCGCCTGTCACACGCACCGTAGACGGATTAACCGTTGTTACGGTGTTCTCACTGTTGAAGAAACCGTTTTTAAAACTAACCTCGACAGGCACCTCGACGGATTTCAAAACAGGAATGTCGATTGTAATCTCCTGCGGATAGTACTTAATATACGGACTTTCTACTTTATTTCCGTATTCATCGACAAGATATACCTGTCTTGTAACACTGACCGATTTTGTTATTCCCGTCATATCATTATCGAATCTCGCCTCTGCGACTCGAGAAACTATTTTTTCGGGTCCTTCGATATTTATCATATCTACGGGATACTCAATGGCTCCGACATAGCACCCATCCGCAAGACTCGTGTTATCTCTTTTCTCCGTAAGCTTGACCGATGCCGTGGAAACCTGATCTACATATACGGATATTGTATCCTGTGACAAGCCTATAAGCTTACAGCCTGCGGGGACATCAACACTCAGCTTACAGTCATATCTTCCGCTTCCGCCTGTTATCTTTCCGACATCGGCTGTTACCACAATGTCATCGTCACTGAGCTTTGATACTATGCTTTTTTTACCGGAAATCGTAACACCGACCATATTGCCGTATCCATTGTAAAGCATAAGTCCGCTGTCCGAGACAAGAACATCGGTATTGATAAGATCCACCGTAACATTCGAAAATGTCTGTTCATACTCGGGGCTCTCTACTGTCATGACGTATATCCAAAGGCAAAATGCGGCAAAGACACACAGCACCTTAACCGCTATGTCAGTATGTATATTTTTTACCGTGATGTCACTCTCATTATTCTTTTTATCTGTCGTTTTATTGTTTTTGAGGTGAGCCATAATTGTTTCTTTCTCCGATTGTATCGGTATCACTTGCTGTTTTGCTTATAACGGCGCATACGCTCGATAATATTGTTGGTTTTTATGCTGCCGTAGTCGCCCAAAAGCTGTGTGCGTAAAAATTTCGTCAAGGTCTGTTCGGTATAATTTCTCGTAAGTTTACCCTCGACTGCCGTCGAAATAACTCCGGTTTCTTCCGACACGATAATCACAACAGCATCGCTGTTTTCACTCATTCCGATGCCCGCTCTGTGTCTTGTTCCGAGATCCTTGATAATATCGGGATTGTTGGAAAGCGGGAGAAGACATCCCGCGGCAAGCAATCTGAAATCACGAACTATCAACGCACCGTCATGCATCGGTGCTTTATTGAAAAATATATTTTTTATGAGGAATGATGCGGGATACGCATCTATCAGCGTGCCTGTAAGTGTTACATCACCTAATTTTATATCCCTCTCGAACACAATAAGCGCACCTGTTTTAGATGCCGACATATCGGTAACCGCCGAAACGATTTCATCTATAACCTTCTCACGATATGTAGTGTCCTTTGTTTCGCTTATGCTCTTGAGTCCCTTTATCGGGGTGGTACCGACCTTTTCGAGCACGGAACGTATTTCGGGCTGAAACAATATCACAAGCGTAATAAATCCTATTTGGAATATGTTTTGCATGATATACTGCATCAGATACATATCAAGCATTTTAGATGCGATTTGTATAACAAACAAAAACAGTACTCCGACGGCAAGCTTGCCCGCGCGTCTGTCTCTTATAAATTTATACAAGTAGTACAAAAGAACGGAAACGCAAATTATATCGACAATATCAATTAAAGATATTGTTTTTATAATGTTTATTACGTCGGTTATCCTTTCCGGAAGAACCACAGCGGTGATACTCAAACAAACGCCCCCCTGTAATGGGCACAACATATATGCGGTATTTATGTCATACTCTTAATTATTAATAATAACTCATATTATATTATATCATATGCATTGTGTTTTTTCAAATATTTTCGGTATAAATCTTTCTTTTTATCGATAATCGACGTCACATGAAATCACTTTTTTCGCAAAAATACATTGTAAAAAAACACGCCGTAATGTATAATAATCCTCGGTATATTATGTAAACGAAAAAATTCCATATGAAGAGGTTTTTTATGTTTGAAAAAGTTAAAATACTGACGGAAAACTGTTCCTGCGGTAAGAAGCACAATCTTATAACCGAAGAATTCGTTATAGATAATGAAGCCGTGCTTTTAATGTCCGAGTACATCAAAAAAAGCGGTTATACATCTCCCGTTATTATTTGCGATGAAAACACACATGTTTTCACAGCCGAAATAGAGGATAAAATCAATATTAAATCAACACTCGTTGTTCCCGGAAATGCTCATGCTACTGAAGTTTACGCATCCGATGCCGAAAACTTCATCCGCGAAAACTCACCCGATGTACTTATAGCGTGCGGTTCGGGATCCGTTCATGACATAACAAGATATGCCGCGCATTCTATGAATGTACCTTTCATTTCATATCCTACCGCTGCCAGTGTTGACGGATATATTTCGGGTGTAGCCGCTATGACTTGGCACGGACAGAAGCTGACATTTAACGCGGTACCGCCAAAAGCTGTTTTCGCCTCTCCCGATGTACTTGTTACAGCTCCCGACAGACTGACAGCCTCGGGTGTCGGCGACGTGCTCGGCAAATACAATTCTCTTTTCGATTGGAAGGTCGCGAAAATTCTTATTGACGAATACTATTGCTCCGAAATAGTAGACCTCGAATACGAAGCAGTCGAAGAAATGGTTCAGGCAATAAAGCACCGTTCCGAAATATCAAAGAAAGAATATACAGTCAAGGTAATGTATGCTCTCTTGCTTTCCGGTTTGGCTATGCAGCTTTGCGGAAATTCACGTCCCGCATCCGGCGCAGAACACCATATGTCTCATCTCTGGGAAATGCATCTTATAAACAATGACATTGATGCTCTTCACGGTGAAAAAGTCGCTGTCGGATTGATGGCGGTAACCGAATTGTATAAAAAAGCTCTCACACGAGGATTGGATTACGAAAAGATATGCAATATAAAGCTTTCGGATACTTTCAACCGTGATAAAATCGCCCCTGTTTTCGGTCAGCTGTCCGATGTGATACTCAAGGAAAATCTTCCCGACGGCTCACTGTCATCGAGCAGTCTCGCAAAAATTAAAATCGACGATATTCACAATATCGAAAAACAACTTAATCAAGCCGCCGAAGCACTGCCGAGCACCGACGATTTAATCGAGTTGTACAGAATATCCAACGTTCCGATTAATACCTCCGATATCGGGCTTCCCGCAGATAAAGCATTTACATTGGAATCCCTTAAATATGCGCCTTATGTACGTAATCGCATTACATTGCTCAAAATTTTATCCGCCGCAGACGTAATAACGATTTAATAGTATCTTTCTATCTCCGTACATCAAATAACCCCGGCTGAAGTTCAATGTTCAGTCGGGGTTATTGTTTGTACATGCACACTTTTCAATGTATGTTCACCGAGGTGAATCGGTCGCATATTTATTGTTTTCTAAAAGAAATGCGTGTATATTTATAATTTGTCCTTGCATTTTTATTCTGTTTTGTGTATTATTTCCATTGTATTTTTTTTCATTTAGAAGTATAATAATACCATTAACCGAACGAAAACAAAATACAAATATTAAACGAACGGAAATATCCGTTAATGATATTTGCATATCAATAAAAGGAGTGTGCGATATGAAAGATAAAATCCGAGTTGCCATAGTCGGTGCTACCGGTTATGCCGGTGCGGAACTCGTCCGTCTGCTTGCGACCCATCCGAATGCCGAAATCGTCGGATTATCCTCGGTTTCGTTTGCGGGGAATGAAATAGCCTCTGTTTATCCGAATTTTAAAAAAACAGCCTTACCGACACTGACCGATTCGGATACGGCAATCATCGATGCCGATGTCGTATTCGCTTCTCTCCCGCATGGTTTAAGCGAACCTCTTGCGGAAAAATGTATTACTTCAGGCAAGCTGCTCATCGATCTCGGTGCTGACTTCAGACTGGAAAAAGAAGAGGATTATACCGAGTGGTACAACAAACCGTTCGACAAGCCATATTTACACAAGGGGGCGGTATATGCTCTTCCCGAATTATTCCGCGACAGCATTAAGAAAGCAAAAATAATAGCCAATCCCGGATGCTATCCTACAGCGGCGGCGTTAGGTCTCGCTCCCGCGTTGCAGCACGGTTTTATAGAAAAAAGCGGAATAATTATTGACGCCAAATCAGGTGTCACAGGTGCAGGCCGTGGGCTCACTCAAAACACACACTATCCCGAAGCGAATGAGTCTATTTCGGCATATAAAGTCGGAGTACATCGTCATACACCCGAAATCGAGCAAACATTGTCGCACATGGCGGGAGATGATATCTCGGTTACCTTTGTACCGCATTTACTGCCTGTTAATCGCGGAATCGAAGAAACGATTTACGCTCATCTTACCCCGTGTACATCACTTGGAATGGTGCGCGCGGCATATGAGTCCGTATATCAGAATGAGCAATTCGTACGTTTGGAACCCGATGGCTGTGTAGCGCAAATCAAATACGTCACACGGTCTAATTACTGTGATATTTCTTTACATTGCGACACACGTACAAATACGCTTATTGTTTGCTCCTGCATTGACAACATGGTGAAAGGCGCGGCAGGACAGGCAATTCAAAATATGAATATTTATTTCGGACTGCCTGAAGAGACAGGCATCAACGCACTTCCCGCGGGATTTTAATGATTGAGAGGTAAAACTAATGGAATACACGATAATCGAAGGCGGTGTCTGTGCCGCAAAAGGATTCTCCGCCGGAGGTGTGCACGCCGGCTTCAGAAAAAACACTTCAAAGCTTGATTTGGCAATGGTAGTTGCGGATGATTTATGCACCGCAGCGGGAGTATACACGAAAAATAAAGTTTTTGCCGCACCTGTCGGCGTAACTCGCTCCCATCTTGCCGACGGACACGCACGTGCCGTTATTGTAAACAGCGGAAACGCAAATGCATGTACGCCCGATGGTTATGAAACAGCGGGAAAAACGTGCGACATGGTTGCCGAGTTACTCGGCATTTCCTCCGATGATGTTATTGTTTCCTCAACGGGTGTAATCGGTGTAAGCCTCCCGCTGGCGCCGATTGAAAATTCTCTCTCCGAGCTTTATTCCTCGTTGACTTCCGATACCGAAGGAGCTACTCTTGCCGCATCCGCAATAATGACAACCGACACAAAAAGAAAAGAATTCGCATTGTCGTACACATACAACGGACACAAAATACATGTCGGAGGAATGTGCAAGGGTTCGGGAATGGTCCATCCCAATATGGGAACAATGCTCGGGTTTATAACAACAGATGCCGATATTACACCCGAATTGCTCCATACCGCATTGGTAAACGCAACACAGGACAGTTTCAACATGGTAAGCGTAGACGGCGACACAAGTACCAATGATATGGTATGTGTCCTTGCTTCAGGCAAATCCGGAGCCGAAAAAATTACATGCTCGAATGCAGCCTATGAAGCTTTTTGCTGTGCTCTTTCGACTATATGCATGAAAATGGCTACCGCTATTGCGGCAGACGGTGAAGGAGCAACGAAATTCCTTCGCTGTACTGTTTCAAATGCCTCCGATAAAGAATCCGCTCGTATTCTCGCTAAGAGCGTAATCGCATCATCTCTCGTGAAAACCGCTATGTTCGGTGCCGACGCAAACTGGGGACGAGTCATTTGTGCTCTCGGCTACTCAGGTGTCGATTTTGATCCCAAAGCCGTGGATATCTCATTTAAATCCTCTGCGGGAACAATCGATGTATGTCGGCACGGTGGAACACTGTTATTCAGCGAAGATCTTGCGAAAGAAATTCTTACTAAGGACTGTATAGACATCTTATGCAATATGAATGCGGGAAATTCATCTGCTACCGCCTTCGGTTGTGATCTCAGCTATGAGTACGTTAAAATCAACGGAGATTACAGAACCTGATATATTTAAATTCACGTGCCATCAAAAACAAATACCCTTCCACATAACGCTGTATCAAATCCGAGGTGTAAAATATGTCCATATCAAATCAAGATAAAGCCAATGTGCTGATTGAAGCACTTCCGTATATACAAAAATACACAGGACAGACAGTCGTAATTAAATACGGCGGAAATGCTATGCTGTCAGAAGAATTACAGGATGCCGTAATAAGCGACTTGGTGCTTCTGTCTTTGACAGGTATAAATGTAGTGCTTGTTCACGGCGGCGGTCCCGATATCAATGAAATGCTTTCGAAAATCGGGAAAAAGTCACAGTTTATAAACGGATTACGGTATACGGATGCGGAAACGGCTGAGGTTGCGCTTATGGTCCTCGCGGGTAAAACAAACAAGCATCTTGTTGACCGCATCGAACGTACAGGCGGAAAGGCTATCGGACTTTGCGGGCTCGACGGAGGCTTACTCAGTGCGAAACGCCACACAGATACCAATGGGACGGATTACGGTTTTGTAGGTGATATCGAAAGTGTCAACGCATCCATTATTCAGGATGTTATAGACAAGGGATATATACCGGTCATCTCTACGATTGCACACGCATCCGACGGTACAGGCGTATATAACATCAACGCCGATACCGCGGCAGGCGAAATTGCGGTTGCTCTTCATGCGAGAAACTTTATTCTTTTAACCGATACACGCGGTGTACTGCGTGATCCTCACGATGAAAGTTCGCTTATTCCCGTTATTCACACAAATGAGGTTCAGGCACTGCGTGATGACGGTACAATATCAGGCGGAATGATTCCGAAAGTCGAATGTTGTGTCAACGCGGCAGAACGCGGTATTTACCGTACTTTTATTACCGACGGAAGGATTCGTCACTCTATCCTTATAGAAATGCTTTCGGACGAGGGCTGCGGAACAATGTTTACGAAATGACTATAATATAAAGGAAATACGATTATGGATAAACAAACGGTCATTGCATTGGACAATGAATATATTATGCACACCTACGGAAGGCTTCCTCTTGTACCGGATCACGGGTCTGGTGCCGCTTTGTGGGATTGTGACGGCAACAAATACATAGATTTCACAAGTGGAATCGGTGTTAATGCATTAGGATATTCCGATCGCGGCTGGGTAAATGCCGTATATGATCAGGCAATTAAATATCAACATGTATGCAACTATTACTACTGTGAACCCGCGGCTGAGCTTGCAAAGTGGCTTGTCACAAAATCAGGATTATCGGATGTATTTTTCTGTAACTCCGGAGCCGAGGCAAACGAGTGTGCGATAAAGCTGGCAAGAAAATACAGTTTCGATAAATACGGTTCAAACCGTTACAAAATCATTACGCTTCAAAAATCCTTCCACGGCAGAACAATCACAACCCTTTCTGCGACGGGACAGGATGTATTCCATAAGTACTTCGATCCTTTCACAGACGGTTTTGTGTACTGCCCTGCAGAGGATATTGCCGCTATAGATACCGCTATGGATAATTCCGTCTGTGCCGTATTGTTGGAGGTAATTCAGGGAGAAGGCGGCGTAAACATACTCTCACCCGAATATATAACCGCAGTCGAAAAATTATGTCGAGAAAGAGATGTACTGCTTATTATCGATGAAGTTCAAAGTGGTATGGGCAGAACCGGTATGACATTCGCTTTCCAAAACTACGGAATTAAGCCGGACATTATTACGATAGCGAAAGCTCTTGCCGGAGGTCTTCCAATGGGAGCCTGCATAAGCGGTTCCAAGGCCTCCGAAACTCTGGGCGGAGGAATGCATGGCTCAACGTTTGGTGCCAACCCTGTAGCAGCCGCAGCAGCTCTTTATATTACATCATGCCTTACCGATGATTTTTTACTCGGTGTAATCCACCGCGGAGATTTAATATCCGAAAAAATAGCATCATGGGAAAACTGCGGTATTAAATCGGTCCGTCACAAGGGACTCATGATCGGCATAGAAATAGAAGGTAATCCAAAGGATGTACTGAAAAAAGCGTTCGAGAACGGACTGCTCGTTTTGACGGCAGGTACGGATGTAATACGTCTGCTGCCGCCGCTTAATATATCTATGCATGAAATTGACGAAGGCTTACAGCTCTTACATAAATCACTCACGGAGGTTACGGAATGAAAAAAGATTTAACTAAAATGGCGGATTTGTCACAGGATGAAATATTCTCACTGCTTGACCTCGCCGCAAAATTGAAATATGAAAAACATCACGGAATCACTCATCATTTACTTACGGGAAAATCTCTCGGAATGATTTTCCAGAAATCTTCCACTCGTACAAGAGTATCATTTGAAACCGGTATATATCAGTTGGGCGGTCAACCGTTATTCCTCTCACCGAGAGATTTGCAGATAGGCCGCGGCGAACCGTTAATCGATACCGCTCGTGTACTCTCCAGATATCTCGACGGAATAATGATTCGTACGTTCGCTCAAGCGGAGGTTGACGACCTTGCCAAATACTGTACCTGTCCCGTAATCAACGGACTTACCGACTATTGTCACCCTTGCCAGATACTTGCCGATTTGCTTACTGTTCGTGAATTCAAATGCGGTGGCGAAAACGACTTTTCAAATCTGAAGATGTGTTATATTGGCGATGGAAATAATATGGCAAATTCTCTCATTGTCGGTGGACTGACAGTCGGAATGTCCGTCTCAATCGGTTGTCCCTCATCGCATCAGCCTCATCCCGATGTCCTCGCATTTACACAGAAGTATCCGGGAAAATTCATGATGACCGATGATATTTACACAGCCGCATCGGGTGCGGACATTCTCTTCACGGATGTTTGGGCATCGATGGGTCAGGAAGCGGAAGCACTTGAACGTCAGAAAATCTTTGCGGGATATCAAATCAACAAAGAACTTCTCGAAGCCGCAAACCCCGGTGTAATGGTACAGCACTGCCTGCCCGCTCATCGCGGAGAGGAAATCACAGAGGATGTATTCGAGGCACATGCGAATGAGATATTCGAAGAAGCCGAAAACCGTCTCCACGCTCAAAAAGCCGTTATGGTTCAGTTGATGTCTAAGTAAAGAAATACCCCTGCACAGTACAGCGGTACGTCAAAACGTGCGACTGAAATGTGCAGGGGATTTTTTTACAATTTTCTGTATTTATTATTTAATGGGTGTAATATCTACGCTCTTACCCGATTTAGCGGAGGCATAGATTGCGTCGAGAATCTTCATGAGCCATACACCGTCTTCTGCTGTTGCACGGCAAGTTTCCTTGCCTGTAGCTGCGTTAATAAATCCGGCAATCTCGTTACGGAATGCATTCGAATCGCATCCGAGTCTTGAATAAGGAGTTGTCTTTACAAACATACCTGACATATCAGTGTACATCTCAACCTTGTCATCATATGCTTTGACACCTGATTTTGTGCCGAAAAGTTCGATGCTGCCTGTATCTCTGTCTATGTTCAAGTTGAAGCTTGCTTCTACATGGAGAGAGAAACCGTTTTCGAAACGAACAATTGCATTGGCAAAATCTTCAACCGTATACTGATATCCTGTCTTAGAGGAGGAAAGTTCCCATGCGGTTGTTCCGCCTGCCGCACGGTTGCAGCCGAGATTATTATATGTTACACCGTATGCGGATACAGGACGCGGGTTGCCTGCGAGATAACGGGACAAGTCAATTACATGTACACCGAGGTCAATGAGAGGGCCGCCGCCCGAGAACGATTTATCTCCGAACCAACCGCCGGGACAACCGTCCTTACGCAAATACGATGCCTTTGCGAAATAAACATCACCCATTCTTCCGTCAGCTGTCCATTTACGAATTGTATCGGCATCGGAACCGAAACGACGAACAAAACCGATCTGAAGGAGCTTGCCTGTTTCCTTAGCTACGGCACGCATCTCTTCTGCTTCCTCTGCATTCAATGCCATCGGCTTTTCGCATATAACATTGGCACCACCGCGAAGTGCAGCTATTGTACAAGGCTTGTGTGCTGCGTTCCATGTGCAAACGCTTACGCAATCGAGCGTTTCTTTCGCCATCATTTCGTTGCAGTCGGTATACCATCTCGGAACATTGTATCTTTCCGCATATGCCTTTACCTTTGCTTCGTCAATATCACATACTGCTACTACGTCAACTCTGTCCGCCATATTTTTATAGCCGTCCATATGGCAATGGCTGATACCGCCTGTACCGATAATACCTACTCTGATTTTTTCCATATTCGCTGTCCCGTGTTTGCGAAATCATCCGCAAACACTATACCCTTTCTTTATTATTTCGATATGAATTGGTATAAAAATCGTATCACAATTATCATAAAATGTCAAGTATTTCCAACTAAAAAATAAAAAATGATTGAGAAATAAAAACTCTGCAAACAAACAGAATTATAAAATATTGCTTTATTTCCGGATTCGCTTTTACGGAACTTTTTTTCTTTTTTTTCGTCTAATGGTCGTATGTACTGATATACGATGATAATCGAAAAGATATCGTGTATTACATTTGGAAGGAATTTTTTATGAAAAAAATTTTTATTCTTATTTTATCGTCGTTGATTCTCTTTTCATCTACTTCCTGTGTGACATTAAAGCCCGCAGATGATGATACGGAAATAATCGATACCGACAACAATGATACCGAAACGGAAGGAACTACTTCCGCGGAAACCGATGAAAAAGCGGAAAACTCCGATGCTTCGGAAACCGAAATCGATTACGAAAACACGGATCTGAATTTTGTTCTCGCTACTTCATTCTCTCAAGAATGCGAGCACAAGGATGACAACGGTGTTGTGCTTCTTCAAGAAAAATACGAACTGCCTAAGCTCGAGCTTCGTTCATCCGACGGCACAGTGTATGATTCGGAAAAAAACGCTGCAAGCATCCCCCAAGCCGACATATGCCGTGCTTTTAACGAAGGAATGCAGAATGCCATAGATGCATTCGAAAAGACCGTGGAAGAAGAACTTGTATACGCTAAAGAAAACTACTCAAGTCTCGAAACAGATGAACAGCGCTCCGAATGGTTAAATTATGTCGAGGAACTCACTGTAAGTAACATCTACCAAACAGACACGCTTATAAGCATTGAGTGCAGCGGTTATGCCAGCTTAGGCGGAACACATCCCACAAGTTATACCGATGTTTTCAACTTTGACCTCACCACGGGAGAATTTTTCACACTCTCTTCTCTTATCGGCGAAAACAATCCGCTCGGTCAGATATTGTACAGAAATCTGATTAATTATGTATCGGATGAAATCAATACTCAAAACCTGAGCGATAGCTATTATGAAGATTATTACTCTTACATAAGCAATATGTCCGATTACGCCGAGATTTACTTTGATGAATCCGGTATGAATATTTTGTTCGACACATATGTAATTGCCCCCTATGCAATCGGTCCCCAGTTATTCAAGATTGCATACGAAGATTTTTACTTCACCTTGAGCGAGCATATGCAGTCACTTTTCGCCCTTGATGAAAGCACATCTATAGTATCGGACTACAAAACAACTCAAATATTATGGTCATGGTTCTACATGTCAATGCCTCCTGCTTTCGAGGATGAGGAGACAATCACATCCGACGACGGTTATCAGATTTGCCGTGCAAATCTCGGCGGCATAAATACATTGAGTGAATTACGTTCATTTCTCTGCTCTCATGTAAGTGAGGATGTTGCCGACAAGTGGCTTGCGGAAATACGCTTCTATGAAATCGACGGTGTTCTCTACACCACATTCGGTGCGCGCGGATCGGATATTACAATCGGTAAAACCGAATACAATGTTGAATTCAACGAAGACAAGAGCGGCGGAACACTGACTCAAATCGTTTACCGTCAGGACTTCGATGAATCTACCAACGAATTCGTGCTGAGTGGCGAAACCGAAGAGTACTTATATCCCTTCACAATATCCGATGGACATGCTGTTTTCTCTGATTTCCCCTGTCCCTTTTAACTGATAAACAACAATTATGCCGTTTGTCGAAAAATAATTCGACAAACGGCATTTTGTGTTCTTTCGTCTCATTCTCGTGTGAACGGATGACAGCACATTATATCGCTTAAGCCAAAAACATCACCTATATGCCATTACATATAGGTGATGTTTTTTACTCATTATTACGAATGCTCTGAAATGTAAATCTTCGCACGGCTTGCGATAACCTTTGCGGTTTCTTCCGCCGACTTTGTTCCTCCGAAGTATCCCGAGAGCTCTTCGTTGATTATCTCAAGTAAATCGGAATCCGAACGTGAAACAACCGATGCGTTTTTGATAATATCCATTGTGATATCAACAACTTCCTGGTCAAATGCCTGATTGGATTTCTTCAAGTACTCGACATAATCATCGCTGTATCCCTGTTCTATGTACCAGCTGTAATCATCGTCCGTGTTTTCGTAGTAGTAAAAATTATCAGCGGCACTCTCTGCCATTGTTTCCATTGCGCTGATGTTCGGTGAGAAGTAATAGTTTTTCGATTTGATATTCTCATCAGTCAGGAAGAATTTCAATACATCCCATGCCTGACTCTTGACCTTTGATGACTGGCTGATAGCAAGCTCGATGTTCGGAACAATTATAGCACCGTTGCCGGAATCTGTGGGATAACCTATAGGTGTTATTTCATCCGAAGCAAATGTATTTCTGTCGTACAAAAAGTCGGTAAAGCTTGAAAGATATCCGAATTCAAGGAGTCCGAGATCATTGTAATAACGAAGTTCATACTTCTGTTGCATCTCTGTTTCAGCCTGCTCATCGTAAACATAGCCATCGCCCTGAGAATTATAATAAGCTTCCCAATAACCTTCTTCGGGGCACTGTGCAAGGAATTTTATAAAATCGATAAATCCCTGTGTTTCAAACTTGGTTTCTCCGGTATCCCAATCAATAAACAGGTCCATACAGTTGCCGAAGAAACTCTGTATGATTTCATCTCTGCTGCTCGAAAAGAATGCAGTCATTCCTTCGGGCATATTGTTAATAACATCGAGCATCTCCTCGAAGGTCCAGCCGGATTCCGTTCCGACATACTTTGATTTTGCTATTAATGTCTGAATACTGAAGGACATAATAAGCGAGTAAAGCTTACCGTCAACCGTGGTAGCATCGAGTATATTGCTCAGATAATCCGAGCGGTTTATACCGTTCTCCGCATCATCTATGTATTCATTAAGGTCTGCGAAAATACCCTTCTGGAAATAGCTTTCAACAGGTAATGACGAGTTTAACAATACAATGTCGGGAAGATTGCCGGTTATAATGTCATTGTTGAACTGTGTAACTGCACCTGAGTATTCGTTTTCTTCATTATTGTATTGATCATACGTCACAAGCGAAACACGAACTCCCGTATTTTGCTTGTTAAACTTTATAACGGCGTTAACTATATTGTAGTTCGAATAAATGGCTCCGAGTGTTACGATAATTTCTTCCTGCAGCTCCTCATCGGGAACTCTCGACATCAGCTGTATTGTTGTCTGATTTGAGTCGGAAGAATAACTACTGTTTGTCGTAATGAGCAATCTTCCGTCGGGAATAAGTTTAATCGAATTAATCTGGTTCTGAGCTACATCCGAGTTAATATAGTTCATCTCTTCGGCAATTGTATCCGTATTGGGGTCATATTTAGACACGCCTGTGCTGGTACGGTAATACAATTGTCCGTTATAGAATCCCATAAAGTCATACATATTGCTTAATACGGTTTTAACGTTATCACCTTTAAAGTCGGTTTTAGTACCGTTTTCAACCACGCAAATCTTTTGACTGTTATCTTCATAGTAGACCAAATAAACCTTGTCATCACCGACGGAGAAGTAATTTATCCAGCCGCTGTCAAACTCGAACTTGGTTTTATAATTCATATTCGAATCAAACACAAGGTACATGTTCTCTGCAACAATATATAAATCTCCATTATCCGCAACTTTAAATGAATTTATATATGTAGCCGAAATGTCTACATTTGCCGCAGTGAAAGAATCGGTAAGATCAATAGTATCCTTCAGTTCACCTGTAGTGGGATCGATTTTGATCAATGAATAGGTATTCTGAGAATTGCCTGTTTCTTCGTTCCAGTTATACTCAACATATACCATATCGACAATGCCGTTATTGTCTATTGCCATTGATTGTAAATAACCGGGTATATCGTTTGGGATACTTACTGTTGTGCTTTCGCCTGTTTCCGTGTTTACAGTGGTAATATTCTGCAGGTTGAGATAATCATAGTACCAGCCATCGGGAAGCGTTGTTGTCTCACCGTCGGAATCCTCTTGTGAACCCTCCCAATAGTATCCATTTTTTCTCTCGACTTCTTCTCCGAGTTCGTTTCTCGTTACGGTATAGGTTGCGGTATAATTTACGTATACATTGTTGTTCTTGTAATCAACACCGTTGACATAAGATATACCTTCGGGAAGTGTGATTTCATCGCCGTTGTAAACGTTGGTGCGTTTTGATTTAGGCGGCTCGCCGTTGGAATTTGAGCATGAAACAAGAGCCGAGCTTACGAGCATGACACCGGCAAGCAATCCTGCCGTTATTTTTTTCGTATTCATTTTTACCTCCTAATAAATTATAATGTCTTATTCTGATTGTTTATTTTTCGCGGATGCTTATTTTTATAGCCTTTGTAAGCCGCACCCGAAAACCTTTTAATATCATATATCGGCGAATAACCCGAAAAACGAACCGTAATAAGGGACAGTAACAGCGTAACCACAGCTATCACCGCCATTGCGATCTCGAATATCATGAATATTGCACAATAGTAATCGTAAACCTTCGCTTCGTTTTCCCAGTAAGGATACTCGATTTTGTTTTCCCTTATCCACGAATATTTCAATGTTTTCATATTGCTATATCGATTTTCAAAGGAAAACCTGCTGCTTACTTCAATTTTTTCGCTTGTTTCCTCGTTAGTGCTTATTACACCGTCGAATATGTTCTTGGCGAATCCTTTAACCGAATTCGGTAAGGCAGTCTCGAATACAGTTACACTGTTGTCATCCCCCACTGTTTTTATGTATCCAGCGTAATTCATATACATTCTCGGTCTTGTTCCGTATGTATAACCGTATATGCCGTTTTCGCTTTCGGGCTCCGAAACACCGGTAACTACGAATTCCTCACCGTTAATCGTCACGGTCATGCCGACAATATTCTCGGCACCGAACAACTTCCACGCGAGGTTGCGGTCTATGACAATTCCCATGGGATTCGAGTCGTCATTCAGAAAATACGAACCGTACAGCAGCTTCATCGGATGGAATATGAAATAGTCGCCCCCCGCCGCTATTGCCTCTGCGGTAACCGTACTTTTAACGCCCACTACGCTGACTGTTACATCCGCGGCATAGGTATATGCCCACGATCTCGCTCCCTCATTCGGAGTCACCGATGAATTCAGCAATGATGTATTTATCGAATTTACCCATGATAAGGCCTGATCAGACGAAACGGCACTTCCTTCTTCGAGATAAAGATTTATAACGGCATATGCCTCTCCGTCTGCCGACCAGCGAGCACCTGCTTCGAGATACTCCAGCTCTCCCTTGTAATGCAGAACCGCCAGCTCGAACACTCCTATAACGACAAGGGAAACGGCAAGAATTATCGCGCATATTCCCGAGAATTTCAGGAGCTTTTTATTGACTTTTTCATTCATTTTATCAGTTCTCCGCGAGACGTACCTGCTGCTTATCGCTTATCGGGACAGTCGAATTCGTTATTACAAATTCACTTCCGTACAAGCCCGATACGGCGGACTGAGTATCATCCGAGGCAAGTACCTCGATACTTACTCTCTTTGCCGTATATCTCATGTTCAGCGGTGTTTTCTTGGATTCCACCACAAGAACGAACTTACCGTCGTTATCCTCGCGAATCGCGGAATTGGGAAGAACGGAATCATATGACTGGCTCTTGTCGCCTATCGAGAAGGTAAGCGACTGTCCTTCGCTGACATCACCAGATACGGTAATGGTAATTATGCGGTTCTTTCCCTGTGATGACGCGTCTGAACGCATTCCGGTAACCGATGCTTCTATATTGGAGTACCACCATGAATTTACCACTGTACACGGTGTGCCGACCTGAATCTTTCTCGCCTGCTCCGATGCCATGCTTATTTCGACTATATAGCCTTTATCCGCGATTTCGATGGATGCCACGGTGCTGCCGCTCGAAACACTTTCGCCCGGCGTAAAGTTCACGGATATGATTTTTCCCGCTATAGGAGCGGTTACCTGTGTGTTCTCGGGAGCGTTTTTGTATTTTTCTATTTTCGCTTCAAGCTCCTCAAGCTGTTTCTTTTGGTCTTCTCTGTCAAGGTCGTTCTTTGTGTCGCTTTGATTCTGAGTTGCTTTGGTAATCTCGAGACTGCTTTCAAGCTCTGTAATCGAATCCTGCTTTTCTTTTATCTTTTCCGTAAGTTCATCCGCTGTCATTTCGCTCGTCGAATCCGACAGCTGTTCCTGCAGTTTTTTAAGCTCTTTGTTTTTCTGCTTTATGGTTTCCTCGAGTGTTTTCTCTTCCGTTTCGTAGGTTGTGAGAAGGACGGTATACTCATCCACAGTCTGCTGTGCGGTGTTCTGCTTTATAAGAGACTCGTATTTTGTCTTTGCATCGTTATATTCGGTCTCAATCGCGGTCAGCTTTGCGGCAGCATCATCGTAGTTCTTCTGTGCTTCGCTTAAATCATAGTCAACGGTATAATCGACAAGGTCGTCAACCTCGGGCATTCCGATAACCTCAAGCTTGTCCTCGATTTCGGTTATTTGGTCTTCGAGAGATTCGATTTTGTCGTCATAATCTTCAATTTGACGCTCATAGTTTCTTTCTGCTTTTTCATAAGCACTTAATGCGGTTTGATATGCTTCCCATGCACTTTCCTTGGAAATAGTTGTTGAGCCATCACCTTCGACTGTCACTTGTTCCTCGTCGGTTTCGGGGGTATTTTTCCATACCCTATAAGCATCATCAGCTGCATCTTTAAGTGTTTTAAGTTCTTCTAATGTATCCTCTTTGTATCTTCTTATTTCCTTTTCGAGTGATTCAAGTTCATCGTTAAGTGTAGCAAGCGATTTTGTAAGTGTGTTCGCTTCGGTTACACTGCCGGAAATGCTCTTTATTTCATCGAGCTTTTCCTTATAAAAGTCGGCTTCCTTTTTTAATGTCTCGTATTCGCCGGATATGGAATTGTACTCGTTTTCGGCAGACGAGAGCTTTTCGGCAACAGTCTCATTGGAGAGTACATCCTTTTCGATTAACGCTTTGGCTTCGCTTATTGTGCTTTTTACTTCGCTTATCGTTTCGGCAAGCTCGTTCTTTTGATCCTCCAACGCCTCTATGCTCTCAGTCAGAGAATCTATCTGACTGTTTAAAATCGTTGTGGTGTCGACACCCGAGAGCAGATCATTGTAATTCTTCTGCAGTTTTGTAAGCTCTTCTTTTGCGTCCTCAAGTGCTTTTTCCGCTTTTGTTATGGTCTGCTTCGCTTCAAGCTCTGTGACACTGTCTCCGAGTACGGCAAGATCGTACTCTCTTTTCAGCTTATCGTATTCCTCCTGTGCTGCTTCAAGCTGTTCGCTTGCTCCGCCCTTCAGCTCAAGTATAGGCGCATCCTTTTCAACCGTTTGTCCTTCCTTAACATACACGGAAACTACCTTTCGCGACTGTACAACGCCGTCACTCGCTTCTGCCGCATCGGCTTCGTACACTACATTGTAGCTTGCATTGGCTTTAACCGTTCCCGATGCCTTTATCGCGGTTGATAATGATCCCGAGGAAGCATATTGAGCGGATACCTCGGGCAATGAATAGTTTAAAATAGTATTCGAAAAAAATGTAAGCAGCAACAGTATTACGAGAAAAATTATAGCTGCGTTCTTTATCCAAGCTCTGCGGCTTGCCGAATCATTTGACATATGTATCTCCTAAGTTATTTAATCACAATCAACCTGTTACCGATGATGAGTACGCGATTCCCTCTATGAGGTAATCCTCGCTGTAGAGGAAAAGCAGTACAGGCGGTACCATATATATTACCGCAATCGCCAATGCGATTCCCGTATCTCCCTCGTTTATCTTCGAGAGAAAAACGGACAGCGGGTACAATTCCTGGTCGGTTAAGAGAATAAGCGGCTGTTCCACCATATTCCAATAATCGATGAAAACGAGTATGGCTACCGAGTACAGTGTACTTTTGCACAGCGGTAAATAAATGCTGCCGAATATTCTGATTTCTGATGCACCGTCAATCTGGGCGGCTTCTACAACCGCTCTCGGTATTCGCTTCATATATTTCGTCAGAATAAATACCGCAAACGGCGAAAATACACCCGGAAGTATAATCGCCCATCTTGTATTGAGCAAATTCATTTTGTTTATTACAAGATAGTTAGGAACCAGTGTGACCTGATACGGCATGAGCATCAATATGATGTAAGCAAAGAATACTATCGAACGGAACTTTGTATCCACTCTCGCAAAAGCATACGATGCGCCCATGTCAACCAAAAGCTGGAATATCACTATAGGCACAACGTATATAATCGAATTCCAGAATTTTATCAGATATTCCGGGCTTTTAAGCAGTACTGTTGCGTATTGTGAAAAGCTTACCTTGTCGGGAATAAGCTGAAGGTTAACCTTCTCGGCTATAAATACTCTTCCGCTTCCCGCTGTACCGAGTCCCGTGAAAATCTTACCGTAGTTCGCGGATATTTCAGTTGTTGACATGAAAGAGTTGGTTACGGTAAATACCGTGGGAAACAAGAACAGCGCCGCAAACGAGATGAGTACTAAAAGCGCGAAGAATAAAAACAATACTTGCGACAGCTTTTTCTTATTGCCTTTTTTTGCTTTCGGGAATGCCGCCGAATTGAGTTTGATTTTCTCCGTCATTCCTCTATCCCCTTTCCGAGTCGATTATCGGCCCACAAAAGAAGACCGATTATGACTATCATAATCAGGCATAGAACAACAGCGGCAGCAGATAGCTTTTGATACTCGAAGTTGCTGAATGTATTATTCATAAAATGCTGGAGTGTATACATTGAGTCGTATGGGTAATTGCCCGTAAGCAGATAAACCTCTCGGAAAACTTTAAACGAGTTAATAAGCGACATTATCGTAACAAACGATACCGTCGACGCAAGATAACGCATCTTTATCATGAAGAAACGCTTTATCGGGCCGCATCCGTCAAGCATCGCAACTTCAATTATTCCCTTCGGCACCGCGGACAGCGCGGACATGAACATTATCATGTTATATCCGATGTTCTTCCATAAAAAGAGCAAAACAACGACCTGGTATCCGTAATCCGATTTAAGCCATTCAACCGGGTCCGCGCCGAATAAAGCCGTTATATCGTTCACTATACCGTTATAATCGAACAAAACCTGCCATATAAGAATAACCGAAGCCGCAGGTACTATCATCGGGGATAAAAATATTGTTCTGAATGTGCTTTTACATGGGATATTTGCGTCAAGCAGAACTGCCAGTGCCAATGACAATACAACGACAAGCGGTACCGCCGTGACGGAGAAAATTCCCGTGTTTTTTAAAGCAAGTTTAAAGGCAGAATTTTTAAACAGCTTTACGAAGTTCTCGATTCCGATAAAGTTAGCCGAGGTGGTGTTATCAATCAGAGAATAATAGATAACAACGATAAACGGCAAAATAAAGAAGAGCATAACGCCTAAAAAAGACGGAAACATAAAGGGAAGCGTTCGTGCCCTCTCTTTGAGTTCCTGCTTTGTGTGGCGTTTCTCTTTGTGGGGGCGAGGAGTAACGGTGGATGTGTCGTCAGTTTCTCCCGTTGTGAGCATTTTCTTTTTTTTCATTGATTATCAACCGTGTATATTGTTTATGTATAATTGTTTATATGACGTCATGAAGATTGAAAAGTTCCTTAAAATATATGTTTTTACATACTATTAAAAAATTATCGCCAACCGTCAAGAGCACCTTTTTCGAGAGCTGTTATTATACGCTTTTTCAAACCGCGGTGACTAATTTCAAGCTCTCGGATAACTTGCTTAATCTCTTCTCTGTCCGTATGTCCGTCCTCCGGACACGGCGAATGCACTACAGGCAGTTTTTCGCTCTTTACAAGTGATTTTATATCAGCTTCACGCGTGTAAATAAGCGGACGTATCACTGTTATTCCGTTATCGGTGTATTCGGTAATCGGTGAATAACAGCCTATTCTTCCCTCGTTCACGAGAGTAAGCATAAAGGTTTCCGCCGCATCATCAAGGTGATGGCCGAGCGCGAGCTTGCCGATATTCATTTTTCGGGCACATGAAATAAGCGCGCCTCTTCTCAGCTTAGCGCACAGCGAACACGGATTTTTCTCTCTGCGTATATCGAAAACTATTTCTTTAATCCGTGTCTGCTCGGTGTAATACGGTATATCGTTTGCGGTGCAGTACTC
>CAVIJI010000004.1:0-4701 GCA_963642885.1 bacterium
GAGTAAATCTATCACATGATAAAGAAACAATTTATAATTGCATTGGGGAAGAAAATGAAATATATAGCAATACTCGGTTTCGGTGTAGTAGGCGGAGGCATTCCGGAAGTTATTAAAGCCGACTGTGAGAAAATCAAAAAGGTTGTAGGCGATGATGTAGAGGTAAAATACATTCTCGATTTAAGAGATTTTCCCGATTCTCCGTATGCATCGAAAGTAGTACATGACATAAGCGTTATTATAAACGACAAGGATATAGATGTTGTTTGCGAGGTTATGGGCGGCTCGCATCCCGCGCGTGAATTTTCAATTGACTGTATGAAAGCGGGAAAAAGTGTGGTTACGTCAAACAAAGAGGTCGTTGCGAATTACGGAGATGAACTGCTTTCGTGTGCAAGAGATAACGGGGTTTCCTATCTGTTCGAGGCAAGCGTGGGAGGCGGCATACCTGTATTGCGTTCGTTTGCGACATCTCTTGCGGGTGAAAAAATCAAGAGTATTACCGGTATAGTAAACGGTACCACAAACTATATTCTTACGAGAATGAAAAAGGGCGGACTTAGCTTTGAAAGTGCTCTTGCGGAAGCACAGGCATTCGGCTTCGCCGAAAAGGATCCGTCAAGCGATATAGACGGCATAGACGCAAAAAGAAAAATTATCATTCTGCTTGCGCTGGCTACGGGAAAGCTTTATTCATCGGAGTATGTTATAACAAACACAATGAAGGAAATCACTTCCGAGGATATGGAAAGCGCAATGCAAATCGACGGAGAAGTAAAGCTTATTGCCAGAGCGGAAACGGATTCGAACGATAATGTTTCTGTGTGTGTCTCACCGATGATTGTACGTCATTCCTCCTTGCTGTCGCACATTTCGGATGTGTTCAACGGAATATCGGTAGAATGCGAAACCTTAGGCGAGGTGATTTTCTACGGAAGAGGAGCGGGCAGAATGGCAACGGCCGGTGCGGTTGTAGCCGATGTATGTGCGGTATTGTCGGGAAGTGCACGTCATGAGTATATACCGGAATTTACACGAGCATCCGATGACAGTGTCAACACGTACGAGAATGAGAAGTACGACTGGTGTATTACGGCGAAAGCAAGAGATGAGGAGCTGTGTTATGTGCTTGAGCATTATGATACTACAGTGAAAAAGTTGGCGAGAACCGGAGAGCGTGCAAGGGTGACCGCATTTAATATGAGTATTAAAGAAATAAAGGAAGCCGCAAACCAGCTCAGTGAGCTGAAATATATAAGACTTATCTGAATTAATAAGCATATAAAAAACAAGGAAGCAGTATGATATACCGACTTCCTTGTTTTATATACAGTGTGTTTAAATTATCATCAGGAGCGTTCCGCCCACAATAAGCACGAGACCAATTCCCGATTTCATATTCAGTTTTTCTTTAAACACGATGTACGAGAATGCGACCGTTACAAGTATGCTCAATTTATCAATGGGAACAACAGCGCTCGCCTGACCGTCCTTGAGAGCTTTATAATAACAAAGCCAGGATGCTCCCGTTGCAAGTCCCGAAAGACAAATGAAAATCAATTCATTATGCGGAATATCTTTTATGCCGTGCTGTTTGTGTTTAACAAAAACAATAAGCCACGCCATTATGAGAACGACACAAGTGCGTATTGCGGTTCCGAGGTTTGAATCTATGCCGTCAATACCGATTTTACCGAGTATTGATGTTAAACTTGCGAACACAGCCGAAAGTACGGCATATATGAACCAGCTTTTATTGCTATCTTTATTCTCCGAAGTGCTTTCCTTTTTTTGTATCATGAGGAATGTACCGACGGCGATTAAAACAACGGCAATTCCTTTTATAAGGGAAATACCCTCATGCAGAATTATGAAAGCGAGTATTATAGTAAGTATTGTGCTTGACTTATCTATGGGAACAACCTTGTTGACATCACCGTATCTGAGTGCATGGAAGTAGCATAGCCAGGATGCACCTGTCGCCGCACCTGAAAGAATCAGAAAAATCAACGTTTTCGGTGAGATAGATGATATAGTGCTTTGAGAACCGACTACGAATACCATTATCCAAGCGAAAATGAGTACGACAATCGTTCTGACGGCGGTTGCGACATCGGAGTCGGTTTTGCGTATACCGCACTTGGCAAGGATAGATGTAATTCCCGCGAAAAAAGCAGATAGAAAAGCAAAAACAATCCACATAAATAACACGACCTTAGAATTTAGTTTGCGAAATGAATTATAGCACCGTATATGCTGATTGTCAATATAAAAGGGAGATGCGCGGTCGCATCTCCCTATAAAATTTATTTCAGTCAAATACTCAGATTTCGCCGAACTTGATTTCAACTTCGTGACCGCAAGCAGCGGACTTGTTGATACCGTCGATAATAGCCTGGTTGTAAAGAATCTGTGATGTGGGAACCGGAGCGGGACCGTTTGTCTTAACTGCATCGAGGAAGGAACGAATCTTCTTGTCGAAGAGGCCGCCCTTGCCTGTGTTGGGAAGAATCGGAATAACGGTTTCTGTCTGTGCGCCGCATACATCGTGATAAAGAGTCATGGGGCCGCCTACCGAGCCGTTCCAGCAGTCTGTGGAAGGAATACGGAGTGCGCCTTCGGTACCGAAGATGATGGTATCGCCGGGTGTGTTTACATGCATAGCCCACGCGATTCTGAAGTCGAGGATAATGTCGCCTTCGAGACGAATGAATGCTGCTGCAAAGTCGTCAACGGAGAAACGAGCTGCGTCAGCACCGTTGTACTTGGGGTTCTTTCCGAAGAAATCGGATGTGTAGCCGGATACTGTGAGCGGCTTCGGATAACCGATTGCGTTAAGTACCATGTCGAGAGAGTAGCATCCGATATCGCCGAGAGCGCCGATACCGCCTGTTGACTTTTCGATGAATGTGGAGCCCGGAATACCTCTTCTTCTGCCGCCGCCGGTCTGAATGTAGTAAATCTTACCGAGAACGCCGGAATCAACGATCTTCTTGATCATCTGCATATTGGCATCGAATCTGGGCTGGAAACCGACGGATACGAATTTGCCGCTTGCTTTTTCGGCTCTGCATACTGCTTCTGCTTCTTCGAGTGTTACGGAGAAGGGCTTTTCGAGAAGTACCGGAATACCATGCTCGAGAGCGTAGATTGTGGGAACTGCGTGCTGTGTGTTGTATGTGCATACGGAAACAGCATCAAGTTCTTCGTTGTCTATCATTTCCTTGTGAGAGGGATAGAATCTAACGCCTTCAACACCGTGCTTCTTCATGAATTTCTCTGCCTTGCCGGGAATAAGATCGGCAGCGGCAACGACTTCTACGTCATCCTGAAGCTTGTAGCTTTCGATGTGGGATTCTGCAATCCAACCTGTACCGATAATACCGACCTTTAACTTTTTGCCGGAATTTACTTTTTCTTCTTCAACTGTCTGTTTGAATTGACTGAGAACTGCGTCTGACATTTATTTTGTCCGCCTTTCATTGATTTTTTATTCATAACCGCTCCTTGTCGGACAGCGGATTATTTCGATACTGATTATTAAATCGGATTACCAACCTATAGAGCGCAGATATTCGCGGCTCGCCTTTATGGAATCCATTCTCGAAAGACCCATAGAGGGCTCATCCTGTTCCACAACTACCCATTCGGCACCCGACTTAACGGAAGCGTCGAGAATTGCGGGCATATCCTGCATTCCGTGACCAACGGGACGGAATTCGAATGAGGAAGGTTCATCGTCGTCTTTGTCGTCATCCAAGCCGATAAGCGCGTAAAGATGCTTCGGAAGCTTGCCTTCGATGTTGAAATCCTTGAGATGAACAACGGGTGTACGTCCATTGTATTTTGCGATAAATTCAGCGGGATTCTCGCCGCCGATATTAACCCAGCAGGTGTCGAGCTCGGTCTGGAGGTATTCCGCGGGAACCTTCTTGTACAGAATGTCAAGACCGTACTCGCCGTCCACTTTCTTGAATTCGAAATCGTGGTTGTGATAAAGAAGTGTTATACCGTATTCTTTCGCTTTTTTGCCGAGAGAAGCTATTTCATCTATTGTTTTGAAAAAGTCGGAAGCACCCGGACGTCTTTCTTCGGTAACGTAAGGGACAGCAACAAAACGGCATCCGATTGCCTGATATGTCTTGAATGTACCGTCGGGATCGGCCAACATTTCAACGAGCGGAACATGAGCCGAAATCGGTACCAATCCGATTGCATCGAGTAAACCTTTGATATAGTCGGCCGAGTGACCGTAGAGACCGGCGAATTCGACTCCGTCGTATCCCATTTCCTTGACCTTGCGAAGTGCGGACGCCATGTCGGCTTCAACACTGTCTCTTATAGAATATAACTGAACAGCTACGGGCAATGCCATAATAAAACCTCCGTATATATAGGATATGGCGGATTAAAGCGGTTTTCACGTGAAAAACATAAGCAAAGTTCAATTCGCACCGAATCCGTTGTATCCGACTTATCCGTAGAAATGCATAACCGCAAAGTGTCAAAATCAAACTGACACCTTTGTTAAATATTATAACTTAATGAACATATAAAATCAAGTGTTTTTTGAGATATTTTGAATGAAATAATGTTATTGCTTTTCCGTACTTGCCGAAAACATTTCGAATAGGTGTAAACGGAAGGCGTGAGAAAATAAAATATTGTGCTTTTTGGCAATTGACAAGTGTGGGATAATAC
>CAVIJI010000004.1:4711-21830 GCA_963642885.1 bacterium
TCTATAATCTATACAATATACATTTGGTATACACTTTAAACAGTCATGAACATATTTTACAGAAAGGTTTGGTTTTGAAGATGGCAAAAGACTTTATTGCAAATAAAATTGCATATGAAGGAATAACCTTCGACGATGTACTGCTTATACCGGCAAAAAGCGATGTTCTTCCCAGAACGGTATCTTTAAAGACTCATCTGACAAAGAAAATTGAGCTTAACATTCCGCTTATGAGTGCGGCTATGGATACTGTTACCGAATATGCTCTCGCAATCGCTATGGCAAGAGAAGGCGGAATCGGTATTATCCATAAGAATATGACAATAGAACAGCAATGTGATCAGGTTGAGCGTGTTAAAAGAAGTGAAAACGGAGTAATAACAGACCCGTTCTTCCTCCATCCTGATAATTTTGTTTACGAAGCAGACGAGCTTATGGGCAAATACAAAATCTCCGGTGTTCCGATATGCGATGAAAACGGTGTGCTTGTCGGAATTATCACAAACCGTGACCTTCGATTCATGACTGACTATAATGTTCCGATAAAGGACGTTATGACAAAGGAAAATCTCATAACCGTCCCCGTAGGAACAACACTCGAACAGGCTAAGGAGATACTCCGCAAGCATAAAATCGAGAAGCTCCCCATAGTAGATGATAAGAACAAGCTCCGCGGACTCATCACGATAAAGGATATAGAAAAAGCGGATCGTTATCCCAATTCCGCAAAGGATGAGCATGGCAGACTTTTATGCGGTGCGGCAATCGGCGTAACAGCCGATGTAACGGAACGTGCGGGTGCGCTGATTAAAGCAGGTGCGGATGTACTGGTTCTCGATTCCGCTCACGGACATTCGAGAAATATTCTGAATTGTATCAATAAGGTTAAGTCCGCTTATCCCGAATGCCAGCTGATAGCGGGCAATATCGCAACGGGCGAAGCTGCTCACGACCTCATTTCCGCAGGTGCGGATGCCATAAAGGTGGGTATCGGTCCCGGCTCTATTTGCACCACACGTGTAGTAGCGGGCATAGGAGTACCTCAGATTTCTGCTATTATGAACGCATATTCCGAAGCATTCGAAGACGGGATTCCCGTTATTGCCGACGGCGGTATAAAGTACAGCGGCGATATAACAAAGGCAGTCGCAGCCGGAGCTAATGTAATAATGGTCGGCTCACTTCTCGCAGGATGCGAGGAAAGCCCCGGAGATACCGAAATTTATCAGGGAAGAAGATTTAAAGTATATCGCGGTATGGGTTCTCTTGCCGCTATGGAAAAAGGTTCGAAGGACAGATATTTCCAGGAAGGCGCAAAGAAGCTTGTTCCCGAAGGCGTAGAAGGAAGAGTACCTTACAAGGGACCTCTTGCCGATACCGTATTCCAGCTGATGGGCGGTCTCCGTTCCGGTATGGGTTACTGCGGTGCGGCGACAATCGAGGATCTGAAGCAGAACGGCAGATTTGTTAAGATGTCGGGCAACGGACTTAAGGAATCGCATCCTCATGACATTTCGATAACAAAGGAAGCTCCCAACTACTCGGCACTTCCGCTTTAATTACAGACTATAACGTCGGAATAAGATACGATTAATCGAAAATATCCTTCGCTGTATGCGGTTAGCATACACGAAGGATATTTTTTATTTTGTTTGTCTGTATTTGTTTGGTGTGCACCCTACGGCTTTCTTAAAGGCACCTGAAAAATGCTGGGTGTTTGAGTAGTTCAGAAGAGAAGCGATTTCCTTAATGGGCATAAAGGTTCCCCGAAGAAGGCTTTTGGATATCGATATTTTTTTATCGAGAACATATTGTATCGGGGTGATACCGTACCGCTGTTTAAACAGCCTTATGACATGCATTTTAGTAATTCCGAATTGCGACGCAATGTCATCAAGCGATATATCGTTGTATATATTTTTGTCGATAAATGTGCGTATTTTTTCTTCTACGGTGATATTTTTGAAATCAGACGGGAAAAATCGCGCTTTTGTGGCAATAACGAGCATGTCGAAAATCAGAGTCAGAATTTCCGCGTAAATGTCGGATTCATTGGTGTCATCGATATGTTCGAGCTTGTCGTGAATTTCTATAAACAAGCTCATTACATTTACATCAGCCGTGAATACGGTATTTATATTAAAAAAGGAGAACAGCTTGCGAACGAGCTCACCGTCAAGATTTATCCACATTTTTTCATACGGATCATCTGATGAAGCATAGTGAAGCTCATCTACACCCTTTTCGAGGCAGTAAAACATACCTTCATGAACATCGTAAACCGTACCGCCGACCTCTATGGCTCCGTGGCCGGAGACAACATATTCGAAAACATAAACCTCGCAGTTGCTTCTGTATATTCTGTAATTCGGATTTTTATATGTTATCCCCGCAAGCATACATGAAAATTCGGAGTGTGGATCGTTTTTTCCTACATAAATGATTTTCTCGTTGTAGGTATTGAAATACATCGGTAAAAGCTCCTGTCCTGATACTGTTACCGTTTAATTATACAGCGAAAAGCTGTCGTTGTCAAACGAAGGAAATCACATTAATATTTGATTAATTTCATATTTTTCGTGTTGACGTTCAAATGAACGCATGATATAATATTTATAACGACATCACACGGAAGGGAGTAAATAAATGAATGCTTAACGATGAGCAAATAAACAATATTCCGGGGACCGTATTGAATCGTGAGAAAATGGGCGGCGCAACGGGTCTTGACTTTTTGGATAAAGTGTTTTATATTACAGACAGAATAATGCTGGCACAGATTAAAGAGATTACCGGAATCGACGGCACAACACTTCAGAATTGGCTTAAAAGAGGATGGGTGGGAAGTCCCGAGAAAAAATCGTATACCAAGGAGCACCTATCGCGTATATTGATTATAAATATGATGCGTGACACGATGCAGCTTTCGCGTATAATATATCTCTTGGAATTTATAAACGGTAAAACCGAGCAGGATAAAATAATCAGTGAGAGCGAGCTGTACGGATATACATGTACGGTAATCGGGAAGCTATCATCAAATGAAAACGGGATTTATGTCGGCATAGACAAAGCAATCGAGGAGGTTCTTGCCGATTATGCCGAGCCTGTTACGGGAGCCGAGAGGAGGCTGTCCGTCGGAATTAAGGTAATCGCACTGACATACTGTTCATCATTGATAAAAGCTCAGGCGGAAACGATGCTCGATAATCTCGGAGCGGAAAAATCACATAAGAAAGGAAGATGAATATGATTGAATGGTGGAAAAGCTTGGATCTCGCAGGGCAGATATTCGCTATAGTTGCGATACCGTCGACGCTTGTTTTGGCAATACAGACCGTTCTTCTTCTGTTCGGAATAGGAGATGACGATATTGATGCCGACGGAATCGATCTTAACGGCAACGGTATCGGCGATACGCCCGGAGACGGCGGAAGCGACGGATTTGCGCTGTTTTCTCTCCGCGGTATTATGGCAATGGCTGCCGTCGGCGGATGGAGCGGACTGGCTATGTATAACAGCGGTATTCCGCTTACGATGTCGGTAATATTTGCGGCTGTGTTCGGATTTATTACCCTTGTCGGTATAGCGTATGTTATGCGTCTTGCGTCGAGACTGCAGTCAAGCGGCAATATTGTACTCGGCTATACTATCGGCAAGGTAGGTACGGTTTATATACCGATACCGCCGAATATGTCGGGCAGCGGAAAAATAAATGTGACCGTTCAGGAGAGATTTATCGAGGTGAACGCGGTAACAACGTGCGAAAGAAAGCTCATGACAGGAGAAAACGTGAGAATAACCGCAACAGATGAAAACGATACGGTAGTTGTAGAGCCTATAAACAAACAGCAGCAATAAAATAAAAATGTAAGGAGAAAGAAAATGAGAGCAATATTAACGGCAATTCAGACATCAATCGACCCATCGGTACTGATGCTTGTATGTGTTATCGTCCTTGTGTTGATGACCACATTGATTGTTATTCTGTCTCGGTACAGAAAGTGTCCGTCGGATAAAATCCTTGTCATTTACGGTAAGGTCGGACAGACTCAGGACGGACAGCAGCGTTCCGCAAAATGTATACACGGCGGCGCTTCGTTTATCTGGCCTGTTATACAGGCATATGAGTATCTTGATTTAACACCCATGTCGATTCAGGTAGACTTAAGAAACGCACTTTCGAAACAGAATATACGTGTGGACGTACCGTCAAGATTCACGGTAGGCATTTCGACCGAAAACGGTGTTATGCAGAACGCAGCCGAGCGTCTTCTCGGTATGAAAACAGATGAAATTAAACAGATAGCAGAGGATATTATTTTCGGTCAGATGCGTCTTATTATCGCAACAATGGATATCGAAGAGATTAACTCGGACAGAGACAAATTCCTCGAAGCGGTTTCAAGCAATGTCGAAACGGAACTGAAAAAAATAGGTTTGAGACTTATCAACGTAAACGTAACGGATATTACCGATGAATCGGGATATATAATCGCTCTCGGTCAGGAAGCGGCGGCTAAGGCAATCAATGACGCGAAAATATCGGTTGCCGAGGCTGAAAGAGCAGGTGCGATAGGTGCCGCGGAGGCCGATCGTGACAAACGTATTTCGGTATCCAAATCCGATTCCGAGGCTATAGGCGGTGAAAACGAGGCTAAAGCCAAGGTGGCGGACTCCGATGCTACAAGACGCGAAAAAGAAGCCGAGGCACTTAAGCGTGCAACGGCAGCGGAAAATATAGCCAAAGCACGTGCCGAAGAAGAATCGTTCGATGCACAGAAGGCAGCTGAAGAGGCGAGAGCTCATTTCGAACAGGCTAAGCTTGAGGCTGACATTATAGTTAAGACGGAAATCGAAAAGAAGAAGCTCGAACTGCAGGCAGAAGCGGAAGCGGAGCAGACAAGACGCCGCGCAAAGGGTGAAGCGGATGCTATCCTGATGAAAATGCAGGCAGAAGCGGACGGTATGAAGCAGATGCTCACGAAGCAAGCCGAAGGCTTTGCCGAAATCGTCAAATCCGCGGGCGGAGATGCGAATGACGCAATACGGCTTATGCTTGCCGATAAAATGGAAGAACTTACGAGAATTCAGGTTGAGGCTATCAAAAATCTTCAGATCGATAAAATTACCGTTTGGGACGGAGGCACAACAAAAGACGGAAAGAACACGACAGCGGATTTTATTTCCGGATTATATAAGAGCATTCCTCCGCTTAACGAAATGTTTGATATGGCGGGAATGCAGCTCCCGAAGTACCTCGGTGAGAAAAAATCGGCGGAAGACAGTTCGAACAACGCAACTGATACATCGGTCGGAAATTCCGACGTGAAATAATGGGGGAGAAGCAATGAGTGACAATGCAATACATTTTTCCGATTACTATTCGGGCAACACGGTTGAAGCACTGAAGAAAGCGGCAGAGGAATTGCGTAAGGGTTCGGCGGGAACACTGATTATCGAGCCCGGTGACTATGTTATAACAACGAAGCTTGCCGTAGATACTCAGACCGCGGTTATGACAGGTGAATACGGCGGAAATCCTCAGAGAATTATGTTCAATCCGAAATTCAAGTACGATGTCGGTTTTGATTTGAACGGAATCAGTGATTGTAAAATTTCCGCATACGGAGCAAAATTTATAATCGACGGCTTCATGGAGCCCGTGTGCATAAAAAAGTGTGAAAATGTCGAGCTTGCGGGATTGACGATAACTCATAAGAGAAAACCGTTCAGCAGAGGGTATGTTGTTCGCTGTGACTCCACAGAGCAGGAGGACTTGTATGATGTAACGGTTGAATTGGATAAGGATTGTCCCGTCACATCGAAATCTCCTATGCTGCTCAGGTATACATGGTGCGATTCGTTCAGCGGAACAAATAAATACGGTGATATCACGGAATTTATATTCGAAGACGAGTACCACATAAAAGCTAAAGTTAAATGCAGGGGCCTTCGTATCGGTGATGAATTCAATACGATTCACACCTACCATTTCAGACCCGCTGTCCATATATCCGAATCGGAGAATATTACGCTGACTGATGTGACGATACACACAAGCTCGGGCATGGGTGTTGTCGGAAACCGCAGTGAAAACGTTACTATGAACAGGCTGTGGGTTGTTCCGGAATGCGGATATCATTTTTCGACAAACACGGATGCAACACATTTCACGTCAATGACGGGAAAGCTGAAATTCGAAGACTGCGTGTTTGAATATCAGGGAGACGACTTCACAAATGTACATGGATATTATCAGGAAATCATAGAAAAAGTATCCGATACCGAATTCTATATGCAGGAAAAAACCCCGGACGGAACGCATACACAGACGCTCGACTATCCCGACGTGGGCGACACACTGGAATTGACGAGAAAAAGCGACTTGAAGGTGATTGACACTTATAAGGTTGTCGAAGTAACACCGCTGCATTCGGAATGGAAATGCCGTGTAACGGTAGATCATCCGATTCCCGAAAATACAAGCGGATTAGTGTTCGCGGATACGACAAGACTGCCGTTTGTGGAGGTTAAGGGCTGTTATTCTGCATCTCACTTCGCGAGAGGTGTTCTCATTAAGACACACGGAGCTTTGATTGAACATAATACCTTCCGTGATATTCAAGGACCCGCAATAGCCGCGGCATCGGAATCATGGTGGTATGAAGGTGTATCGCCGAGCAATATTACCATACGCGGCAACAGGGTAATAAACTGCGGTATGTGCTTCGGTGAAGCGGCGGGTATACTTGTTAAATCGGATTGCGATAACCCCGTATCGAAGAATATAAGCAATGTTGTTATAGAAGACAATATTATAGATGCGCCCGGTGCGGAACACGGAATATTCGTAAGGGGAGTCAACGGACTGACAATACAGAGAAATATAATAAATACTAATGGCGAAGGGGTAATCGAAATCGATTGCGGGGAATGAAAGAATTTAGGGAAAAACCGAAAAAGGAACCGAAGCATAATCGTTACGTAAAGAAAGATAAATATCCTGATGAGGAACATCACGGAAAAGGAAAAGCCGTCAAAACAACACTTTCGGCGGTGATACTTGTAATAATCGGTACCGTATATTCGATATTCGCATACATAAAAACGGGAACCGTGACTCCGACGGCGGAACTGATAGACGGGCTTCCTTCGTTTCGTTTTGTCGATGTGGGTCAGGGAGACTGCGTACTTGTCACATACAGAGGAGAATCGGTTCTTATAGATGCGGGGCCGAAGTCAAGCGGAGAGAAAACTGCCGAATATGTAAGTATGTATTCACCGCACGTCGATTATTTCTTTATTACTCATCCGCATGAGGACCATATGGGCGGTGCATCAGATGTTTTGGAAGCTGTTGACGTCGATTATTTGGTTATGTCCGAGCTGTATTCGGAAGAAGAATTTTATTCCGAAGCCACAGAAGCCGCCGAAAAGCGGGGAACGGAGATAATTTACCTGACGGATGAGGCGAAATTCGACACGGGAAGCATTTCCGTACAGGTATTGGATGTGTTTGATTCTTTTTCGGATGATTTTAATAACTCAAGTTTGTTTATAAAGGTAACGGCGGAGGATACCACACTCCTTGTCACAGGGGATGCGGAAGCCGCGGAAGAAGAATACGCACTTGAAAAATGCGGTGACGACCTTGACTGCGATATACTCAAGGTCGGACATCACGGTTCGAGAAGCTCGTCATCCGAGGATTTTTTGAATGCGGTGACACCCGACATTGCCGTTATATCGTGCGGAAGAAATAATTCGTACGGACATCCGACATCGGAGGTTTTAAAGCGACTGAAAAAAGCCGAAATAGAAATTTACAGAACCGATTATGACGGTACGGTTGTTCTGAGGGGTGAAAAAGCCGCATAAAGAACTGCCGCGGTATATTTGCGAATGCTGATGCAGACGCTGATGTGCCGCGGCAGTTTTATATTATTGTGGAAATTACGGTTATTTATTTTGATTCAGACCGTTATAGGTGTCGGTCTCGTATCTTTTTCCCGTGCAGAAGTGTCCGTCATAGCCATCGAGTACCATAGGGACGACCTCGCCTACCTGCGATATGCAGTCGACCGCTTTAACCTCAAAGAAGTGTTCGCTGTGTCCGGTGGAGTTGCCTTCTTTGCATTTTTCGGTCAGCATATATATCGGAGACGTGCGGTGAGCTGAAATATAATCCTCTATAAGTCCGCGTTTGATTTCCTCGCCGATTTTTTCGAGCTCCGTCAGGCGGGCTTTTTTCTCGTTTTCAGGTATCTGACAATCCATAACAGCCGCTTCGGTGCCTTTACGCTTTGAGTACGGAAAAATATGAAGATGCAGGAATTTAACGGCACGGCAGAATTCGATTGTTTCGGTAAATTCCCGTTCGGTTTCACCCGGAAAGCCGACAATTATATCTGCGGAGAATGTGGATTCGGGAAGATATGAACGCATTCTCTCGATAGCCGAGAGAGCCATGTCGGCGTTATAGCGGCGTTTCATTCTGCGAAGAACATCGGATGAACCGCTTTGCTGTGAAATGTGAAAGTGAGGGAGAATTTTTTTCTTGACATTTTCCTCGGAAATAACAGAGCAAAAATAATCGCTCATTACGGTCGGTGTAAGAGAACTGAGCCCTATGCGTTCTATTCCGTCGACAGCCGATACATCGCGAATGAGCTCGGCGAGAGAATGACCGTAAGGCTTTTTGTCGGAAAAATCCAAGCCGTATGACGCTGATTCAATACCGGTGAGTATGACCTCACGGCAGCCTTGCTCAGACAGAGTTTCTGCTTCGTTTATTACAAGGCTCGGAGCTTTTGATCTTACCGGACCGCGGGCTTTGTTTATAATGCAGTACGAACAGACATTGTTGCAGCCGTCTTCGATTTTGATATATGATCTGGTGCGATTCGGGGTATCAAGCTTCATTTCAACCGAATCATAGCTGTCGGGAGGCGTGGTGTTATTGATTTTCTCCTCGCTTCCGTTTTCGGCAAATTTGATAATCATTTCCGCAAGAGATGACTTACCGCTGTTTCCGCAAATGTATTCCACACCGTCGATTTTCATTGCATCATCGGAAAAAATTTGAGCGTAACAGCCTGTAACGGCGACATGCTTCGAAAGAGATACGGCTTTGCGAATCATCTGACGTGATTTTCTGTCGCTTTCCGCGGTAACCGTGCAGGTATTTATAATGCTGATATCGCATTTTTCGCCGAACGGTACAAGTTGAATCCCGTTTTTCTTCAATTCCGATACGATAACATCAGATTCGTATTGATTTACACGGCATCCGAGAGTGATAATCGATGCGGTTATTTCTGTTGTTTTCATGTTCATACCTTCAATGATTATAGCTTAACTTTATAATTATATCATACTCATACATCTTTGTAAATAGCCGATTTTCGGGCCGAGAAGTTTACACGAAAATTCAAGTAGAAACATTGAATATTTACAGTCGGAGATGTATAATATGCAGTATAGATGATTCGGCAGCGAATGACATATGTGAGGAGGCTTTGGATGAGTTCTCTTTTTTTGAAAAAATACAGTTCACCGGTGGGAAATATAACAATCGCCGCAAATGATGATGCATTGACAGGGGCATGGATAGAGGGACAGAAGTATTATTTCGACTCATATGGAAATATGCACGCCGAATATAAGAATACATATATCCTCGACAGTGTTGGAGATTGGCTTGACAGATATTTCGGCGGTGACAAACCCGAAATCGGTGAGCTGCCACTCTGCCCGTGCGGCAGTGATTTCAGAAAAAACGTATGGAATATTCTTTGTCGAATACCTTACGGCGAAACAGTTACATACGGTGAGATTGCCGATATTATAAGTGTTAACAGCGGAGCAGGGCATATGTCGGCTCAGGCGGTCGGCGGAGCGGTGGGACACAATCCCATATCGATAATTATTCCGTGCCACAGAGTTGTCGGCTCAGACGGCAGTATGACGGGATATGCCGGCGGAATTGATATTAAAATCAAGCTGCTCAGACATGAAGGCGTTAAATTCGATGATAAAAATAAAATATTAAAAATAAAGCGGAGTTAATTATGAAAGCAGAGTTTTATCAAAACAATCGTAAAAAAATAGCCGAATATCTGCCTGACGGAGCCCTGATGCTTATTTTTTCGGGATATGCTCCTCGTAAAAGAGCGGATGAAGATTATCCGTTTTTTTCCGACAGAAACTTTGTGTATCTCTCGGGCATTTCACGAGACGCAGGTCTGATTTACGCTATGAAGAAGCTCGGCGGCAATGTCAGCGAAAAGCTGTTCCTTTTACCTGCCGATATGCTCAAGGAGAGATGGACAGGTAAAAGAACCAAAGCGGATGAAGCTTTTGCGTTATCGGGAATCGGTGATATCGCATACACAGCCGACTTTGACGAATATCTGAAAGCGGCAGTATCCGAGTGTGACACAATATGCCTGGATATTGATGAAACGCGCGGAGAACGCGATTATTCCGAAGCTCACAGATTTGCTATACGTGTAAAAAACGAAATGCCGAACAAGAAAATCGTCAATATTCGCCCTGCACTTGCGGAAATACGCACGATTAAAGCCGATTGCGAGATAGACGCAATGCGTGAGGCTGTTCGTATTACGGGAGAGGGTATAAAGGCAATGATGCACGGTGTTCACGACGGAATGAAGGAGTACGAAATCAAAGGACTTTACGATTCGGCACTTCTCGCTAACGGATGCCTTGAGCCCGCATTTCCTTCGATAATTTCCGCGGGACAGAATAATTTCTGCATACATTACTATTCATACAGCGGTACTGCTCACACCGGTGATATGGTTCTGTGCGATGTCGGCGCTTGCTATGATTTCATCGGATGCGATATTTCACGCGGATTTCCTCTGAACGGAAAATTCAGCGACAGACAGAAAAAGCTTTATGAAGCGGCATACGCAACGAGTCAGCATATGTTCGATATCATAAAGCCCGGATATCCTATGGAAGAAGTAGACAGAGAAGCACACAGCTATTGTTACACATTCCTGCATGACTACGGTCTGGTTGATAAGCCCGAAAACATAGGTAAGCTTATGTGGCACGGGGGTTCCCATCACGTCGGTTTTGATACGCATGATATAGTTAAAAGACCCGAGATAATAGCACCCGGAATGGTATTTTGTGTTGATATCGGAATATACTGCGAGGAATGGGGAATAGGATTCCGTTTGGAAGACAACTGCTATGTTACCGAGAATGGCTGCGAAAACCTCGGAGTACACGTTCCGCGTACTATAGAGGAAATCGAAAGCGAAATGAGAAAGTAATAAAAACAAATTAAACAGGCCGCCGCATCAAGGATAAATTTTCCGAAATGCGGCGGTCTGTTTTTCTGCGAAGTGCAGCGGTATCAAAAAGCGATAGCCTCTATTTCCTTTGCTTTCTCTTCCGTCGGAGACACGACCCCGTCGGCAACTTCGTAAAGCTCGTAATGAGTTTTTACTATTCCGTCGATGAATTCCGTATAAGGATGAGAACAAACATCAAGCGCACCGATTTGATAGTTCTCACCGTCAAATCTGCCGAGGTAAGGTTGGTCGTACAGAGTGAAATAATGAGCACCCAGACACATAGGATGTGATGCGGCTCTGTGAAGGTATCTTCTGTATGCGATACCGCGTTCATTTTGATTTTCGACACCGCGTAATCCCGTAGCGTCAAGACCTCTGTCGAGAGAACCGAAGTGAAACTCACCGATGATAACGGGTTTACCCGTCATCGCGGAGAATTTGTCAATCATATCGTACGGGTCCATTGAATAGCAGTTGAAAGAGAATATATCCGTGTACTCACATCCTGCGGCAAGAGCGGAGCTTGAAAGCCATGCATAGCGTATTCCGAGATTGAGATGATTGGGATCGGCTTTTCTTGCCGCCTCCGCGGGTATTTTTATGTATTTTCCGATCATTTTTTCGGTTTCCGTCATTAGATCACTTGCGGCGGTTTCGGAGTATTCATCGATATTGAACGGGTTTGCCAAAGCATCAAATGACTCGAAATCAGCTCTCCATGCGGCATTCAATAATTCGATTGTACCGTATTTATCGGCAAGTGATGCAATTATATGTTCGCGTGTGATGAGTTTTTCCTTGCTTGCCATAACATATGCCGCAAGATTAATGTTGTCTACGAATGCCCATTCGGGTTCATTCGACATAAAGTATCCGAGAAGATATTTGTCGTCTTTACGCTTGTCGAGAAAGTGTGCCCATTGATCCGCGTTGGCCTTAAATTCCTCCGAATATACATCGGGAAAATCACGGAAAACCGCGTTTTTTGTACGAGGATAGCCGGGTCCTATTATAACGTACGGCATCTTTTCGCGTTCGATAAATCTCATGTCGCTCCAGCACCCTATTGTATTGCAACCCCATGAAATCATTTGTCTGTGTATCATGTCAGCCCAAGTCGGATAGTAGTTTTCGCCGAAGGCATATGCAATGTTATTCAGGAAAAAGTTGAAGCTTTCCGTCTTCTTGCCGTGCCATTCCCCTATATGCCATCCCGCTTCACCTATCGGAGGAAGATTTTCGCAAAAATCCGTAATGCCCGTTAAGTTACAGTCTCCGCCGAGTCCCACACAGTCGAATCCCATAGAGAAAAATGCGTAACCGTCGGGATCTTTAAGCCACCATCTTCGACCGTCGTTCTCCAATCCGAAGAATCCCGTTTTTTCGAATTTTTTACCGAGCCAACCGCCGTATTGCGAACGCATCGGAAGAGGCTTTAACTCCGTATCCGCAGATTCGGCGATAAGAAAACGCTTCATCGTTTCTTTATCGCTCGTTTTGTCTTTCCATTCGGTCAGCTTCTTCTGTCCGAGTGTATCTACCATAATTTTTTTGTCGAGAGGATATTCGGGTTCGGATTCGAGAATTTGTACGTTTTCTATCTTCAGGATGAGGTCGGTTGGTGTTTTATCGACACAAACAGCGAACTTTTTAATTTTATCGAGTTCTACCGGGTGTCCGTGGACAACGGTTTTTAACTTTCCGGGAGTGCGCGGAAGAAACAGTGTTTTTGCAGACAGCTCGGACAGTGGCAGAGCAATTCTTGTTTTCAGATGTGGGAGTATTCCCATTTTTATGTTCAAATCGCACCAATCGTTGTCGCTTTCCCAGAATTGCCAGCAAAAGCCCGCGGAAAAGTCACCGCACGCCGTTATATCCATTGAGAGATATTCGCTCGGCTTAACATCGCAGCCGCAAAACATGCCTGCCGTAAAACATGTGTAAACGGCTGTTGTTTTTCCTTTCGGAAACAGATATTTGTCGTCACCGAGATATTCGACACCGTACGGCTTAAAGCTTCTTAAATCAATGTTTTTCATCGTATGTCGCCTTTCGTGATGAATAATATATAAAAATTCTATCACATAGGCACGATGATTTCAAGTATATTGTTTTGGTGAACGCCGAAAAACATAAAAGTATTCATAAAAAAATGAAAAAAAAAAAAAAACTATTGATTATTAACATGAGTTTAGATATAATATAGTATGAAATATATATAAAAAAGAATCGTGAATCGACTGAATTAATCGAGTTTGATGTAATAAATAACGGAATTTACGTTATTTTTTCGACAACATCGGGTCGACGGTTCCTTAATTACTATCGATAGGATAAATGATATGGAAAAGCGTTTAATTAACAAAGCTTGTTTTTATGCGGTGATGCTGATTTTTATTATAACCGTAGTCTGTATACCGATATATTGCACATCTCCCGCATCCTTTACGGAAGCCTATACCATTCCTCCCGTAGTTGCCGCGGAAGATACAGCCGATGAGTACGGGTGCAGAGTGGGAACGGATATTTCGGTATACGAGGGAAGTGATGCTTATTATCTTTTTTTGCCGTCTACCGCGGATTTGAGCTGTGTTAAATTGAGATATGAAGGTTCACTGAAACTGTACAAATCGGAAGACGGTTCACTTTACGAAAACGGCGATACGGCAGTATATAATTGCACGGCAGGTGAAATAAGTATATACGAGTATAACAGCGAGAAGAATACATATTACCGTTACAGTCTGACGGTTATGAAGGGCGAGAATATCGCCACTATGTACATTACTCTCGACAACGGAGATAAAGGATTGAAAAGAATCAATTCACTCCAGGATGCCGTGGAAACGGGAAAGCTTGTTATGACCGAAGCGAACGGAAAAAATATATATGCGGGTGACCTTACACGAATGAAAGGTCACGGTCTTACGTCATATCAGGCTACCGGTTCACTTAATACAAAGAATTCGTATAACATTAATATAGCAAATAAGGCGGAATTAATCGAAGGTGCGGGTAAAAGTAAAAAGTGGTCGATGCTTCGTATCAGAACCACCGGAAACTATGATGCGACAGGTATCAGCTATCCTATGGGCTTTTATATATATAATGCACTTGCGGGAAAAAATTATTATAATATAACCTCACGTTATGTGAATGTATATATAGACGGTGAATATCGCGGTGTATATATATTAACCGAGCGAATGGACATAAACGGTTCGATGCCGATTACCGATCTCGAGGAACAAACAACATATGACAACGACAGATACAGCAAAGTAGATAAAAAGAAAAAGGAAGACCCCGCGATAAAAGCGGGAATTGAATATTACAGCTATTGCTCCTCCGCCGTCACTCCCGAAGGTACGGATATAAGCGGCGGCTATGTTTTAGAGGTAAAGTGCGGAACAATAGGTGAGTACGGCTTTAAAACCAAGAAAGGTATGTATATAAACGTAAAGAGTCCCGCGCATCCCACACAGGCACAGGTACAATACATAGCCGAGTTTATTCAGAATTTCGAGAATGCTTTATTCAGCAGTACAGGCTACAATTCACTCGGCAAGCATTATACCGAATACATAGATGTGGAAAGCTATGCGATGCAGGCGCTGACATACTCATTCTGTCTGAACTGGGAAATATACAGAACGAGTACATATATGTACAAGGACGCGGACAGTGAATGTGAAAAGCTGACATTCGGCCCTGTATGGGACTTTGAAACAGGTCCGAGCGTGCTTGAGGAGGATAAAACCGTTTTCGGCACCACGTTCGCTTACAATGAAAAGCAGCAGTATATATGGTATGAACAGTTTTGGAAAAAAGCGGAGTTCATGAAATATATAAAGGGAATGAACGACGAGATGAAGAACGTTCTCGATATATTAATCGGAGAGACCGAAGGAACGCGTATATTTACGCTTTCGCAAATGTTCGATTATATAAGAGCTTCTCAGAATATGAACTGGATTCGCTGGTCGCAGTCGAGCTCATTTGAAAGAGCATCAAAAAGAATGAGCGAAGGAGTAGATACACGTTATCGCTGCTGGTATATTAAGCTCTGGAATACCGATAACTACCTTCTCGGGGCAGACGTAACATCCGAAAAAAGCGGTGACGGTTATATACTCACGGCGAATGCGATAGGTAAAGTATACGGCTATCAGTGGTATAAGCTTGATATCAATTCACCGACAGACGGTGAGAAAATAGAAGGTGCCACAGACAAGACCTATACCGCAGCGGATGACGGAATATATTATTGTGCCGTGAACGGTAAAAACAACGCTTATTGGGAATGGGCAAGCGGCACGGTATTTTCAAAGGAAGACATAACAATGTATACCGACCCGATATACGCTGACGGAACAAAAGCGGAGGGTATAGCGGATTTGGGTACATATGTTATAGGTGAAGCACCTAAGACGACGGCAGGCATTTCGACATACCGTGAGTATGTGTACTCGGAAATCGAGAAAAACGAAGATGTGTATGCCGCGGAAGATGAAATTGCCACGGAGACTTATTATGAAGTGACCGAAAAGGATGTTGCGTTCATTGCCGTTGCATCTGTACTTTCCGTTGCTTCCGTAGCCGTTATATGTGTGTGTGTATTTACCAAAAAGAAGGGAGGCAGTGCAAATGTCTAAGTCTTTGCTCAAGATATGCATCGTATTTTCGCTTACGGTTCTTTTGGCTGTCGGAGTTTGCGCTGCGTATCCTTCATCGGGCGAGAAAATACCCGATGGTTCTGTTTTGATTAAAGGCAGCATAATCGGCGAAATTAACGGTTGGGACGGTTCGGAACAAAGCGGATGTAAATCAGCTTTCGACGGAGATATTTACTCGTTTTATGATCCGACAAGCGGTGCGAATATAGATTGCTACGCGGGCATGAAAATGAAAGAGCAATACGTGCTTACCATGGTGTGCATTATGCCGCGTGAAACTTATCCCGATCGTTTCGACGGAGCTATGATCCAAGGTTCAAACGACGGTGAGAAGTGGACGACTCTCTGGCAGTCGGAGGGAGGACTTGATTATTCGGACTGGCAGGTAATAAGAAAATTCAAAAACAATACCGGCTATTCGTACTATCGATATTGCAACGACCGTTCACACGGTGATGTTGCCGAGATTGAGCTTTACGGATATACGGGAACATCCGACGGATATGATGTAAATGATGCGGCTGCAATAGAAAATGTATCGGTGTCGTTTGATACATGCGGAGGAGAGGGAGATTTTGAACCGATAGAAGTTAAATTCGGCGAATATTATCCCGAACTTAACTATACTCCCGTTAAAGAGGGATATGTGTTTGACGGATGGTATACAGCTCCAGAGAACGGCAGTGAAGTAAATACCCAAAAGACGGTTACGGAGCCGTCGTCACACGTGTTGTATGCACATTGGACCGAAGAGAGTAAAGCCTTGCCGCTGACCGAATCGGTCGACGAAACCGAAACGGACGAGATCACTGTCGGCTTCAGTGAAATACAAGGAATCTGCATGACGGTGTCGCTTATATTTGTTTTGGCGGCGGCAGTAGCGGTACTGATGAAAAAAAGAACATAAACCAATAAAACCGTTATTCTATCCCGACCTACAAAAGTCAGACCAAAGAGCTGACGAATGAAGGTCGGGATATCGAGGATAACGGTTTTTAACTTTATAAATAATCCGATATTTAAGCACATTAAGTTATAACAAGTTTACAATAACTACATTGACACCGAAAAACAAAAAGCATTATAATATCATATGAACGAACAGTT
>CAVIJI010000004.1:21840-88964 GCA_963642885.1 bacterium
GTTCACTAATGAATTAAGACAGTGCTTTACTCGCGTGTGCTGCCTTAAACAACAATGCAAGTGACCGAAAGGCTTGACTTATGAATATCGTTTTAAAATACGCATTTTTATTTTTTATAGGCTCTGTTATAGGCTGGGGAATAGAGGTTATATTCCGCAAATACTTTGCTGTTGAAAACAAAGAACACAAATGGATTAATCCCGGATTTTGCATCGGTCCGTATCTTCCGTTGTACGGATTCGGACTTTCGTTGTTGTACATGATAGCTTCACTCGAAAAATATAATCTTATAATCAATCCCGCCCTCAATAAAGTGGTTTTGTTTTTGACGATGGCTGTGTGTATGACAGCAATCGAGTATATCGCGGGTATATTCTGTCTGCGTGTTGCGCATGTTCGTTTGTGGGATTACAGTGATTTGTGGGGCAACGTCCAGGGAGTAATATGCCCGTTGTTTTCATGTGCATGGGCGGTTCTCGGAGCAGTGTACTATTTTCTGATTCATCCGAGAATTTTATCGGCACTTACATGGCTTTCGCAGAATCTCGCATTTTCGTTCTTTGTGGGCTTTTTCTACGGAGTATTTCTGATAGATGTCGTATATTCATCCAACCTTATAAAGAAACTCAAGAAATACGCGGATGAAAATGATGTAATCGTAAAATACGAGAGTCTCAAAGCACATATCAAGCAGTTTGAGGATAAAGCGGCAATGCGTTCACATTTCTTCTTCCCTCTCAAATCGGAGAGAGCACTTAACGAGTATCTGCATGAGATGAGAGCAACGTTTGAAAAGAGAAGCGAGAAGATAAAAAATAAACTGAAGAGTAAATAAATTAAGAAAGGAAAAATACTATGCAGGAAATAAAAAAGCCCAGAAAACCGATAATATTCTATTATGCCATTGTGATGGTAATTCTCTTGCTCATAAACATCTTTCTGATGCCTTTTGTTTCTCAGCGCAAGATCAAGGAAGTTGATTACGGTACATTCATGAAAATGACCGAAGAAAAGGAAATCGGCCAGGTTGAGGTACAGGATAATCAGATTCTTTTTACAGACAAAAGCGGAAGCAATATATACAAAACCGGAAAAATGGACGATGACGGACTCGTGGAGCGTTTATATGATTCGGGAGCGGTGTTCACAAGCGAAATCATAGAAGAAACATCTCCGATAGTCAGCCTGATTTTTTCATGGATAGTTCCCGTGCTTATTTTCTGGGGACTCGGACAATTGTTGACGAAGCAGCTGATGAAGCATGCGGGCGGTGACAATTCCATGATGTTCAACATCGGAAAGAGCAATGCCAAAATATATGTCAAGTCCTCCGACGGAATTAAATTTTCGGATGTCGCGGGTGAGGATGAAGCAAAGGAAAACCTAACGGAAATTGTGGATTATTTACACAATCCTAAAAAATACGAGGAAATCGGTGCGTCGGTACCTAAGGGTATACTTTTGGTAGGCCCTCCCGGAACCGGTAAAACGATGCTTGCGAAGGCTGTTGCCGGAGAGGCAAATGTTCCGTTTTTCTCGATGTCCGGTTCCGAATTCGTTGAAATGTTTGTCGGTATGGGTGCGTCAAAGGTACGTGATTTGTTCCGACAGGCAAAAGAAAAAGCACCTTGTATCGTCTTTATAGATGAAATCGATGCAATCGGCGGAAAGAGAGACGGAAGAATCGGCGGAAACGACGAACGTGAACAGACATTAAATCAGCTTTTGACTGAGATGGACGGTTTCGAGGGAAATACGGGAGTAATTATTCTTGCGGCTACCAACAGACCGGAGAGCCTTGATGCCGCTTTGACAAGACCGGGAAGATTTGACCGAAGAGTACCCGTGGAGCTTCCCGATTTAAAGGGAAGGGAAGAAATACTCAGAGTACACGCGAAAAAAGTCAAGCTCGAAAATATGATTGATTTCACTCATATAGCACGGATGGCATCCGGTGCTTCGGGTGCGGAACTGGCTAATATTGTCAATGAGGCCGCACTTCGTGCGATACGAAACGGCAGAGACAGAGTTTCACAATCTGACCTTGAGGAAAGTATAGAGGTGGTTATAGCGGGATACCAGAAGAAGAACGCTATACTTACGGACAACGAAAAGAAAATAGTCGCATATCATGAGATAGGTCATGCTCTTGTTGCCGCAATGCAGACAAACTCCGCTCCCGTACAGAAGATTACAATCGTACCTCGTACATCGGGTGCACTCGGATACACAATGCAGGTAGAAGAAAACGACCATTATCTGATGAGCAAGGAAGAAATAGAAAACAAAATCGCAACTCTGACAGGCGGACGTGCCGCTGAGGAGATTGCCATAGGTTCAGTCACTACGGGAGCCTCAAATGATATAGAACAGGCAACCAAGCTTGCAAGAGCGATGATAACACGCTACGGTATGAGTGATGAGTTCGGAATGGTGGCAATGGAAACCGTGACTAATCAATATCTCGGAGGGGACACATCACTTTCATGCTCGGCTGAAACACAGAGCGAAATCGACAGAAAAGTAGTTGAACTTGTTAAAAAGCAGCATGAAAAAGCTGTGAATATCTTAAAGAGCAACAGCAGAAAATTGGATGAGCTTGCCATGTATTTGTATGAGCATGAGACAATAACAGGTGAGGAATTCATGAATATTCTGAATGCCGCATAACGGAGGATTTAATTTGGCAAAGCTGTTTAAAATAAATGAAAAAGATATCAAACAAGCCGATGATAAAGAAAAAGCTATAGAGACGGAAAAAGAGCTTCCTCCAGATTCGGCACTCGGTAAAATGCTCGGCGAAAGCGAGAACACAGTTGAAGCTGCCGAAAAAGCGGAAATCGAAATGCACGAATATTACGAGAAAATGGTCGACGAAAAGTCGGATGTAGATGACGCTGGTGTCGAATTAAGGATTGAAGCTTTACGAAAAATTTCATCTAATCTCACAAAAGCAAGCCTGATATCAATCAATCTCGAAGATGAAGTACGTGCAAGATGGCATGATGTTCAAAAGAGCAAAAAAGGTGTGTTTATACCGCGTGCTCCCGCAAATGCGGAGATTGACTATAAGGAAGTAAAAAAAGACAACTTTGCACAGGGAACGAATTTTTACAAGTTGGCTTTGGTCTTTATCATAGGAAGCTTCGTCGGTGTAATAATCGAACTTATTTGGTGCTTCCTCAAGAACGGATATATAGAAAGCCGTTCGGGATTGGTGTACGGTACTTTTAATTTGCTGTACGGAGTCGGAGCTTTAGCTTTAACCGTGACATTGTATAATTTGCGTAACCATTCACGTTGGCTGTCGTTTTTTGGCGGACTTGTGATAGGCAGTGCCGTGGAATACGCATGCTCGTTCGGTCAGGAATTATTGTTCGGCTCACGCTCGTGGGATTACAGCAACATGCCGTTCAACTTAAACGGAAGAATTTGCTTACTGTATTCCATATTCTGGGGAATTCTCGGCATGATGTGGATTAAGAATCTGTATCCCAGATTGTCTGACATTATACTGAAAATACCGAATAAAATAGGTAAAGCGGTAACATGGGTACTTATAATATTTATCGTATTTGACGCTGCCGTGTCATTGATTGCGGTGGAACGTTGGGTTCAGAGAAAAGACGGTATCGAAGCGAATAATGCGTTTTTCGAATTCATAGATGAACGATTTGATGATGAAAGAATGAAAAAAGTGTATGCTAATATGGTATTCGGAGACGAAGAAGAAGAGGATAAAAAAGAGGGAGAGGGAATTATTTCCGAATTATTCGAATAAAGTATGATTCCATCCGATATTTAAATAAAGGGAGATATTTTTTATCTCCCTTTATTTTTATGGTTAGGATGGCATTAAACAGTTACGGTATATTCTTCATAAATATCAAGTCTTTCAATGAGAGTGAAATCATCGTAAATGTTTATTCCCACATCCCCTACTTGTTTGCCGTTAAGTATTATTCCCCGTGATTGGAATGTTCCCTCAGGGTCAAGCGAAGTTTTTCTATTGATTCCATGGAAAGCTTACTGTCAAGCTCTTTGGAATAGCGGATGTCTTTGTTATCTTTATCGAACGTGCCGAGGTTGTCGGTCGCCGATTTGATTTGTTCGGGAGTGAATGCTACGTAATAGTCCGTGTTGTTGGTATTGTACGCAATGAATGAAATATTGTATTGTAAAGTCGGCACGGAAATGTTATAATTAAGCATACTTTTATATAATAAAAATATCGGAAGGATAAAAGTCATGTTAACTATACAAAAACAACCCGGCAAGGATTTTCTTATTCTCAACTTAAGTGACCCTCAGCTTAATGATGCCGAATGGGCACCCGAACATAAAAGCCGTGCGATATTGCAATATACAATGCGCACCTTGATTGAAAGCGAAAAACCTGACCTTATCACCGTTACCGGTGACATTGCGTGGGCGGGAGAAACAGCGGCGTATAAGGCGTTCGCAGATGAAATCGACGCATACGGTATTCCGTGGGCACCCGTGTGGGGCAATCACGACAACCAAGGCGGCACGGAAACTATAGACAAGGTAGCGGATTTATACATGACATATCCGCACTGTATCTACGAAAAGGGTGACGCGGCAATCGGCAACGGCAACTATGTTATTGCGATTTCCGAGGGTGATAAAATTGCGGAAGGTGTGATTATGATGGATTCACACGACAGAGATCCGTACCCGAAAGAAGACGGAACCATGGATAAAGTGTGGGCTAAGCTGACCAAGTCTCAGCTTGTGTGGTACAAAGAACAGATTGAAATGCTGAAGAAGCTGGGCTGTAATGACACATCCGTCTTTTTGCATATTCCGATTTATGCTTATCGTGAAGCGTGGAAAGCGGCTCATAATACGGAATTCGCACCTGAATCTATTACTCCGCAGGAATCGAGCGATCCCAAATACTGGAACGACGGTTATAAGAATTCCATAGGTGTTCAATATGAAGGAATTGCAAGCTATCCCGAGGACGAAGGTGCTTTTGATGCGATTCTTGAGGGCGGTACCACAAAGCTTGTTGTAGCGGGACATGATCATATCAATAACACCGTAATAAACTATCGCGGTGTAGACCTTGTATATTCACTGAAAGCAGGCGCGGGATGCTATTGGAATCCGTGCTTGAACGGCGGCACGGTTATTCGCATCACGGAAAACGGAGTTGCCGAAGTTCGACATTCGTTTGTAAATGTGGATAAGCTTCTTTAATGACGATACACAGATATTTAAAATATTGAAATACAGTTCGGAACAAAAAGGGGATGACTTAAGTCATCCCCTTTTTCGGAATAGCAGTATATGAATTATACACCCTGTGCCAGCATAGCATTGACTACCTTGGAGAAGCCTGCGATGTTTGCACCGGCAACGTAGTTGCCTTCCATGCCGTATTCGCGTGCGGCTTCGTCAATGTTGTGATAAATTCCGGTCATTATACCCTTCAGCTTGTTGTCGACTTCGTCGAATGACCAGCTCAATCTTTCGCTGTTCTGAGACATTTCAAGTCCGCTTGTCGCAACGCCGCCCGCATTGGAAGCCTTGCCGCAAACAAAGAGAACACCGTTTTCCTGAAGATACTTTGTGGCTTCGATGGATGTAGGCATATTCGCACCTTCGCAAACACACTTTACACCGTTCTTAACGAGTTCCTTTGCATCATCGATAAGAAGCTCATTCTGTGTTGCACAGGGAAGAGCGATATCGCACTTTACAGACCAAACGCCCTTACCTTCATGGTATTCGGCAGAGCTCTTAGCATCCTTGTATTCGGAAATTCTTCCGCGTTTAACCTCTTTGATTTCCTTAACGAGATCAAGGTCGATACCGTCCTTGTCGTAAATCCATCCTGTGGAATCGCTCATCGTAACAACCTTCGCGCCGAGCTGCTGAGCCTTTTCAACAGCGTAAATTGCAACGTTTCCGGCACCGGATACCGCTACTGTCTTGCCATCAAGACCGTCATTGTGGCACTTGAGAAGCTCGTCTGTGAGATAGAGAAGGCCGTATCCTGTAGCCTGTGTACGAACAAGAGAACCGCCGTATGAAAGACCTTTACCTGTGAGAACACCTTCGTAAAGACCTGTGAGACGCTTGTACTGGCCGAACATATAACCGATTTCACGTGCTCCCGTACCGATATCACCGGCGGGTACGTCTGTGTCGGCACCAATATATTTGCTGAGTTCCGTCATGAAAGACTGGCAGAATGCCATAACTTCACGATCGCTCTTGCCCTTGGGATCGAAATCGGAACCGCCTTTGGCTCCGCCCATAGGCAGACCTGTGAGACTGTTCTTGAATACCTGCTCGAAGCCGAGGAACTTAATAACGGAAAGGTTTACAGACGGATGAAGTCTTATACCGCCTTTGTAAGGACCTATTGAGTTGTTGAACTGAACTCTGTAACCTGTGTTTACTCTGATTTTACCGGAATCATCTACCCACGGCACACGGAACATAACCTGACGATCGGGCTCGGTGATGCGTTCGAGTATTGCTTCCTGCTCGTATAATTTTTCATTTTTTGTGATAACTTTTTCAAGGGATTCGAAAACTTCGTGAACCGCCTGAAGGAACTCAGGCTGATAAGAATACTTTGCGTCTACTTGTGAAAGAACATTCTGTAAATAACTCATTTTACCCTCCGAATAAATATACTATGTCTACGAGTTAAATATTACCACATATTCGAGTAAAATGCAATATTTACGTTTAAATATTCATGCGAAAAATGCAATTTCTTCGTTTTGCCGAAAAATGGAGTGAATTTGCATACTTTGTTCCTACAGAGTGACGGATATAAAACGGCATCTTGCAAAAGCTCGCATTTTATGAAATAAAAATGAAATATTATACGTTGTCGGCACTTTCAACATACACGGGAATCGGGAGAGCGGCACGTATCGCGGGAGAGATTTTGTTTCTGTACGGAGACGACAAAGCGAAGAAGAATGCCATCGCATCACGGTGCTCGAGTTCAAGCTCGCAATTTCCGTCGTATTCTTCGACTGAAGTGAATCTTCCGTTGATTTTCTCGGAATGCGTCGAGATTTTAAGCTTTTCGTCCTTGGCGTATCCGTGAATAAGTACGGTTAATGTGCCGTCAAGCATCGGCTTATATGATGCTTCGAATTCGAGGAAAGCTCCGATGAATTTCCTGTAGTTGAAAATGTTGAACATATCGCAGTGACTTACCGAATAGCCGCCGCAAATGCGTATTGCTTTAGCAAGAAGCTCTTCACACCAATCGGGAATTCTTATGGTAACCGAATCGTATTTTTGTACGTAGTTGCGGATTACATCGTCAAAATCGTCTATATTCTTGAGTGTGAGCTCCTGAAGATCCGCTATGAAATAGCCTATGAATTCGTTATTTTTGAAAATGGCACGGAGAGAATTACGCCATGAGAGACATATATCATAAAATCTGTCGCGAGGTCTTAATGTACGCATGGGTCTTGTATTGAATAATTCGTAGATTTTATCGATAAGCTCGGTCTCGTTTGACTGCACATCACGTATTTCGAGCTCGGTGAAGGGAACATCTCTGAAGCAGTGACGAAGGTTTCTGTGACCGATGTCGATATTGTATACCATACCGATGTGATCAAAGCCGAAATAATTGTATCTTTGTCTCTGACCTCCGAGCACGGAATAGTCAACACCGTCTTTTATCATATCGGAAAGAGCAAGATTCATGGAATCTATCATATATCCTTTGGAACGTGAGTACGGATGTACGGCAACATTTCCTATGCCGCGGCATTTGAGAACTTCGCCGCCTACGGTTAATTCCGAATCGAATGCTCCTATAGCGGCTTTAAGCTTGCCGTTTTCCGTAACAACGTAATTGTTGTAGCAAGGGTCGTATTCGGGTTTGTACAGCTTCGGAAGAAGCTTTTTAAAATCTTGTTCGTTTCCGTTGAAGCCGAATACATAGTTTATGAAGTCTACGTATTCATCGTACATTTCGGCATTGCCTCTGCCTTTGTAAATAATCGGTTCGCTCATAGTATTTATACCTTTCATACTTAATTTATTTTATTGCTTTAATTGTCGCTTTTCCGGAATTAAGTTTAGCACTGCCGACTGTTATTGTGACGTCTCCCGGGGTATTCGTCTTAATAACGGCAACCGCACGCCCCTCAAATGCGTGGCAAATGTCAGAGCCGTATCTGTCTTCGTTTTTCGGGTCGCCGGAAAAAATACCAAGCAGCTCGCCTCCATCGACAATACAGCACAGCTCCGCTTTCGAGTCGGGGATTCTGTCACCGCTTGAATCTGTTACAAATATGTCGAAGTAGCACAAATCACGTCCGTCGGCTTTAATTTCGCATGATTCGGGTATTACCTTGATTGAACTCGGAATGCCCACGGTATGAAGTGAAGAACGGCCGCATTCGCTTCCGTTTTTGTATGCGATAACGGATAGTTCACCTTTTTCGTACGGTATATCGAGTGTGGAAATCGCTTTTTCGGTTTTGCTTTTACCGACTAATTTGCCGTTTAAATACCATGCGATTTCATCGGCGTCTGTGTAAACCTCACATTTTACTGGCTTTCCGATATATTTGTCGTCAAACGTCCATGAATCGAGAACATCATACCAGTGCCATTCCGTTCCCGTAAAGCCTTCGCCGTAATGCTCGGGATGTGTGGTGAATATGCGGGGCTCTGTGTTATGAACCCAAATCGCTTCACGGAAATATGATTGCGGGCGGCGGAATCCGCATAGGTCAAAGTCTCCCTGATAACATGAACGCCAAGGGTATCCGGCTAAGCTGATACCGCGAATTATACCGTCACGTGCCCAACATGAACGTCCCGTTCCCGCTTCTCCGAGATTGTCATAAGCAGTCCATGTGAAATCGCCGATTACATAGCTGTTGTTAAGCACAGTCTGCCATGAATCGTAGAAGTGGATCGCATGCGTTTCGGAACCCCATATTACCCGATTCGGAAATTGTTTGTGATCTCTTTCATATCTTTGATAGAGATAGTTATAACCGCATATATCGAGAGGTGCGTAGTATCCTTTGGTGCGGTCTGCCCACGTTTCACCGTCTCCCATCTGGTATGTAGCCGATGTGACAAGACGTGTGTCATCGTATTTTTTAATTTCGGCTGTCAGACGTGCCGACCATTCATCGCCGTCACAGTTTCCGTAGCTTTCTGGAATTTCGTTTCCTATTGAATATGCTATGACACACGGGTGCTTTCTGTCGCGGCGAACCATCGATGCGATATCCTTATCCCACCATCCGTCAAACCACATATGGTAGTTCAATTCACCGCCTTTATCGAGTCTCCAACAGTCGAATGCTTCGTCCATGACAATAATGCCCATTTCGTCACACATTTCCAACAGTGTCAGTGACGGCGGGTTGTGAGCGATTCTGAGAGCATTAAATCCCGCGTTCTTAAGCTTTGTCAGCTTGCGTCTGCATGCAGCAGGATAATCGGCTGCACCGAGTACACCGTGATCATGATGAATGCATCCCCCGCGAAGCTTCAGCGGTTTTCCGTTAAACAACAGACCGTTTTCCGCATCGGCTGATACCGTACGGATACCGAATTTTGTTTTGTCGGTTTCGACGATTTGGCCGTTATCGATTATTTTAGTACTTAATGTATACAGATACGGATCATCTGTACTCCATGCTCTTGCGTCTTTTATGTCGAAAGTCAATTTGACAGAGGTTTTGCTTCCCGCAACGAGATTTACCGAAATCGTTTTTGCGGTTATCGGCTTGCTTCCCGCCAGTATTTCGGCGGCGAGAGTAATATCGGCATCTTTATCCGAGCTGATTTCGTAAGACACGGCAACAGTGTCAAGTGTAGGCGTTGAGACAAAAACATCCCATGGTTCGATGCGTATGTCTCCGCCGTGCCAAAGGAATACATCGCGATATACACCCGCACCTGAATACCATCTGGTAGAGGGTTGATGAGCATGTGTGGTTATAGACAGCTTATTCATGCCGTCCTTTTTGCGTCCCGTCAGGTCCACAAGAAAAGGAGTATATCCGTGAGGATGCATAACCAGCTGATAGTTATTTAACTTAACCGAGGCACACATGTACGCACCGTCAATATCCAGAATATAGTGTCCTTTTCCGAGCTCAATATCCTTGACATAGGTACCGGTGCCGCCTTCGAAAAAGCCGTTTGAGGCACCGCCTAAAGCGTTGGGATTACGCGGCTGAGTCACTGCGTAATCATTGGGGAGGTCAACTTCACGCCATCCGTTTGTACCGGGGGCGTTCAAAAGCCATCCTTTGGAGATGCAGATTTTTTTCATTGTCCTATATCCTTTCCCGAATTACAGAATCGCAGGCATATGACGTAATTCCTGCGTTGTCGAGCTGTGTTTTTACATAATCAAGTTCGGTCGTATCATAAAACAGAGCAAATATAGTAGGGCCGCTTCCGCTCATCATAACTCCGTCCGCACCGAGCACCAAAAGTTTGTTTTTTATAGCGTCGGCAGCGGGTCTGACGGGCAGTATAACGGATTCAAAAGCATTATACAATATGTGCGGGATATTGCCTTCGACTACGTCATTTATAATGTCATCGCACTTACACATAGCGGAAGGCTTTACCTCGTCGAGCATTGCGTAAGCCGTAGGCGTTGATACACCATCTCCCGACGGAACTATGAGAATTCGGTATTTGGGCTTTTCGGGGGAGAGTACTGTGATTTTTTCTCCTATACCGCGGCATATCGCACAGCCTCCCGTTAAGCAGAACGGTATGTCGGCACCCACACTCGCACCAATCGAACAAAGTGTATCGCTGTCGAGACGGGCATCGGTCATTTCGTTCAGAAGCTTAATGACGGCTGCACCGTCGGTCGAACCTCCCGCCAAGCCACCGCTTATCGGAATATGTTTTTCAATATGTATTTTAATATCAAAACCGTTTTTTCCTGTAATCTGCAGAAATTTAACCGCGCATTTATATGCTATATTATTCTTGTCGAGCGGTATTTGCGGAGTGTCGGAGGTAATGGCTACGGTATTCATTCCCGTATTGTTTTTGTTAAGCTCAAGTGTGACATTATCGGCGAGAGAAATTTCCTGCATCAGCGTTTCTATTTCATGATATCCGTCTGTTCTCTTACTTCCGACGTTGAGATAAAGATTTATTTTAGCGTATGCCTTAACAGTTTTTTTCATTTAATGTACTAATTTAATCAATGGATTTTGTTTTGCTTCAACTGCACCCTTGGGACACAATTCACTGCAGCAATAACATTTTATACATTCGTCTCTGTGGATATGAGCGATTTTATTATCAATGGTTATTGTGTGACGAGGACATGATCTGGCACAGACCCCGCATCCCACACATTTCTTTCTGTTAACATGAGGTTTGGCTTCGAAAAAAGCGGCAAATTTACCGCCGAACAAATTCGGTAAATTTTTCAGAAATTTTCCCGCATCCGTATCGGGCTTTTTAAAATCAAGAGTCGGACACTCTTCCATTCCGAGCAGCGGTATTTCACGTATATTCCGTGAAACAAGTCCGCGCGATGCGGCGGCGTTCAGATGGAGTATATTTCCGTCCGAGCCTATTATGTGTTCTGCCGCTACATCAAGCGAAAACGGAGAACGCGAGCACATCAGCAATCCCGTTTTTTTAGGTATACCGTATGAAGGGCCGTTTCCTTCCATCGAGATTACCGCATCACACAATGCGATAAATTCCTTGTTTCCGAGAACAAGCTCGTTTAAATCGACGAGCATTTCAGAGAAATCTTGAATGTGGGGAAAGCTCGAATGCATTTCGAATTTTTCGACACCGGGAATAAGACCGAAAAGGTTTTTCACCGCACAGCTCATCCCCGTCAGTGTATGAGTTTTCAGCTTGCAGATATCGACAATAACATCACATTCCGAAAAACAATTTAAAATGTGCAGAACCTTCAGCTTTTTACCGTCGGTGTGTACCGTATTAAATGAACAGTCGTAGTTTAATTTGAGATAATCGAGCTTGATATCGTTCAAGCCGCAGACACGATATACATTTGCCAGTGATGCCGCATTAAAAGGTCCTCCCGGCGAATCGGCGGCTGTTATTGACGATGCTCCGAATTCATGCAGTACGACCGCGGCGGCTTTAATAACATTGGGGTGGGTAGTCGCCGCATGGTCGGGGGATTTGGCAAGGACTAAATTCGGCTTTATAAGTACCTTTTTTCCGTTGATATTATCGGGTGTTATACCTATTCCGTGAAATGCTTTGCGTATTTCCGAAATCAGTTTTTCTTCAGCGTAATCCGTACATTCGGTTATATATACAGGTGAGTTTTTTTCCATTTCCATTCAGCTTATCATTAATTAATATCACAGATATTATATCATAATTATTGTTCTATATCAACATTCAAGTAAACATCGGATTATTTATTGAAAAAGCTGCGAAAATCAAAATCGGTTTTACGCAGCTTTTATATATTTTTTGTTTTTCAGTGATAATCACATATTCAGAACGGATTTATACATCTCAACGGCATAGGGGATAACTCTGTCATCGAATTCATAATCAGTTGTGTGAAGTGCGGGATGGTTTATACCGCATCCGATTCCCATGAATGCGCCGTCGGTTTTACGCAAATAATATCCGAAATCCTCAGACCATCTAAAAGGTTCGGAGGGATTTACTACATTCGCATTCAGTTTTGCGGCAGCATCCCTCAGCTTATCTACACATCTTTCATTGTTTATTGTTGCGGGAAATTCTTCTATGCGTGACATTTTTATCGTTAATCCGCTGTCTGAGGCGGCTTTTATTGCCGCATTTTCTATTTCCGATACAAAAGCATCGTACTCGTCCTGGTATTCAGCTCTGAGTGTGAGCCTGAGCGTTCCGTCACCTGCGGAAACACCGTATGAATGACTTCCCGCCTCTATTCCGATGACGGTTCCCAAAACTATTCCCTTGTGTTTTTCGCAAATGCTTTCATTCATACATTGTATGGTTGCGGCTATGGCATTTGCGGGATTTGCTCCGTTTTCGGGATATGCCGCATGCGATTGTCTGCCTATAAAGTGAATTTCGAGTCCCGTGGATGCACAGGCAAATGTATGCTTCAGAAGTAGCACGTCTCCGATGCCATACCCAGGTATATTATGAAAACCGTAGATTTCACATATATTCTTTTCGTCAATCAATGAAGAACATATCGCTCCGCCCATTCCGTTTTCTTCTCCGGGCTGAAAAACGAGATATACATCCTTATCCGTTTCTGCGGTATCAAGCCACAAAGCAAAGCATGCCAGAGAAGCACTGTGACCATCGTGTCCGCATAGGTGTCTCGGACATCCGTCGGCACATGTAACGGCATCGAAATCCGCTCTGAATGCAATCGGTGCGGAACGGCCGATTCCTTTTTTCATGACATAGAACCACTGCCCTCTGTCTGTTATTTCCAAAGTTCGAGTGTGTTCGTGAATAAACCGCATAAGTATTTGTTTTGTCTTTACTTCATGCATGGATATTTCCGGATTATCGTGTAATTCTTTTCTGAGCTGTATAATCAAATCAAGCTTTTCTTCATTCATTTCCGCTTTACTCCTCGTCTAATGTTGCTCGGTGTAAATTATAACATAATGAAACAGTCATTGTCTACACTATTATTTGTGCTTACGTGACAACGGCACCGTATTTTTCGCTTGAAAATACGGTGCCGTGAGATTTATTCGGCTTCGGGGTATTCGTTGCAGAGGAGGTACTTCGGCTCGGCATCTTCTTCGATTTCGGGAAAACGTCCTACCGAATCAAAGAAACGTATATTATCGGATAAAGAAACATTTTTCATCTCACCCAAGTACGGCATGCGATCCACGGGTTCGTAGAATCGGTTGTCCTTTGAATCGTCGTTGCATTGGCTTACTTCTCCGACAAGAACCTTGCCGTGTCCTTCTTCGCCCCAGAATGCGTGATACAGCTTTCTGGTATTTGTCATGCTCATACCGGGAGTTAATCTGATAACACTGCCTGCGGGCACTTTATAGTGACGTCCGTCGACTTGTATTTCAACGTCATCAGATGAAAACTCGTCGTTTTCATCTGCCGCATAAACCTTAATCATAAGGTTGCCGCCCCCGCGATTGATAATGTCCTCCTGTTTATACCAGTGATAATGGTAGGGTGTAGTTTGATTTTCATCGACTATCATTATTTTTTCGGCGTAAACCTTGTGGTCATCGGGATTATGTGCATTTCCGTTGCGCAGAGTGAATAAAAACAACCCGCATTTCTTATAATCGCCGCTTCCGAAATCCGTTATATCCCAGCCGAGACAGTTGCGTCTGATTTCGTCATATTCTTGGTTGGCGTTCTTCCAGTCATTTACCGAGAAAAATGCGAACGGAGGAAGCAAAAATTTGTGTTCATCTAAAAATCCGACAGCGTCTTCGATAATCGAATTAATTTCCGATCTTTTCATTACATATCCTTCCTTAGTGTTGGATTGCGGATAAGCTGAATATTCAGCATCTCATCAGTAATCGATAACTACCATGGCATGGCAATCGAGCTTGTCCACAGTATAAGATATTATTCCGTTTTCATATGAGTACGGAATGTCCTTTTTTTCGGGAGCCGTATACACTCTTTTAGGTATTATATCGGTATGCAGCTTAACGGAGATGTTATAAAGCGGAATGACATCCTCGATGACTTCTACTCCGTTTCCGCGCTTTACGGGAGAAGCATAGAGCAGATGGTTTACGAGTCTGTGCTCCGAGGATTGATTCATTAATGTAATCACTCCTTGAGCGGGAAGATTTGTCGTAATGGTTTTATTTTCTCCGAGAAGTGTATCGATTATATGGTTTGTTATCAGCTTGGATACGATACTGCCCTTTACTGCGTATTCGCTGAATATCTTAGCCGAAATGTATGCGCCGTCTTTACCCATTACAGCTGCCGGATAACGTTTAGATTTATCATTCGGTGTGTGCTGGTGTGAGCAGAAAGCGAATGTGCTGCGGTTGAAGTATGGGTTTTCTCTTTCAACAACAACATTACCGTCGGTTTCTATGTCGTATGATTTCGAGTAAATAACGAATGCGGTGTTTCCGAGTGCTCCGAGATCAAAATCAGGACGGAAATATATGGGTGAATAATTGCTCTCACCGACAAAACGGCATCCGAAATCGAGCTTGAATTCATTATCAAATCCGACGGCACTTTCACCTGTGGCGAGAACACGACCTCCGTTTGCTATGAATTCTTTAACAGCGGCGGTGAGTCGTTCGTCAAGTCGGACGTTGTCGGGAAGAATGAGCAGTTTATATTTTACGCATTCTCCGTTGAGGAGCGAATCGGTGTCTATAACATCGAACAGGAAATTACCTTCGAGAAGCATACGAACGACACCGGCATCGGAGCCTGCCTCGCCGTTATGCGGCAAATGATTTTGCTCGCAGTAATTAGCCGCAGCTTCCTCAGACAATACTGCGATATCCGCAACCGATACAACATTGTCAAGCCATTCTTCACGTTCTTCAACTTCGGAATAAGCGGCACCGATGAGATCGTATGTAGCTTCATCCATATGTCCGTCGGGATGCATTTGGTCGCCTACAGAGCATTTCGCACCGTTAGCAACACAGAGAGCTTCTTCATATCTGAGAGCGTTGGGATGCTTGTATCCGCCGAACTCACCCCATGTTGTATGGAATTTTCCGGTCATACCGAGGAAATTTTTGCCGAGTGTTCGTGAATATGCCGCCGAGAGAGGGAAGTGGTCGTATCCCCATCCACCTGTCGGAAGTGACTCGAGCTCAAGATGTGTGTCTACATCCGCGAGATCACGTCTGCCGCGTCTGATGTGTCCGCTGTTGTGGAATACGGGGAGACCTGGCTTGATTCTGTCTACCGCCTCACGAACACGACGGGTGTAGTTTGCGTATACTCTTTCGCCGAGTTCACGAGCGTTTTCGTCATTGTACGGGTCTTTTCCTTCATCGAGAAGCGTTTTTACACAATTCTGGCACCAGCAAGTACGTACTCCCACTATATCGAGGAAAATTCCGTCACAATCGTATTTTTTGACAACCTCTTCTATTTGAGCTATGAGGTAGTCAAGATACGGCGAGTTCATGCAAAGCTCATGGAAGCCGGGATGTTGCCAATCGATTCTGTCATCCTTGGAACGTCTCAGCCATTCGGGATGTCTGTGAGCTATTTTCTCATCAAAACCTGCCGATAAATATACGGGTGTTTTAACGCCGATTTCATGAGCGGCTTTGATTTCCGCATCCAAAAGGTCGAATTTGAGTCCGGGGTGTATTTCGTTTGCTTCACTCGGATGATATGCCCATCCGTGGTGACACTTTGAGAAAACGGTGATGGAGTTTACATGTCCGCGCTTGAGTGCATCTTGAAATTGTTCCTTTGAAAAAGCGGAACCTATATTATCGATTTTTTCGCTTGTATGAAAATCAAGGTGTATTTGTCTGAAATTCATTATTTTATTCCTCCGAAGGTTGATTTGTTTCGATTAAATATCGCAAGTAGAGGGCTGTTATTGTTTGACGAAAGGTGTAACAAAATTATCTTTCCGATTTTTCCGCATCAATGGCAAGAACGAGTAAAAGGACATTCAATGTATTGCAGTCGTCATCGACGTCAATGCAATACGTATCTGTCAGATGCATTATTTCTTTTGATATATGTGCGATGCGTTCGTTATTCTCTTTGTTAACAACATCATAGTCCCATTCGAGATAGTTGCCCGTAACATCCCAACCCATGTAATCAATATCAAAGTGCGGTTTGAAGAAGGATAACTCCTTACGTATCGTACCCACCTCATTACCGCCTATTTCTATGTCATACGTAGGAAGAAACGAGAAAAAACGTCGTGTAAGCTTGGCAGCTTCAATATCGTTAACATCATGCACGGACAACGTTTTCGTTAATGCGAATTGCCCTTTAATCGTATAATAGATATTTTCGTTTTCATCATATACATCGAATTCATCGAACAGTGTCAGAAATTGTTGTTTGATAATAAGCTTCATTGTGTCTTTCCTTTCTCGGAAATATCATTTACAACACATTTAGCCCAGAAACCCGATTTAAGCATCGGTATTCCCGCGAATAATTTAATCGCGTCACAGAACTGTACGGCAAAGTATACCCATATAATGCTTATGTCGGTAAAACGACACATGAACAGGGATATCATCGCGGGAACAACCCAGGTGAATACCGAGTCGAAAAGGAACGTGATTATTGTCTTTCCGCCCGAGCGTATCGTAAAATAAATATTGTGAATTAGCGCGTGTATAGGCAGAGACAGACCCGCAATCGTCAGAAATGTAGATGCGAGCGATTGTACCTCCGGCTCGACTTTATACAGCAGTGGGATAAAGGGAGAAGATATTATAATCAATAAGCCGATAAAAATGTGAGAAACAACGGTTACAAACAGCAGTTTGTTGTCAACATCGATTGCGCCGTCGACGTCACCCGCGCCGAGCTTCTGACCGACGAGAATAGAGACCGCGGAACCCATTGCAAACATTATAATGCAGAAAAGATTCCACGCTGTTGTAGCGATATTCACGGCGGCAACTACCGTAAGGCCGCGAACCGAGTAGTTCTGTGTGATAAACGTTGTTCCGAGCGACCACAGGACTTCGTTTACCAGCAGAGGTGTACCTGTTATCGCAATACGCTTGACAAGCTGCATGGGAACATGAAGACTTTTATATGCTCCTTTAATGAAAGCAAACTTATCGGGATTCCGATGAGCGGCAAAAACAACCACAAAAAGCTCCACGAAACGGGACATTACCGTTGCTATGGCGGCTCCTCTTACACCGAGAGCGGGAAAACCGCACAAACCGAATATGAGGAGCAGATTGAAAACAAAGTTAACCGCGATTGCGGATATACTCGCAATCATCGGTGCCACCGTTTCGCCTGTTTCACGCAGCGTTCCGGCATACGCCTGAACTATGGCAAACGGAACAAGACCGACAACGGCAATGTTCAGATACGCACGTGCTTCGGATAAAGTACGGGCAACATCCTCAGCGGAGTTGGCTTCGCTTTTCAGAAACAACATAATCAGATTTTCACCGAACATCACGAAAACCAGAATCGCTATAACGGATGTTATTACAGAAAAAATCATTTTAAAACGGAAGGTGTCACGCATTCCGCGTATATCATTACTTCCGAAAAACTGAGTTCCGAATATTGAGGCACCGGATATGCCGCCGAAAATCGTAAGATTGAATACGAAAACGAGCTGGTTGGCGATGGAAACCGCACTCATGTAGATTGTTCCGAGTCGTCCGACCATCAGGTTATCGAGTAAGCTGACAAAATTGGTTATGCCCTGCTGAATTATCAGCGGCAGGACAAGAACCCAAAGTAACTTGTAAAACTCTTTGTCGCCGATGAACTTGTGTTTAAAGGATTTAAGAAAATTCATTTATAAAATTTTGGATTGTTGATTAATCGATTTTAAAGCCGAAATAGTTCTTTGTGTTGTTGTAGCATATGTCGCATACCAATGTTGCCAAAGCCTCGGGCTCAAACGGATATAAGCCGTCCTCAACCCATCCGCCTATAATGTTGCAGAGTATGCGTCTGAAGTATTCGTGTCTGGGATAAGATGTAAAGCTGCGTGAGTCGGTGAGCATTCCGTTGAATTTGCCGAATGCGCTTACGTTGGCAAGCTGCCTCATTTGCGCTTCCATGCCGTCAATGGTGTCGTTGAACCACCATGCTGAGCCTTGCATTACCTTCGGATATCCGTCTTCGGATGTTTGGAAGCATCCGAGCATCGAAGAAATGGCAGCGTTGCACGTAGGATCTACCGAGTATACGATAGTGCGGGGAAGGCTGCCGTGCTTTTCCATGAGAGCAAGCAAATCTATTATTCCCTGAACATTGGTGAAGCCTATTGTATCAAACCCTGTGTCGGGGCCGAGCTTTTTCATCATGACAGGGTTTGCATTACGGCATACACCCGCGTGAAGCTGCATTACCCAACCGCGTTTAGCATATTCTCCCGCGAGGAAGGAAAGCATTTCACATTTCAGTACGCAAAGCATTTCGGGAGTTACTTCTTTTCCGTCGGAGTTAAGAGCGGTTTCAAACGCTTGGTCTGCCGCATACTCATTCGGTTTTATGTACATCGGAAATTCGTCGAGACCATGGTCGGCGGTACGGCATCCCATTTTATCGAAAAACTCAATTCGTTTAACAAGTGCTTCTTTGAGGGTGGCAATGTTTTTTATACGAACGCCGCTTGCCTGACTCAGTTTTTCATAATAAGCCTCAAGTCCGGGCTTGTTGATGTTGAAGCATTTATCGGGACGGAACGCAGGCAAAACCTGAGTGCCGAAAGACTTATCATCGGCGAGCATTTTATGCCATTCGAGTGTGTCGACGGGATCATCGGTTGTACAGATGACTTTAACACGAGACATAGTGATGAGATTTCTGACACTCATTCCGGGATCGGCGAGTGCTTCCGAAGTGCTTTCCCAGATACGGTCGACTGTATCCGGACCTAAAATGAGTCCGCATCCGAAGAAACGCTTTAATTCGAGATGTGTCCAATGGAACAGAGGGTTTCCGATAAGATACGGCATGCATTCGGCATAGGCCTTGAATTTTTCGTAGTCGGACGCATCACCTGTAATATATTTTTCGGCAACGCCGCAGCTTCTCATGGCTCTCCATTTGTAGTGGTCGCCGCCTAACCATAATTCCGTTATGTTTGAATACTGTTTGTCCTCCGCGATTTCACGAGGAGAAACATGGCAATGATAGTCGATAATCGGAAGATGCTCGGCATATTTGTGGAAGAGAACCTGCGCCGTTTCGTTTTTCAGAAGAAAGTTTCTGCCCATAAAATTTTTCATGTCGTACCTGTCTCCTTTTATTTTGTTTTGTATTTATGATTGAACAGTTCGTCGAGATAAACGAGCGTACTTTCGATTTTCGGAATATCAAGGTCTTCTTCGACCATTACAGGCGATTCCAGAGTCAAAGTGCCGCTGTAGTTTATATCATATATGAGTGAGGCAACCTCATCGAAATCTATGACACCGTCACGCGGATGAAGTATCGGACGAAGAGCCTTGAAATTCTTATATCCTCCCGTGTAATCACTGACGTGAATATGCTCGATATTGTCTGTGATTACCTTATCGGTAAGAATTTCTCTGATTTGCTCATGAAGCTTGCCGAATCTGGTATCGAAAATAAGCTTTGCGTTTCCGATAACAGGGAGCAGTTTGTGCCAGTTCGAGAGAGGGTCATTTGTGTTCGAAGGGATGTTTTCGATAAGCAGCTGTACTCCGTGTTTTCCCGCAATCGAATTGAGCTCGGGCAGCTTGGAAATATTGTAATCTATATTTTTGTCAGAAGAAAAACCTCCCCACAGATGAAGAACCATACGTGGAATGGAGAGCTTTTCAGCGGTCTCGCAGTTGATTGTGAAAAATTTTACGGCGTCAAGATAGAGCTTTTGCGCGTCGTCTTTTTTACCCTCGGAAAAAAGCACACCGGCATCCGATATCATCGTTCCGACTTCTTTTTCGCAATGGATCGTCACGGGGTTTACACCGTATTCGCGAATTGCGGAAACGACACTGTCAAGCTTATCATAGTAGCTTATCAGCATCATAAGCTCACATCCGACACAGAGCTTTTTGTCTTGAAGCTTTTTTATTTCAGAGAGGGCTCTGATGTAGTTATAGTTGTTGCTTCGACCAACCATAGTACCGGTAGATACAAGTAAATTTACTGACATATACGACCTGATTTCCGATGTATTCAGGCAGCGCCGTAATTCGGCACTGCTTTAGTGTTATAACATTATAATACTATACCGCACAGCTTTTGTCAATAAGTACAGACTTGCTTTATCACAATTATAATTATATATAGTCATATACAAATTGATTTTATGTGTGATTCGCATGAATCGATATAATAAATTATTATCAGGTTCCTTTTGCGGCCATTTCTTTCAGCACGGAAATACCGATCGGAAGTGAAATGAGAAAAGACAGCAAATCGGCAGCCGATTGCGCTAACTGGAGTCCCGATACGGGATTCGAGCAAACCGCGTTTGTCAAAAGCGGAATCAGAAAAACCGCGGGGATAAACGCGATACCCTGTCTTGACATTGCCACGATGGTTGCTTTTGCGGTCATGCCGATATTCTGCAGCATCATATTGCACATCGTAACCCATGACATTAGCGGAAAAACAACGAGCTGTGCCTTGAATGTAACGGCGGCGATTTCTCCCGCGAGTGCGGAACTTCCCGCAATAGCCGCAGTAATCGGTTCGGCGAAGATAAATCCGACACATGCGATAAGCACAAGAGCAATCGACGCGACCTTTACACAGAACATATACGCGCGAATTACTCTCTTGTATTTGCCGGCTCCGTAATTAAAACCGCAAACCGGTTGGAAGCCTTGGCCGAATCCCGTGAGAGCGGAGCTGAGAAACATCATTATTTTGGACACGCCCGTCATTGCCGCCTGTACGGCGTCTATCATCACGTCCTCTTCAACGAAAATTCCGACTGCGTGGTTAAGACATGCGGATGATACGCTTGCGATACCTTGACGGGCAAGAGAGGGAAGTCCGCCGCGGATTATATTTTTTATGTAGTAAATCCTCGGAGAAAAGTTTTTCGGATGAATTTTAATATTGTCGCTTCTCATCACACCGACCGATAGAATTATAAAGCCGAGGATTTGGCTTATTGCCGTGGCAAGAGCCGCTCCTCCGACACCCATTCCCGCTCCGATAGGCATTTTGATTAATCCTCCGAATAATCCGTCGCCTGCGGAATATATTAAGAGCGGGTCAAGCACAAGATTCACTACGGCACCCGATGTGAGTCCGATCATCGCGAAAAACGCATTGCCTTGCATTCTGAGCTGATTGTTCATAACGATTGCACCGGTCATAAACGGTGTGGCATAAAGAATGTACCGCATATATTCTTTGGTGGCATTAATCGTGGCCTCGGTTTTGGCTCCTAAAAGAACGGTGAGCGGGTCGATAAATAACAGCCCGAAAATTTCTATAATCAATCCGAATAGGACCGCATAGCAGAAACCGGTCGCAGCCATCGTTTCTGCGTCCTTATAATCCTGCTTGCCGTATGCACGTGAAATGTAGTTTCCGGAACCGTGACCGCAGAAAAAGCCGAATGCCTGTATTACCGTCATGAGCGGAAGTACAACCCCGACTGCCGCAACCATGCTGTCGTTTTCAAGCTGTCGAACGAAAAAAGTATCCGCGAGGTTATAAAAAGACGTGACAAGCATCGAAATTATTGTCGGTATCGCGAGCTTGCCGATGAGCTTTTCGACAGGCTCCGTAGTCATCTTGATGAATTTTTCGTTATTCTTCGTATGGGTATTGGTTTGATCCATTTTCCGCTCCTGCCTCGATGTTTCTGTAATCCAAATATTTTAAAAATCTCTTTACCGCTACGGTAGAGGTCTTTATGTTCTTGAGTGTAATTGCCAATTTTCTGTATGCGGGCACATCCAAATCCTTAATGACGAGCTTGTAGGGAATTCTTCTGAGTATAAGCTCGGGAAGAACCGCTATGCCCATGCCCGATTCGACCATTGACATTATACTGTAATCATCCCAAGTTGTAAAGTGTATCTTCGGATGAATATCATATGCCTTAAGCAATTGCGATATTTCACTTCGTTCGCTTTTTTCGAGCATAAGAAACGGCTCGTTTTCAAGCTCGTCGATGGGAAATTTTTCAACTGCGGCAAACGGATGATTTTCGGGCAGAATTACCTTTAATTTATCGTCACCGAGAAAAATCGTATCGAATTCGCTTCTCGTAGGCAGTATGAGAAAGCCGCAGTCTACTCTTCCGTCCGCAATCCATTCCTCGATTTCTCCGTAGTCTCCCTGTAAAAGTTCATAGTCGATACCCGGGTAGTCCTTTTGATATTGCTTGATGATGCGCGGTATCCAGTGTGTGGCTATACTGGATATTGTTCCGATACGTATTATTCCCGAGTGGAGACCGTTCAGTTCGCCGACTTGATTCTCGAGCTTTTCGTATTCAGTACACAGCGATTTTGCGTATGGTAGCAGAAGAGTGCCGTCACCTGTCAGCTTTACACCCGCACGACTCCTTTCGAGCAGTGTTAAATTACATTCGCTTTCGAGTTCGTTAATCATACGGCTTATACCGGACTGTGTATAATGGAGCAGTTCGGCTGCTTTTGTAAAGCTTCCGTATTCCACTGTTTTTACGAAAGCAAGATATTTGATTATATTTTTATCCAATGTATTTCTCCGTTTAAAATCGTTTCATGACAAATTGTAATCTAAAGCATGATAAACATTCGCTTTTATTATCTCGAATAATATGATATACTATGTATGCTGTTTTGGCAATAGGAGAAATAACAAAAAATGAATAAATCTTTTATCAAATACTTTGCAGCTCTTTTAATATTCGGAACAAACGGACTTGTAGCCAGCCATATTTCACTGCCGAGTCATGAAATAGTCTTCTGGCGTTCGCTGATCGGCTCGATTAGCCTTATAGCAATATTCCTCTTGACGGGAAACAAGTTTACGTTTATGAAGCATAAGAAGGATTTTATGTTTCTCGCCTTGTCCGGCTTGGGAATGGGAATGAGCTGGGCTGCTCTTTATGAAGGTTATGGCAGAATAGGCGTCGGTGTAACAACACTTCTTTACTATGTGGGACCTATATTCGTTATGGCCCTCGCACCGTTTATATTCAAGGAAAAGCTTACGGTAAAAAAGATAATGTGCTTTACGGTAGTTATCGCGGGAATGGTTCTCGTTAACGGCAGTGGCGAAGCACATGACATAATCGGCATTTTATGCGGTATTATGGCAGCGGTCGGATACACTATCATGGTAACAACCGGAAAGTTTTCGGGTGCTATCGAAGGATTCGAAAACCCCACACTGCAGGTTGTGTTTGCGTTTATCTTCTGCGCATTTTACCATGTAGCGAAGAGCGGTTTCGCATTTGATATTCAGATTACGGATGTTCCCGCGACCGTTTTCCTCGGTATATTTAATACGGGTATTGCTTGTTATTGCTATTTTTCCGCACTCGGTAAGCTTAATGTTCAGACAATCGCGATATGCGGTTATCTGGAACCTCTTTCGGCTGTGATTTTTTCGGCACTCTTCCTCGGAGAGACAATGAACGCCGCTCAGGTAGTCGGTGCGATTTTCATAATCGGCGGAGCGGTGTGCGCGGAAATTAAGGTTAAACACGGATTCAGCCTTTCGGCACGGAAACTGCAAAAAGCTCAGACAAGAGTTTAATTAATTTTAAATTACATCTTGCAAAACACTTTGATGTGTGGTATAATTACATCGTTGTCGGGGAAATCCGACTATGCCGGTGTGATGGAATTGGCAGACGTGCTGGACTCAAAATCCAGTGGTAGCGATACCGTACCGGTTCGACCCCGGTCACCGGCATGATGATTTAAAGAAAATGCTGTGTCATCGATATGATTGACACAGCATTTTTTCATGTAATTTAAAGACCGCAAATCAGCCTATTTCGAGAATATTAACCGAGTGAGGCGGCAATGTCAGTTCAACGGAATTTTCATCTGCCATGTTAATAGCGGAATCATTTTCGTAGGGAATTACGTAATTTCGATCTATATCATTGTAATCGTCGGCGGTGCGGCCGGTCAGACTTATGAGGTGCACAGGCTGATTGTGTATCGGCACTTTCAGAGATACCGGTTGCGCCAGCTCATGGTGCTTGTTTATCAGTGATAACGCAAGCTTTCCGGTAATGCTGTCTCGAGTCGCGACAATATCAATTGTTTCTACATTTACAGGGTATCCCGATTTATTTGTAATTCGGTAAATGGGGTTGTCGGTAACGTATAAATCTATGACCTCATCGTACATGTGATTGACATACATATCGAATACATGATACGTACTGCGTAAAACTATGCCTTTGTCATATGTAAATATTCCTCCGCGTGTGTTAATCATCGGTGCGAAGTTTGCCATTCCGACAATGTCCGCGTTTCGGAGCAGCATATTTAAAAAGCATGCCGAAAATACCGCATCGGACATTGTGTATGTTTGGTTTATATCGTTTCTGTCACGAGGATAAATGTACTCTTCTTTTGTAACACCCGGTCGGATGGTGTGTGCATTCGGATGATGCCATCCGCGCAGATTCCATTCGTCATATGCGATTCGAATACGTTTTTCCAAACCGAAAGCGGTCAGCAAGCCGCGTACCCGACGCACTGAGCTGTCTAAAGAGTCGGTGTAAGCCATGCATTGCTCATAATTTGCGGGATTATCATCCTGCCATAAACCGTCCCAATAACCGTGAATCGATATCCAATCCAGACGATTACCGGCTTTTTCGAGAAGATGTGTATTCCATTCGATGTCAGATAGTGCTGCAGCACTAAGCTGACATGTCGGATCGACATGCCTCATCATTTTTGTCGATTCCAATACGAATCTGCCCCATTCGGAGGCGGCTTTTGCTCCGATTTCCCAGTCCCCGTAATTTTCGTTTCCGACAGACCAGTATTTGACATTATACGGCTCACGATGACCGTTTGCGATTCTTCGCTTTGCGTATTCGCCTTGATCGTCGAGATTGCAGTATTCCATCCAGTTGCTCATTTCTTCCTCGGTGCCCGAGCCCGCGTTGGTGCAGATATAAGGCTCACAGCCTAACTTTTTGCACAGTAAAACGAATTCATCCGTGCCGAATGAGTTGTCGTCCTCTACACGCCATGCTTTGTCGAAGGATGGTACTCTTTTACCTACGCCTTTTTCCCAGTGATATGACGAAACGTAGCATCCACCGGGCCATCTGATTATCGGAGTACGGATTTTCTTTAATGCATCGAGCACGTCGGTTCTGAATCCGTCTTCATCCGATAGTGGGTGACCCGGCATAAAGATACCCCCGTATACCTGACGGTGAAAATGTTCCAGAAAGTGGCCGTAAATCATATTATTACGACTGAAAAGTATTCGCTCAGGGGTTGCCGTTGCATGTAGCATGTGTTGTGCCTCCTTTATATTTAAAATTATGCGGTATCTTTTGACAATTATATATGAATCGACTATTTGTGTCAAGTAAGATATTGTTTGTTGCCGATATACATTCGTGATTGATACGAGAAAAGCCGCCGTTAATCGGCGGCTTTTCCGTTACAGCCGAATTATGCGCACGGTGCTGTAACTGTAATTGAAAATGTTTTAATTAAATTCAGCGGCGTTTGCGTAAAAGCAGAGCGGCGGCGGAAGAAATAATAAGGCAGAAAGGTGTAAAGTCAGAGGTCTGAGGAGCTGTTGTTACAACATCGTCTATTTTGGATGTATCTTCGGCAACGATTTCAACCGTTTCCTCTATAACTTCGGCTTCCGCTGTGACTTCCGGTTCTGCTGCGACTTCTTCCGTTTCGGCAACCGTTTCAGTCACTGCCGTAGGAGCTGTTGCTGCCGTATCAGCCGAAAGAATGTAGCGGTTGAAGTGTGCCCAACCGGGGCAGTCGAATCCTCTTGACCAGTCGTAAGGATCACCGTTTGCGTCAACTAAACCGTTACCGTCAAGGAATATCTGACCTATCTGAATAACAGCACCTGCTTCGGCGGTGAAGTCCACAATCTTGGAATCCGTATTGCCGTAGCAAAGACAGCCCCACGGGAGGAATACTTCCATTGAATACGGATATGCGCCGTTTTCATTGGCAATAGACGAACGCCATGTTGCCATTTCTATATCGAAGTCTGCGGGGACGGCTCCGCCTGCATAGTAGGTGGTTTCATCGTCATTCCAGAAGGGTTCGTCTGTTGTCGTCTCTACCCAGAATTCGAACCATTCGTAATCGGTGATTTCGTCATCCGCAGGTCTGATCATAGGAGTGAAACTGTCGACACGACGAGTCTGACCGTCTGTTGATTCGCTGCTTACACCGTAAAATGCGGGGTTGAATGCACAGGGGGTCTTGTCTGTGTTGCATACAAGTGCGAAATAAAGTCCGTTGTCATCCCAGAGATAGTATACATCCCAGCGATTTTTCTGATCAACGGGGATATCTTCATATACGTCAACGATTGTCGAATAGCTGTTTCCCCAAACGGAAGCATCCCAAAGACCGCCTTTGTCTGCGCTCTCTTCGTTTGTCAGGTCAACCGAGGAACATACCGCGCCGTACCACTCACCATCCAAATCGACAATTCCGTCGAATTTTATGCGTGGGTTAGCAGAGTTGATTTTGGGAACGGTGAAGTCGATAACATCTTCCGCGTCAACGCCTGTGAAATGCGCGGATACATTGAGTGCGATTGTGCTCATCAGCACAGCTGCGACCATAATCCATACAAGGAACTTTTTCATGGTTTTCATCTCCTTTTGAAATTATTTACAGATTCCGTTTTATAATGTGTTCATTGTACAAAACGCGAAACAAATTCTGTCAAAATCATTATAACACGTGGAATAGAAAGATGCAATATGGCCGAAACAATTAAAAATGTAAATAATAAGTGAACAAAAACCACTACAAAAGTAACTATTATGAAAAATATTTGATGGATACGGGTTGAAATAAGCGGAGAATTATTCCGCAAGAAGCTTTTTCATTACGGGCCAAGCATCGTCGGCGTAGAAGCGATGCTCGCCGTTTCCGACAACAAGCTTGCAGTTATTCGGTACTCCCGCATATTGATAGCATTTTTCGATAATTTCATAAGTTTTCCGTACTCCGTTAATGGGGAAAATCGGGTCATCCTTACCGCAAACAACAACGAGCTTTCGCGGAGCTATCATGACAGCCAAATCTCCCATGTCGAAATAACGTATAATTCCCGGAACATAGTTGCATATACAATGATGAATCGAAATAATCGAATCGAAATATGTACATACGGCGCAGGACGGCATATAAGCGCTGAATCTCGGTTCGAGGCATGCCGTGTAGTAAGTAGCGGTACCGCCGCCCGAGTTTCCCAGACAGACCGAACCGTCGAGAGTTAAAATATCCGAGAAGTGCTTTTCCACGGCGTCAAGTACGCGGCTTGTATCCCATACACGTTCGGCAATAGTGCATCTTCCGAGAAGAAGAGCGGTAGAAGAAGGCCTGAGGCAGGCGGGGCCGTTTTCGGTTCCGCCGCACTGACCGAAACAACGCTGTTCGATTGCAAGCGCACCGAAGCCCTCCTTAACGGCGCGTACGGCAAAAGCACTGTCATGTCCGTGAATAAACTCATCGTCATTATTGTATTTCGCAATGCCGAGAGATATGTGTGCTCCCGTGGTATGACCTTGCAGACATACGCATAAAGGAAGCGGTGCGGTTTGTTCCGCGGGAACGAGAATATCGCAGTGTGTGAAATATCCCTCTTCCGTTTGCAGAGTAAAATGAATGTGTCTGATACCGTTGTCGGTGGTGTCCTCGGTTATGTTGAAGAGAGGATCACACAGGCTGAATGTGTCCATTCCGAGAAGCTCGGAGAGCTTTTCAAGACATTTTTCACGGTGTTCGTTTAAATCTGTTTTGCCGTCATAGCGGTATTTTGGCGTAATCGAAGCCGATTGCCGTATGTGCAGTTCTGTAGGATCGAAGTTCATAAGCTGCTCCTTTATAATTTTTTATTGAGTATAGCAAATAATCGCAAGGATTACAAGTACTTATAGTAATAAATTGACAAAAAACAGCACACGGACAGAAGAAAAATTTAAGCTATACAAAACCCTCTCGAACCATATATCGATGATTCGGGAGGGCTTGAAACAATACGGTATAAAAACTATTTTGCCACAGTTCAGTTTTCGAATGTGGATGCGATAAACTTAGCAAGCATAGGATTACGGCTTGTGATATTGAGCGGTTTGAAGGCCGCAACGTGCCAAAGCTCTTCAGCGGATGTAGGTGTCCATGCGGAAACGCCGATTCCGTTTTCGGCACAGCATGCCATGAATTCGGGCGTGCAAATACTGAAATGAACGTTTATGATAGAGCATCCTGTTTCAGCGCAGAGTTTAACGGCACGAAGGGAAGCGTCGAGTCTTTCCTGACCCTTTAAGTCGTATACATCGTGAACCAAAGCCTCAATGTTGAGATAGATCTGTTCGGGACGAACAGGAGACGGCCACTCGCCTGCCTTGTGTGGAGTAACGGCACCTGAGAAGAGTATTCTGTCTGAGCTGATGCCCGCTGCCTCGGCGGTTGCGAGAACAGGTTCTTCAAGGTTGAATTCCTTAACATCGCAGTTAACGCACAGTGTGCTGGGGGCGATGATGGCAAATGCATCCGCAAGAGAAACACCGTCATCTGCTTCGTCGTGGGTAAGAATAAGCTTGCCTGTTCTCGAACGTCTTATGTCGATTTCCAATGTGTCGACAGGAAGACGAACCGCGTGCTTTACGAATTCGAGACTGTTCTGGGGAGTTTCGTCACAACCGGAATGAGCTGTTATTTTCATGATTAATACCTCTTAATTTTTTTTATTTTTTTATTATGATGGATAAACCGAAATAATTGAGACATGAGGAGTAGAACCGTGTGGGAGTTTTACCTACAGTCGAAGCCTTTATTTGTAGAATTCGTTTATATAATCGAGTACATCACCGCGGGAACCGCTGAACGGGCCGGGAGTTTCCATTTTAAGCGAAACAAGAGCCGTGCAGTAGAGCAGGGAATATTCGATATCGGCATGCTGTCTTTCGGTTATGTAGCCCGCAAAGGTGGTATCACCTCTGCCGGTACGTCCCGAGAGGTTTCTTGCTTTAATGGGGCAGGTGTAAATGCGCTTGCCGTCATAAGCCAAAACTTCGGTATTGTGAGTAATTAAAACTTCCTTCGCACCCCAACTGTAGAGAAGCTTTGCGGCTTCCGCACGGTCGGTCAATCCGGTAAGGATTTCCGCTTCCGCGGCATCCGTCTTAAGATAATCAATGTAAGGAAGATATTTCATTTTTTCAGACCAATCATGGAAGGCCATCGTTTTATCATCTTCAACATGACGAAGCAGGCACTGAACATCCACCGCTACCTTGCCGTGTTTGGATGCTTCTTCGAATAAAGCACCGTCAAAGTCACCGTAAACAAGTCCGGCAAAGTGGTAAATGGCGGTATTTACATCGGGAAGCTCATCGAATGTGAATGGGTCGCATACTCCCATTGATGTACAGCTGCGTTTTTCTTTATCCGCGGTAAAATACTGATTGCGTATTGAGCATGTTGCCTCTGAAGGTTTCCAATAAACATCGGCTCCGCTGTCCTTAAAGCGCTGATCAATATCGGCATCCTTCGGATTTAATTTAGTGAAGAGTGCCGTCTTGGCTCCGCTGTGTGCGGCGGCAAAACCCGATGCCACAACAGCGCCTCCCACTTCCTTGCGGACATTGCCCAGGTAATCAATATTTTCGTCCAATGATACAGGTCCGATTACGAGAACATCGTACTGTTTCATAACAAAATCTCCTTTTTATAGCATGTAACATATTATACCGCTATAAAAGGTAAATGTCAAGAAAACCGCGATTAAGAAATATTTTATGATGAAAAGCCAATGACGGTGTTATTCGGTAATCGGGTGAAAACATGCTTATTGACAAACGTAATTTTTTCGGATATAATTTCAGACAATGCGAATTCTAATTCTATGCGGCTGTAAAGGAGAAATATGTATACATTATTGCTTGCACTGATTTACCTTGCTTTTATAAGCCTCGGGTTGCCTGACTCTCTTTTGGGCTCGGGATGGCCTGTTATGCACACAGAGATGAATGTCCCCGTTTCATGGATGGGAATTATTACCATGATTATATCGGGAGGTACAATTATCTCAAGCCTTCTTTCTGATAAGCTTACACATAAATTGGGTACAAGAATAGTAACCGTAAGCAGTGTCTTTCTTACGGTTATAGCTCTGTTCGGCTTTTCTTTTTCAAGTCGTTTCTGGATGCTGATAGTTTTTGCCGTTCCGTACGGACTCGGAGCGGGAGCAATCGATGCCGCACTGAATAACTATATAGCGCTTCATTACAAAGCCAAGCACATGAGTTGGCTCCACTGCTTCTGGGGAGTCGGCACAATTGTCAGTCCGTTTGTTATGAGCTATGCATTGACTAATCGAACATGGAACAGCGGATACCGCATTGTGGGATTTATGCAGCTGGCAATAGCACTGCTTTTGCTTGCAACGCTGCCGATATGGAAGGTCAACAAGAACATAACAGAAGATAAAAATGAACGAGTGGGATTAATAGGAGCCTTAAAAATTAAGGGTGTTCCGTTTCTTCTCATAGGATTTTTTGCATATTGTGCCGCGGAATCCACGACAATGAACTGGGCAAGCACGTATTTTGTCGAGGTAAAGGGTATATCGACGGAACAAGCCGCAAGCTTCGCATCGCTGTTCTACATAGGAATAACCGTGGGAAGATTTATAAGCGGATTTATAACCGATAAGCTCGGTGACCGTAAAATGATTTTTATCGGTACAGGTATACTCATATGCGGAGTGTTGGCATTATTCATTCCGACAAAATCGTACGCCGCGGCATTTGCGGCATTTCTTACGATAGGATTCGGCTGTGCTCCTATTTATCCATGTATAATTCATTCCACACCGTATAATTTCGGAGCGGAAAATTCCGGAGCGATTATCGGAATACAAATGGCCAGTGCGTATGTCGGCTCGACTTTCATGCCTCCGTTGTTCGGACTCATAGGTCACAGCCTTTCGTTTGAGATTATGCCGTTCTTTCTGCTGTTTTTCTTTGTGCTGATGATTGTAATGGTTGAAACAACATTCAGAATCACAAAAAATAATGTACGCTGAATACCGTTGTTGACAGAACGTGCTTATTCTGATATAATTTTACATATAATAAGCTTAAAGCATTATAGGAGACAGATATGAGCAGCTTACGGGAATTACAAAAAAACTTTATCAATGAGCGTCTCGGTACGTTTATACACTGGAACAGTGCGGCTGTACAGTTCCACAATTCAAAAGATATAATAGACTGGGAATACGATGTTGAAAACGGCGGTGCGGAAAGAATATACCCGTTTAATGAAGCAGACTGGAATCCCAAACACCTCGATTGCGGAAAGTGGGCTAAAATAGCTAAAAGCGCGGGATGTCGTTTTGCTATTCTTACGGCTAAGCATCATGAAGGCTTCTGCCTTTGGAACAGCGCATATACCGAGCACTGTGTAAAAAACGCAACCAATAAAACAGATGTTATAAAGGAATTTCTCGAAGCTTTCCGTGCGGAGGGAATCAAAGCAGGTTTATATTTTTCGATTTTGGATTTAACGTCTAAACTGGGCAGATACGAATTTACGGAAGAGCACAGAAAAATGGTACTCGGTCAGATATCGGAACTTCTGTCGAATTACGGAGAAATTCCGTACCTTGTTATTGACGGTTGGAATGCTCCGTGGGGAGGTCCTTCATACGCTGTTCTTCCTTTCGAAGAGGTTGACGCACTTGTTAAAAAGCTCCAGCCGAATTGTCTTCTCATGAACATAGGATGCACAGAAGGTATAAAGGGAACGGATATTGTATTCTTCGAAAACGGTGCGGGACAGAATGTCGAAGAAGGCTTTGAAGGCCCCGGAGCACTTTGCCAGAAGCTTACTAAAACGTGGTTCAATCGTGATGAGCACAAGGAACAGCCTGTTAAGGATACTGAATGGGCGATAAATCTCATGAACAGCTGCTTTACCATGAATGTTAACTTCATTATGAACCTCAGCCCCGATGAGGACGGAGTAATCGGAGATAACCTTGCACAGAGATTTGCCGAAATAGGCAAGGAAGTTAAGCTGCCCGCTCCGCTTGAAACAATTCCGTCAAGCTGGCAGGGAAGATAAAAGTTAAAATAAAAAATGACTGCATGGTGCAGTCATTTTTTAGTACTGTTTATTTCAGAAGAAGATCAAAATCCTCGTTTCTGTCGCAAACCAGCTTTCCGTCTTTAATGTGAAGCTCGGCAATGTGTACGGCAGTAGGTGCGTGTTCCTTGTTTATCGGGTTTTCGGCGTTCATAGTGTCATTATAATGGACAAAATAAACGATGTATGCTCTGTCTCCGCAGCAAAGTACATCCGCGTGTCTTCCTATTGCACCGTCAAGCTGTCGCTTGCTTTCGTCACACAGCAGATGTGCTCCTTCCTGACGAGTGAAATCGGTGAGGTTGTCCGATGAATATATTGCCTGTCCCCTCCACTCGTCGGCAATAAGCCAGTATTTTCCGCCGAACTCGAATACATTCGGTCCTTCCTGTGCATTATCGAATGTTGCCTGACCTACATCATTCCAGTTGTAAAGGTCATTGCTGTCTGCGTAGAACGTGTGTGCACCGCTCTTTTCATCTTTGTACCACATACGCCATACTCCACTCGGGAGTTTGAAGAGACAAGGATCGATAATGCGCTTTGAGCCCACCTCGAGCTTTCCTATGTGATTCCAGCTGAACAAATCCTCTGATGTGTAATGATGTATGGAGGCGTCTCCGTCCCAACGGCTGTGAATTCCGCGGATGTAGGTGACATACATATGGTACAGTGATGATTTTTCATCCCAGACAATCTCCGGAGCCCAGAAGGTATTGTCTCCGAATTCGAATTCCAAATCGAGAGCACCGCGGTAATACCAATATGAGCCATCGGCGTATGCTTCGGCTACACCGATTTTCGAACCGTAGCAATAGGCAACACTTCCTTCGGTGGCGGTGCTTGCTCTGCGCTGAGTGTAGAACATATAAAATTTACCGTTCTGAACATTTTTTATAACCATAGGGTCGGCGGGTCCGTTATACACGGGATCGACAAATACGGGAGCAATGCTTTTACTCATTATATTACTCACTTTCATAAAAAATTTTAATATTGAAATTCATTCGGCGGCGGTGTGCAAATACACCTTTCCTGCCGAAGTCTCATGCAATATGGGGATTTACTAATAAAAAATACCGTGACTTTAATATTTTACGACGATTATGATCTGACACATAAATAAGCAGACCGAAGAGCGCAAATTTAACCATCACGGTATTTTATTGTTTAGGTTTGTTCTTATATCAAGGAAAAATACGATTTATGCGGTAAATTTATTTCTTTTGAAGAACGGATACAGCTTCCGTAATAGTTTTTTCATGTGCAAGCATACCATACTTGTCAACATCTGATTTGCTCTTTTCTCCGTGAGTGAGACATCCCGCACCGCCGATACAACCGCCGATACAAGCCATACCTTCTATGAAGTTTGCATCAAGGAGATTCTTGCTCTTTTTAAGAAGAGCGACACGGCAAGCCTCGATACCGTCGCATGCGCACGCGTTAAGCTTAAAGTCATCAAGTCCCTGTTCCTTGAGTCCCTCCGCTACAGCGTCGGAAAGTCCGCCCGAACGTGCGAATATTCTTCCGTAATAGGACGCATTGTCGAGAACATCTTCCTCGAGAGTCGTTATATCTATGTCGCGGCTGTCAAACAGTGCCTGAAGTTCCTCGAATGTCAAAACAACATCCACATACGGTTTTACCGTATCGAGCTGAGCCTCTGCCTTTTTAGCGGTACAAGGACCGATAAATATGATTTTCGCATTTTCTTCTGTTTCCTTAATGTATTTGGAAATAGCTCCCATAGGTGAGAGGTTATGCGATATGAAGGGAACGAGAGTCGGGAAGTTTTTCTTTACATATGCGACAAAAGCGGGACAGCAGGAACTCGTTAAAAATCCCTTTTCGGCAAGCTCTTTGGATTCGGACTGAGCTACCATATCGGCACCGAGCGCGGCTTCGATTACCGTATGGAATCCGAGCTTTTTCATTCCCGTGATAACCTGACCGAGCTTAGCGTACGTAAACTGGCTCGAAATAGAAGGAGCGACAATAGCATATACCTTGTTCTGACCGTCGCGGTTTTTCAGCAGTTCGATAGCATCGATAATGTACGACTTATCCATAATCGCACCGAAAGGACATTGATATACACAAGCTCCGCATGATATGCACTTATTGTTATCGATAGCGGCGGCTTTGTTCTCGTTCATTGAAATAGCTTTGACCTTACATGCGTTCTGGCAGGGACGTTTGCGGCTTACGATAGCGGTATACGGGCACACCTTAGCACAAGCTCCGCATTCAACACATTTGGTTTTGTCTATATGCGCAACATGATTTTCGTCGAACGAAATCGCACCTCTCTTACATACGTCCTCGCAGCGGTGAGCAAGACATCCGCGGCACGCATTCGTGACCTCGTAACCGCCAACGGGACATTCATCGCAGGCGATCTCGATAACCTCGATAACGTTCGGATTGGTTTTGTCACCGCCCATGGCGAGCTTTACTCTTTCACCGAGTATAGCTCTTTCTTTATATACACAACAGCGCATGGTCGGAGTGTTTCCGGGGACGATAATCTTCGGAATATCGAGCAAATTATCGAGAAGCGTATCGGTCCATGCCTGACGTGCAACTTCACGAAGAACCTTATATTTTAAGTGCTGTACTTTAGTGTCGAATTTTCTCATCTATCATTAACCTCTTACTTAGAAATAAATAACTTTAATACGTTTGCCCATTTTCTTGAGACATCCTGACAGCTCTTCGACAAGATTCATTTTAATATTGAAATTAATGGGAAGATCGGGGTTCTGATGCGCAGGGTTGACAGCTCGTCCGACAAAGAAATTTATATCGGTCGCTTCTTCGAACAGCATACGCGATATGAGTGAGGCGCCGTCTCTTTTATATCCCCATTGTTCATAGCTCTCGTTGTCTCGCAGGTAATCCTTTGCGTACTCCACAACTCTGTTGACTGTTATAACACCTTCCGTAACAAGGTCGACACCTTCTATTTCGGCAATCGGGGGAATATCGCTTCTTTCGAAATTGAGACTCGTTTTAAGCTCCTTACCGAGATATTTAGCCGCAATAGATGATGTTGTACCTCCGCAGACTATGTGCTTTCCTTCCTTTGAGAAGAACAGTGACATCATTCTGTCGCAGTCGTCGCGGTTTCGCGGCGGGCCGAACAGCATATTCATCGGAACACGTTTGCGTATACGGACAATGCACGCCGTTGCGTCATCGCCCGGCTTATTATCGTATAATTTGTTGCACTCATCCACAAGAATCGTGGATAGTGTTTTCGCCGTATATCCGACATGTGAGATGGACTCCATGAAGGAGGTGATATCTTCTCTTTTCCAGCCGAAGTTGTATGCAAGTCCGATACCGGCATGCGGACATCCGTCACTCATGGCGATAAATATATCGTTTTCGGCAAGCTTAATCTGCGATTTGTATATTTTCTTACCGCCGATGTTCATTTCCGTCATGGGGTAGTCGTAATTTTTACAGTTTCTGATAAGTATAATCTGAGGGTTATCATATTGAATAAGCTCTGCGTAAGAATTATCAATAAGATGGATTATGGTAAAGGTAGAATATGCCACACCTCTTACGGAGCAAACGGGAAGTGTCGCCGCTATGGTTTCCACACAATCTTCGAGTGAAAGTCCTTCCGCCATCATAGTCGAGATAATCTTGGATGTCAGAGTGGAAAGAATGCTTGCTTTAACTCCGCTTCCCAAGCCGTCTGCAAGTACGATAACCGTGGAGTTTTCGTTCTGTTCGATTATATCCACATGGTCTCCGCAGAGCTGTTCGCCGTAATGATTTATGCTTTTATATCCGATATCGGCACACAGATCATTCATCTGAAATCGACTCCTTAAGTTTAGTAAGAGCAATTTTGGTTTCCGCAGCGGTTTCACCGAGCAGCGAAGCAATTTCCTGTACGATACGCATTTGCTTGTCAACAACCTTGTCGGCAATTTCGACTGTCTGACGGCTGATGTTTTCCTTCTTTTCGCGTTCGTTTTCTTCGTCCGTTACATCACGCATTATGCAGATGAGCAAACGATATTCCTTGTCGTAAATGACGGTTTGTTCGACGTATTTACCGTATTCGGCAAGGTAAACGCGCTGATTGCGAACATCATGGCCGCTGTTGAGTACATCGAGGAATACCTTGGGATCGAGTATACGGACGACGAGGTCACCGAGAACATCTGACGCCGAACGGATATTCATAATTTTGCGAGCCGCGGTGTTGATTTGCTGAACCTCGAGCTTCTCGTTAAGAACGATAAGTCCGTTGGGTGTATTGTTGACGATACTGTCGGAGAAGCTTTCCGCTTTATCCTTAAGATAAGGCAGGCACATGGAGATTTCGGCTTTATTCTGATATATCGCAATTGCCTTTTCTCGGCAGGTGTTGTAACCGCACGAACCGCAGTTGAGCTCATCGGAAGGCTTCATCTTACCCATCTGACGAAGAATATCGCGGATTTCATCATCTGTAGGCATTTGCGAATGACGCTCGATGTATGTAAATGTCTTTCTGAGCTGAACCTCATCCGGCTGATTTACCGCGAAATCCTGTTTTCCCGCATAATTGGATACGGCTATATAATCCTTTACGGGAGAACGGTGGTATTTTTCCATTACGGGGCCGCCTATACAGCTGCCGACACATGCCGACATTTCGATAAAGCACTTGTGAAGTCCGCCGTTTTCTATATCCTTTAATGCCGCTATGCAGTTTTCCACTCCGTCGACGGCAAGGTATGTGTATCCGGGCTCGTTTTGAGCCATGGTTTTCAATACACCGCCTGTGGTGGGGAAGAATCTCGCACGGCTGTTATCGTCGGAATCACTTTTTTTCTCAAGCACAATATGTTCGCTTTCGAACCATTTAGTGAGTTCTTCAAAGGTAAGAACCGCATCGACGATTCCTTCGTAATAATCCCCTTCATCCTTTTTTGCGACACAGGGGCCGATGAATACCGTTTTTGCATCGGGTATTCTGTTTTTTATGTCACGGCAGTGTGCCTGCATGGGAGACAGTACATCAGCCAAATATTGGAGCTCTTTCGGAAAATATTTTTGAATAAGGAGGTTTACCGAATGACAGCACGAGGAAATTACGATGTCTCTGTGTTCTTCGTGAAGCATACGTTCATATTCCGTTTTAACCATTGTGGCACCGACAGCGGTTTCTTCCACACCGGCAAACCCCAGCTTACATAGTGCGTTCCGCATTGCTTCTATTCCGACGCCGTCATAGTTGGCGATAAACGACGGAGCGAGGCTGACGTAAACCGGACTGCCCGATTGAATTAAAACTTTGACCTTTTCGGTTTCGTTTACGATTTCCTTGGCATCCTGCGGACATACTACAAAGCATTGGCCGCAAAGTATGCATTCGTTTCCGATTATATGAGCCTGATTGCCCGAAAAGCGAATCGATTTTACGGGACAATGTCGAATACATTTGTAGCAGTTCTTGCAGTTGGATTTCTTCAATGTAAGATAATTTGCCACCCAAATCATCCTTTCTGTGGATTACTTTAGTTTTGCAAGAATATTCTTTTCAAAGAATTCTTTGAAATTTTCTTTTGTTATACCGGTGAAGATTTCATCATCAACGGTTATCGTAACTCCTATGCGGTTGCATTTACCTGTGCAAAAGCTTCCCGCGAGAGTAACATCTGCTTCCAGCTTATTGTCGGCTATAGCTTTCTGCATGAGTTCTATTATTTCCTGAGAACCTTTTAGATAGCATGAGCTTCCGACACATATTTCAATAACCATAACAATATACCGCTCCGCGTGTATCAGTTAAGTTTTGCGAGAACTTCGTTTTTGAAAAAGTCGTCGACTGTATCGGGAGAAACGGAATAGAAGGTATCATCTACGGTTACGCAAACACCTTCCTTGCATCTTCCCATGCAGAATGTTCCCGCGAGCTCTACCTTTCCGTCGAGGTTATTTTCGGCAACGAGCTTCTGTAATGCTTCTACAACATAACGGGAGCCTTTGAGATGACATGAGCTTCCTATACAAACTGTGATTTTCATGATAATTCTCCTCTTTTATCTTTAAATAATATAAGTTTAAAAAAATGAAGACCAGCTTATATCAATCCAAAGCATTATATCATACATCATCATTTTATACAATACTCTGTTTGACATAAAGGTATATCAAAAATGATATTACTCCGAATCTTTTTTGACAAATCTCTCTTTTGCCGCCATCAGCTCATCGATAAATTTCAAATCAAGCGGCGTGAGATTATAATCTTTTTTGTAAATAAGTACGTCTTTGTAGATTTTCGTGTTGTCCTCGCATACGCGCTGAACGAGATCGTATCTTTCTACCATATCATACGGGAGCGGTGAAACCCACATGAAGGTACGGCTGTTTGAGGAAAGAAGCTCGAACTGGCTGGCACGCTCGAATATAAATATGCGCTTGTTTATATCGTCCGGCAATTCTTCTTTCTTTACCTCATAAAACGGCAATGACGGAACGTATGGATCCGCATGCGCTATTTCGATATAATCTTTGAGGTCGGAGTATAGAATCTTCGGCTTGAGTGCCAGCTTATGCTCACAGCTCATAAGCAGAATATACGAAAAATCGGTTATCGTTTCATACGCGAATCCCTTTTCATCAAGCATATTACGGAAATATTTGTCAAAGTGTTCCGCGTATCGTATTATTCCGAGCTTGTAGTCCGATTTCAGTATATTGTTGATAACTCGCATGGAGTTTGTCTCTTTGTAAAAAATTTCGGCTGCCGCATCGGAACGTATGCTGTTTGTGAATTTCGAAAACGCATATGAAATATAACTTGCTCTCGGTACGGATATCGAAAAACGCTGCTTCGCACTGTTTTCCGATTTATATAGCTCTTCGATTTCGTCCACCTGACGGAGGATTTTTTGAGCATAGGCAATAAAGCCCTCTCCTTCGGGAGTCAATACCATTCCCTTTGAAGAACGCTGAAAAATCGTAATTCCGAGAGAGGTTTCAAGCTCTTTTATGGCGCGGCTGAGATTGGGCTGACCCATATACAGGTTATCGGCTGCTTTGTTAATCGAACCGCAGCGTGCAACTTCGACCGCGTATTTCAGATGGACCAAATTCAATTAATCGTACCTCCGTACATGAAAAGATTGTATATCGAGAATATCACGCAGTAAATCTACGGATAAACTTAAAGCGATTCCATTAATTTTCTGTCCTCATCGGTGATGCGTTTATCCTTATAGTAGAACTGTCTGTCGTGTTCGTTTATTTCACGAAGTACATGACAGGGATTGCCTACGGCTACGACATTCGCGGGTATATCTTTTGTGACAATGCTTCCCGCACCGATAACGGTATTATCGCCGATTGTTACACCGGGAAGAATAACGGCACCTGCACCTATCCAGCAGTTGCGTCCGATATGTACGGGTATATTAAACTGAAAGACCTTTTCTCTGTACTCGGGGGCGATGGGGTGTCCCGCTGTCGCTATCGTTACATTGGGACCGATCATGGTATATTCTCCGATGTAAATATGAGAATCGTCAACGAGAGTCAGATTGAAATTGGCGTATACATGTGCACCGAGATGAACGTGATGACCGCCCCAGTTTGCGTGAAGCGGAGGCTCGATATAACAGCCCTCGCCGAGTTCGGCAAACATTTTCGATAAGAGTTCCTGTCTTTTCTCTCCTTCGAAAGGTCTGGTCGCGTTATAATCGTACTGGAGCTCAAGACATTCGGCTTGCTTTTTCGCCATTTCCTCATCGGTGCAGGCATACAGCCTTTCAGATGTCATTTTTTCCATGGTGGTAAGCTCTTGCTTTTCCATAAAAATAATTATCCTTTCATAATATATGCTACTATATAATTATATCAATTCCGCATGGCGGTGTCAATCGTTTTATACAGGAGTTTTTTGTGTAAATATAAATATGCGGTACCGCATGGCCTTTAACCGCACGGTACCGCATATTAAATTATTCGTTTTAATTGTCAGACGGGAATCAACCCTGTACGTCCTTAAGCGCTTCAATCGATTCGGATGATTTCTTGTCGAATTTCTCCTGAAGGCTTTGTGTCATGGATACAAGCTGTTCCGCACCGCTCTTCTGTACACTTGACAGGTATGAATTATATACATCCCATGAACCGTAGCACGTCGAGTAGTCGAATGTACGGTTTGCAGTTAAAATGTCAAGCATTTCGGTGGTATCTTCGTCACGTGCGATTTTACCCTTCAGTGTTGTGTCGTAATACGCTTCCGTCAGGTAAGCATCGGAGTAAATCGCCATTGCTTCGATAACATCGCCTATAACCTCGCGGTTTGCCGAGGCGGTCTGAGGTATGCACATTGCCTGCGCTGTTGCCTCCATTGAACAGGTGTAATATCCCTGATTTTCGTCACGCATCGGGAAGGGAAGTACGCCAAACGGGTTTTCCATATTATCACGGAGTTCTTCTATAGATCCGAGCTGCATAATAAAGAACAGACACATGTCTGTGTAGAAGCTGGTATAACCCCAGTTGTCGTTGTTGACGATTACAGACAGATTTTCATCGTTCAAAAGGGCTGCGACTTTCTCGGTAACTGCGATGACATCGTCGGATGCGGTGTTTAATACAAACTTTGTTTCATCCGCGTCATCGCTGAGATATACAAGCTGTACACCGCCGCCGTCTACAAGAGACAGATATTGTCCTATGCCGGTTACCAGTCCGTACATATCGCCTTCGTTTCGGATACCGTCACCGTTCGCATCGGAGGAGACGGCTTTCATCAGTTCGCCCATCTTGTCGAGAGTCCATTTCTGCTCACGCACAAGTGTGTACGGATTGTCCAGCGTATAACGATCTATAAGCGTCTTGTTGAAATACAGCGCGCTGCATCCTTCCATTGAGTGAATGTTTGTGTCGTTGCAGGCAAAGAACAGTCTTCCGTTGAATGTGAATGCGTCTACCGAGTTTTTATCCCACCATGCGGGTTCAAAGGATAATGCTTCGAAAGAGTTTAAATCCAATAGGTTGCCGGACTCTGCCGTAGGCAGTAAGCTGTTAATGCGCTCCCATACCTGGTCGTATTCGTCCGAACCCGAATTAACGGATTTCTTTATGTATTGCGGAGCAGCCTTCGTTTCCTCAAGTGAAAGCTTTACGTTGTAGAGTTCTTCGATAAATAATTTACGCTCGTATACCGTATCATTGATGACTTCACCGGTCATTTCTTCCGCGTCAAGGGAAATGACCCACCAGTTGGAGTTAATGTCGCCGAGCATTCTGAAAGCATAGCCGCCGTAATCTTTGCTTTGAAGTGCTTCGAGTGCGGATGTTTCCGCTTCGGTTTCACTTTCCGCAACGGTTTCGTTTGCTAAAGCGGACGAATTATCGGTTGTTTCGGCGGGGGTGTTTTCTCCGCATCCTACAGAGAAAACAAGTAATAATGCAGCGAGGATAAAGCTTAGAGTTCGTTTCATGATTCTGATTCTCCTTAAGAAATAGTGATAGAACGCTGATATAAGTTTGTTTTTCGTAAAAACAGCTTAACCGCAAATAATTGCCAATGATTTTTTTGCATGACTATGAAAAACGGTGAATAAAATTACGATCCCATTTTCTCGGTACCTCCGATCGGAAAATTTATATCAATTCAATTCGTATTGTAACATGATAAAAATGTAATGTCAATAAAAAATTTAAATAATATAATAAAATTACAGTAATAAATATCCAATCCGAGATTGATTTATGCAAATAGTGAAATATCAAGCGGTAAAAAACATAGGAGCCATGCTTCATGAAATGAAGCATGGCTCGGGGAGGCGGTGTATTTGCCGACGTTTAAATTTAACATAATCCGCCGACGTAGAGTAAGGAAAAACATAGGAGCCATACTTCATGAAATGAAGCATGGCTCGGGGAGGCGGTGTATTTGCCGACGTTTAAATTTAACATAATCCGCCGACGTAGAGTAAGGAAAAACATAGGAGCCATACTTCATGAAATGAAGCATGGCTCGGGGAGGCGGTGTATTTGCCGACGTTTAAATTTAACATAATCCGCCGACGTAGAGTAAGGAAAAACATAGGAGCCATACTTCATGAAATGAAGCATGGCTCGGGGAGGCGGTGTATTTGCCGACGTTTAAATTTAACATAATCCGCCGACATTAGTCAAACATATCGTAATTGCGCTTTTTTCCTATTAAAATGCCGCGCATGCAATACTTTGCCACAAGAGGATCCTCGCAGGTGTCAATCTGAACCTTGACGAAATTGCGGTACTCATCCTCGCTCATCGCATCGATTTCATCTATCATGTTGTACAAAAGCGAGTATGTCGATGCAACGGTTATTATCTCGATTCCGTATTCGCGTGCTATGTCCGTCATTTCATCGAGCATCATTCCGTAGAAGTTTTCACATTTGTGGTTCTTCTCGACATCGGCAAGCTTACGGTAAGCTCTCATTTTGTCAAGAGCGTTTTCCGTACGCATGGCATTAAAATATTGGCCGAGAGTCATTGCCATAGGTGTCATGTATGTATATGCAATGTATCCGCCCGGTTTTAAGACACGCATGGATTCCTTTATTATAGTTTCACGTTCGGCTCTGGTACATGCATGATAAAGCGGACCCATGGATACTAATATATCGAAGCTTTCGGAATCGAATTTGGATAGGCTTCTCGGACTTGAACAGTATATATTTTCGAGTAGTGATGCCTTGGGGGACGATTTGAGCAGTTCGTAATGTTCTTCGAGAAGGTCACCGGCCGTTACGGTATATCCTTTTTCTGCAAATTTAAATGCGAATGTACCTGTTCCGGCTGCTGTGTCGATAACTTTTCCCGATTCGGGTAAATACTTATCGAATAAATATTCGATAGTTTCTGTTTCTGCGGAGGTGAGTCGATCTGAATTGTGTTCTTCTCTGAACAGACCGTAATATTCAAACATGTCCATAAAATTTCTCCGTTGATTTGACATAGTGTTGTTTTTTGTGAAAAGCAGGCATTACAAATAAAAACCAAGTGCGAACCTTCTCCAAATACATCTTAGCATAAAAATACGTAATTGTCAATAACTTTTCATGAAGATGAAAGAAAGAAACATTTTTTACTTGTATTTGTGTTACGTATATGTTATAATTAATATAGGGTGAGTTTACATATACGAGCCTTATAAAACCAAACCGAGTAATCGGATACATATGTCGATTAAAGTGATTTATTAAAAGACGGCTGTACTCGGTATAATCGCGGAAAGGAAGTTCAAATTGGAACCGAACGATAAAGAATATTTGCCGGAAGACGATGTACATTCCGAGGACGATACTCAGTCTCATGATGAAAATCAGGATGAAACACCCGAAGCGGAAGAAACGCAAGTAAAAGAAAACGATAATGATACCGAAATAACGGAAACCACTGATAATGATACGGCGGATGATTCCGCGGAGTCGAATTATACTACGGATGAGGACGATATTGCTTACGTAGCTGAAAGAATTACCGGAGCAAGACACAGTATGGTTACAACGGCGGCCCCTCTCAGAGTACGTACGAACAACGAAACCATGCGTATGAATTCGCTCAGCAGAATAGTAAACGAGAGCACTGAAAAAGCCGAAACAAACAAAGAGAAAAACGAAAAAAAATCCAAACGATTTGTGCTGACTACTGCAGTCGTTGCCGTATTTGTCGCGGTAATTCTTTCGACGATCATTGTGGGTGTTAATATTGTCGCTGACAAAAATAAGCCTGCCGACATAAACATAGGTGATGTCGCAGAGGATTATATCAGCCTTGTAAACACCGAGACCGAGGTCGAAACCGAAAAAGCCGCGGAGACGGCATGGATAAAAAACAATACCGAAACAACCGAAACACAGGAAACAAAAATCGATGAGACAGAGGTTGATACGGATGAAACCGAGGAAGAGAGCGAGCCCGAAACACAGCCCGAGACCGAGGTGAACACTCCGGTATATAACGTTATTCTCGACTTTTACGACAGAGACGATATAGAAATTTCAACGGAGCAGATGACGTTAAACAGTCTGTTGGAGCTGTGCGGTATCACCCTTAACGACAATGAAGTACCGTCGTTATCGCTTGACTCGGTAATTGCCGCCGATACGACAATTACTATAAACAAATACGAGTATAAATCGGAAACCGTGTCCGAAACGATTCCGTACGGTACAAAGGCAACCGAAACCGATTTTATACCGAGAGGTGAGAAAAAATACTCACAATACGGTGAAAACGGACAGATGAACAAGTACTACACTGTTGAATATATAAACGGAAAAGAAAACTCACGTACTCTCGATTATGAGGAAACGGTTAAATATCCCGTCGATGAGGTTTACGAGGAGGGTGTCGGAGGTTCGTTTGTCGGTTCGGACGGTGTGACATACACATATTCATACAGAAGGGTAGTTCCTGCGACATATTACAATATAGAAGGACTTACATATCTCGGTACAATGGCGGATGAGAGTGTCATTGCCGTTGACATGGACAATATCCCGCTCGGAACACGTCTGTATGTGAAAAACGATACATATGATTTCGGTGTCAGAATAGCATCCGACATAGGCGGTGCGGTTGACGATTGGGAAATAGATATTTGGCTCTCAAGCAGCAATCCGCAGTTTGCTTCGTTTTCTCAGGTCGGATACATATATGATATGGAGATATACTATATTGACTGAATAAAGGAGATTTGTTATGGATTTTACGCCGCTTCGTAAATATCAGGATTACCTGACAAGCTGGAGAATTCCGGGAAACGATTGCATGGTTGTCAAAGACGGAAAAGAAATATACCGTTATATGTCAGGCTATGCGGATTGTGAAAAAGGAAGAAAAATGTCAGGCGATGAGCTTTACTATTTCTGGTCGGCATCGAAGGTGATAACCTGTTCTCTCGCACTTAAGCTTCATGAGGAAGGCAAGTATGTGATGAACGATCGCCTGTCCGATTATATGCCCGAATTTTCCGAAATGATGATAAGCAAGGTCATCGACGGAAAGGAAGAACTTGTAAAGGCCGAAAAGCCGATTCTTATCAAGCATCTGTTCAATATGACCGCAGGCTTCGATTATAATTTCTCGACACCGTATGTTGACGAAGTTAAAAAGAAAACAAACGGATTGTGTCCTACGAGAGAGGTAGCTGCGGCTATCGCAAAAAATCCGCTTCGTTTCGAACCCGGTGAGCACTGGAATTACAGCCTGTGTCACGATGTTCTCGGTGCGTTCATAGAGGTAGTTTCGGGAAAAAAGCTGCGTGATTACGCAAAAGAGGTTTTATTCGACCCTCTCGGAATGACGGATACCACGTACAATATGCCGTCCGCCGACAAGATAAGCAGATTCGCTATACAGTACAGCTACAGAGATGACCTTAACAAATACCTGCCGACGAACAATACTTGCGGACACTTTTTGGGAAGTGAATACGATTCGGGCGGCGCCGGAATCGTTTCAAGCTGTGCGGATTATATGAAGTTCGCATCTACCTTGGCAAACGGCGGTACATCATCAAACGGATACAGATACCTTTCTCCCGCGACAATTGAGCTTATGAGTACCAATACCCTCGGAGAAACACAGATGAAAGACTACGGTTGGGGACATCTTATAGGCTACGGTTACGGATACGGTGTCAGAACCATGATTGACAAAGCTGTCTCGGGTTCGCTTTCGCCTATAGGTGAATTCGGCTGGGGCGGTGCAGCGGGTGTTTGGGTAATAATCGATCCGAAAAACAATCTTTCGCTTGTTTATACCCAGCATATGCTGAATAATCAGGAAAACATCAATGCTCCGAGACTCAGAAACGTTCTTTATTCCTGTTTGTAAAATTACGCAGCTACAATAGTAGTTGTATTGTTGATAATGTGTAAACAATGCCGAATCAGATGCGACAAAAACGCGAATATTGTTGCAAAACGACGAACAATGTGGTAACATTAATGATAGTGTACAAATTCTTGATCGAAAGAAAGGAAAATGTTATGAAAAGATTTTTATCTCTTATTTTAGCTGCACTTATCCTTTCCGCTTCATTCACGGCATGTTCGGAAACAACAACAAATGAGAATGATGAGAGCGCGGAAACGGAAACGGCTCAATCGGCATCCGAGACGGTAGTGGAAACGGAAGAGGAAACCGAAAAGTATCTTGACGATCTTCCCGAGACAATGGATTTCGGCGGAGAAACCGTAAGCTTTTACGTAGAGGACGACGCATCAAACGGATTGGGTGAGCTGTCTATTCTTGCGGAAGAGGATACAGGCGACGTTGTCGATTCTGCCGTAGTACAGAGAAACAACACCATAACCGAGAGATTGAATATCAACTTGGCTATAACCGAGGTTGTAGGCGGTAACAGTATCAGCTCTGCCCTCAAGACCGGAGTAGCAGCGGGCGGATGCGACTTTGATATAATGAGCGTATACCAGTACTACGGAGTCGGTACCGCGGCATCGGGCAATGTGTATAACATCGCAAACCTTCCCTATGTGGACTTCAGCCGCGAATACTGGGGCACAGATTATATCGATAACTTGTCGTACAAGGGCGCGATTTATTGGGCAACAGGCGACATAGCTCTGAAGTATATAGGCGGTGCATACTGTACGTATGTTAACGACACAGTATGGAACAACAATTATCCCGACCAGAACGTATACGACATTGTTAACGAAGGTCAATGGACTCTTGACAAGTTTACCGAGTTTGCCGAAAAAGTATATTCCGATGCAAACGGTAACGGAGAGAAGGATGTAGATGATATATACGGATTCAACATCTGCTACGAAGACCCGGTTGACGGTATGGCTGCAGCTTGCGGAGTAGAATATTCCAAGAAGGACGAAAACGGAGTTCCGGTTATCACTATTGAGAGCGAACACACGATAAATGTTTATGATAAGCTTTATAAACTTATCGGTGCAAATCCCAATGTTTACGTAAGTGCCAGCGATGGCGGCGGACAGCAGATGATGAAGCTGTTTGCAACAGGCAATGCAATGCTTGCCGTAAACAAGCTTTTCCAGGCAGCTGCTTTCTTGCGTGATATGGAAGACACATACAAAATCGTTCCCGCTCCGAAGTATGATGAGAACCAGGAATACTATATGACAATGCTTCACGACAGTGTAAACTGCTATGGTATACCTGTTACAAACACGAAATACGAGCTTATGGGTGCAACTCTCGAAGCTATGGCTTCTGAAAGCTATAAGGTTGTTTCTCCCGCTTACTACGAAAAAGCACTTAAATTCAAGTACGTTCGTGACTCCGAGTCAGGTCAGATGATCGAGCTTATTCGTGAGCATGTAACAGCTGACTTTGCAGCACTTTACTCAAACAGCATTTCGAATATTGTACACTTCTTCAGACAACAGCTTGATGCGGGTACAGAGAACATTACTTCCGTATTCGCAAAGAAGGAAAAGGTTTGGAACAAGGCACTCGAAAAGCTGCTCACCGGACTTGAGGAGAGCGCGGGCTAATGAATGGGGATACACCTCATCTTAAGGGTTGAGAAATCCACCCCATTCCCGAGAATTTCCGTAAACGGAAATTCTCCGAAGTGAGGCTTATATGTACGTGGGATATACCTCATCTTAGGGGTTGAGTAATCCACCCCATTCCCGAATTTTAAACAGTAAAAAAGGATGTATCCCGAGCGAGTATGCTCGGAGATACATCCTTTTTATGTGGGTCCGCAAAATACTTATTTGTTTTTCTTGTCTTCTGCTTCTTTTTTCTTGTCGTAGCCGCGGTTGATGATGTAGATAACAATGTTGATGGATACGACGATGAGGTTGAAGAAGTAAACCACCAAAACATAGGGAGCCACGTGTCCACCTATGCTCAATTTTACGAATTTAGCAATGATGCCGCAGATGTAACCGGTAATTATGAGAAGAATGAAGGGAAGACTCATAGCTTTTGCGGATTTTGCTTTATAGTTTTTGATAACCGAAAGAGGCCATGAAGCTCCGAAGCAAATGAGCATGCAAGCTTCAAGTACTGATGAAAGTGTCTCCATGATAAGTCATCTCCGAAAGAATGTTATTTGAAAATTTCCAAAAAAAAGCGGTTCGCGGAGTAAATCCGAAACCGCTTTTAGTATACATTTATTAGCCGAGCTTAGCGGTATTTACCTTAATGCCGGGGCCCATTGTGGAAGCAACAACACAGCTCTTGATATACTGGCCTTTAGCTGCAGCGGGACGAGCCTTAACAACAGCGCCAACGAGAGTGTTAAAGTTTTCAGCGAGCTTTTCGGCACCGAAGGAAGCCTTACCGATGGGGCAGTGAATGATGTTGGTCTTGTCGAGACGGTACTCGATCTTACCTGCTTTAGCTTCGTTAACAGCCTTAGCAACATCCATTGTAACTGTACCTGCTTTGGGGTTCGGCATGAGTCCCTTAGGACCGAGTACACGACCGAGACGACCGATAGTACCCATCATGTCGGGAGTAGCGATAACTACGTCGAAATCGAACCAGTTTTCTTTCTGAATCTTTTCAACGAGATCCATATCGCCTACATATTCCGCGCCTGCTTCTTTAGCGGCTGTAGCCTTGTCGCCCTTTGCGAAAACAAGAACGCGAACCTTTTTACCTGTACCGTGAGGAAGAACGATAGCACCGCGAACCTGCTGATCGGCGTGACGTGAGTCAACACCCAGACGAAGGTGAACTTCGATTGTTTCGTCGAACTTAGCCTTAGATGTCTGGCAAACAAGGTTCATTGCTTCTGCGCTGTCGTAGAGCTTGGATTTTTCGAGCAGCTTCTGGCTGTCTACGTACTTTTTACCTTTAAACATTATTATAGCCCTCCTCAGTCTTCAACGGTAACACCCATGGAACGGGCAGTACCTGCGATCATGCTCATAGCCGCTTCGATGGAACCTGCGTTGAGGTCCTTCATCTTTGTTTCGGCGATCTGGCGAACCTGATCCTTTGTTATCTTAGCAACCTTTGTCTTGTTCGGAACGGGAGAAGCTGTTTCGATACCGCATGCCTTCTTGATAAGAACGGGAGCCGGCGGGGTCTTTGTAATAAATGTGAAAGAACGGTCAGCGTAGATAGTGATAACTACGGGGATGATGAGACCGATATCGTTCTTTGTACGTTCGTTGAACTCTTTAACAAAGTTCATACCGTTAACACCGTAAGGGCCGAGTGCAGGACCTACAGGCGGCTGCATTGTGGCTTTACCGGCGTTGAGCTGAAGCTTTACATAGCCAACTATTTTCTTTGCCATTGCAAATAATCCTCCATATGTGGTTTATGACGGGAGACTGAATAGTATTTTCTCCCTCCCACTTTATTTGCCGTTTTATCGGAAAACGACGAACCTTTTTGCGCTCAACTGCACGCTTTTAATGCGGCATACGAGCGTGGCGGAGTTATTCCTTAGCCTTTTCGACATATTTCTTGTCGAGCTTAACCGGAATATCTCTTCCGACGGTGGACACGATTACCGTAGCCTCACCGGTTTCCTCATTATATTCGGACAGCGTGCCCGTATAGCCGCGGAATACTCCGTCGATTATATTGACACTGTCGCCTACGGTATACGCAAGATGTTCGGTAGGCGATGCATCCTCTTTAATGATGGCTGCGGCTTCTTCTTCGGTGAGCGGAACCGGTTTGGAGCCCGGTCCGACAAATCCCGTGACGCCGCGGATATTTCTGACAATATGCCAGGTTTCGTCGGTCATGACCATTTTAACAAGAACGTATGCGGGGAATATTTTCGATTCCACCTCATGCGGTGCTTTGTTTCCGTCGGTTTCTATGATTGTTTCCGTCGGAATTCTAATATCTGTGATAAGATCTCCGAGACCTCTGTTCTCGACTATCTTTTCAAGATTGGCTTTGACTTTGTTTTCGTAGCCCGAATAAGTATGCGCAACATACCAACGCAGACCTTCGTTCATCTCATTAATATCGCTCATAAAATCATTATCCTCCCTGACTCAGGTTTGCGGGGAATGACATCGATGCTTCGACTTCTCAGAACAGAAGGCTGAGACCGTTAATTGCCTGTGAGAAACAGTAGTCAAGTATTGCGAGAGCTGCGGAGAAAATAACTACACACACAATCACAACTATGCTGTTGGAGCGTACGCTCTTCCAGCTTGCCCAGTTGATTTTTTTGCATTCGGATTTAACGGATTTAAACCAAGCTTTGATGCGCTCCCAGGTCGACGGCTTGTCCGATTTTGCTTTCTCGGGCTTCTGTGCGTCGTTCTTTTTTACCTCGGTATTTTTTTCGTTTTCAGCCATATCAAATACTCCTTAAGTGGTTACTTGGTTTCTCTGTGAAGAGTGTGCTTGCGGCAGAAACGGCAGTACTTTTTGAGTTCAAGTCTGTCAGGGTCGTTCTTCTTGTTTTTCTTTGTGTCGTAATTACGCTGTTTGCATTCACTGCAAGCAAGAGTGATCTTAACTCTCATTCTATCGGCACCTCCTTGAAAATTTTGACCGGGATAACTCGGCCAGATAATGTACCTCCCTCGCCGGGGGCAGTCGATGCGTGCGTCATGACCGTGTTACACGCATACGAAAAAAGACCCTCTGCACGAGGTAAATACATTATACCATTTTTTTGCTAAACCGTCAATATTTTTTTCGAGATATTCGGAAAGATTAATGTCAAAAAATATTACTATCAGAAGAAAAAAACTGTATAAAAACTTTATATTATCTTATTTACAATCAAGAACGATTATGCTATAATATATTTTGGATTGCCCATGTCACGGTTTTCGGATTAATGGTTGCGTCAGCGACATTTTCACCCGCCGAATGCTGAGACTCGGGAATCACAAAAAACATTTAAGGTGAAAGGAAAACACAGCCATGATGACAAAGGAAAAGAAGCAGGAAATTATCGACGCTTATAAGATTCACGAAGGTGACACAGGTTCTCCCGAAGTACAGATCGCTATTCTCACAAGCAGAATAGAAACTCTCACAGAGCATCTTAAGACCAACAAGAAGGACCACCACAGCCGCCGCGGACTTAACAAGATGGTCGGACACAGACGTAACCTTCTCGGTTACCTCAAGGATAACGATATCGAAAGATACCGTGCCATCGTTGAAAAGCTCGGTCTCAGAAGATAAGTTCCGCCCTCCCGTAAATAAGTCAACATCGACTGACGGCATTGTATTCCAGTGCCCGTAACAAATGTGAATAAGCTGTCTGCGGCGCGGATGAGATATTCTTACGCCGCAGTACGGTTTTATTTACGATATTTTGCTGTCGTACCGTGTCGGCAATTAAATAATTGTCGAAAGAGAAATACTTTCGGCCGTTCTTTAAGTGCTGAAACGTACGGCGGTAACATTGAATAAGACTACACCGGGTAAGCAACATACCGCTTTGTTTTGCGGTGCGGTCTTATCGTTAACAATTTACGCATTACAAAAGTATTAAAGTATTTCAGAAAGGCTCAAGACAAATGTTTGAGAATTATAAAACCTTTTCCTATGACTTTGCCGGACGTCCTCTGGTTATAGAGACGGGTAAAATGGCAGGTCTCGCAAACGGTTCTGTACTTGTGAGATACGGGGATACCGCCGTTCTTTGCTGTGCTACGGCTTCCGAGAGACCTCGCGACGGTATTGATTTTCTTCCGTTATCCATCGATTTCGAAGAGAGACTTTACGCTGTAGGCAGAATTCCCGGTTCTTATCTCAAGAGAGAAGGAAGACCGAGCGAAAAAGCCATCCTCACATCGAGAGTTATCGACAGACCTATACGTCCTCTTTTCCCGAAGGACCTCAGAAACGATGTAGTGCTTTCACTTCTCGTACTTGCGGTTGACCATGACGCTTCACCCGAAATTGCCGCAATGGTAGGTGCGTCCATAGCTTTGTCTATTTCCGATATTCCGTGGAACGGACCTATCGGCGGAGTTTTTGTCGGCCTGACAGAAGAAGAAGGGCTGATTATCAATCCCACGGCCGAGCAGAGAGAACGTTCTTCACTCGAACTTACCGTAGCGGGTACAAAGAAAAAAGTCGTTATGATCGAAGCAGGTGCCGCGGAAGTTTCGGATGACAAGATGTTTGAAGCAATCATGCTCGCTCATGAGGAAATCAAGAAGCTTTGTGCGTTTATCGAGGATATTCAGAGCCAGATCGGTAAGCCGAAGTTCGAGTATCCGTCCGCTGAAGTTCCGCAGGATTTGTTTGATTCCGTATATGCGTTCTGCGCGGAAGACGTAAAGGTTGCTCTCGACACGGACGACAAGAATGTTCGTGACGCGAGAATGGCACCGATTTACGATGCGGTATACACAGAATTCGATAAAGAAAACTCCGAAGAATACCGCAAGGTACTCGACGAGGTTCTCTATAAGGTACAGAAGAAGATTGTAAGACGTTGGCTTCTTGACGAACAGAAGCGTGTCGACGGCAGAAGAATGGATCAGATTCGTCCTCTTGCAGCCGAGGTACATCTCTTCAACCGTGACCACGGTTCGGGTATGTTTACCCGTGGCCAGACGCAGGTATTGACAGTTGCGACTCTCGGTTCTATCTCCGATGTACAGATGCTCGACGGTATATCCGAAGAGGAAACAAAGCGTTACATGCACCATTACAATATGCCCGGTTATTCCACAGGTGAAGCAAAGGCAGTAAGAAGTCCCGGCAGACGTGAAATCGGACACGGTGCTCTTGCGGAGCGTTCGCTTGTTCCGGTGCTTCCTTCCGTCGAGGAATTCCCGTATGCGATTCGCTGCGTATCGGAAGTAATAAGCTCGAACGGATCGACATCACAGGCATCCGTGTGCGGTTCCACACTTGCGCTTATGGATGCGGGTGTGCCGATTAAAGCTCCCGTAGCGGGTATTTCCTGCGGACTTATTACCGAGGGTGACAGATGGATGACCATGGTTGATATTCAAGGTCTCGAAGACTTCTACGGAGACATGGATTTCAAGGTTGCGGGTACACATAAGGGTATTACATCCATTCAGATGGACCTTAAGATAGACGGTCTTACTCCCGAGATAATCAAGGAAGCTCTTGCTGTTACTCACAAGGGACGTGACTATATCATTGATGAAGTAATTCTCAAGGCTATTCCCGCGCCCAGAGCCGAGGTTTCCGAGTACGCTCCCAAGATGATTACCATGAAGATTCCCGTTGACAAGATTGCGGAAGTTATCGGTAAACAGGGAAGTGTTATCAAGCAGATTGTTGCCGATACCGGAGCAAAGGTTGATATAGAGGAAGACGGTTCCGTATTTATTTCCGGAATCGAGAAGTCATCTCTTGATGCTGCCAAGGCAATGATAGATGCGATAATATTCGAGCCTGTTGTCGGCGACATATATGAAGGTGTAGTAACGAGAATCATACCGATTGGTGCGTTCGTTGAGTTTGCTCCCAAGAAGGAGGGAATGGTTCACATTTCCAAGCTCGACAAAAAGCGTACCGAAAAGGTAGAGGATGTATGCAATATCGGCGACAAGATTAAGGTTAAGTTCCTCGGTGTCGACGAAAAGGGAAGATTCAATCTTTCGAGAAAAGATGCTTTGGATGACTGAGCGGGGATACTCTAAAGCTGAATAGTTAAGGAAACCACCCCGCTCTCGAGCTTGCACGTTTGCCTACGGCAAACGTGCAAGCTCCTTTATTTTGGCTTAGATTTGAGCGGGGATACTCCGAAGCTGAATAGCAGAGAAAACCACCCCGCTCCCGTGTCGGCGGAATCAGTTCGGTTTTGAGGTGGAGCAATAAACCGCCTCCATGAGAATTTTCTCAAAGAAAATTCTCCGATGTACTGCTTAGGTTTAAGCGGCGGAATCAGTTCGGTTTTGAGGTGGAGCAATAAACCGCCTCCATGAGAATTTTCTCAAAGAAAATTCTCCGATGTACTGCTTAGGTTTAAGCGGCGGAATCAGTTCGGTTTTGAGGTGGAGCAATAAACCGCCTCCATGAGAATTTTCTCAAAGAAAATTCTCCGATGTACTGCTTAGGTTTAAGCGGCGGAATCAGTTCGGTTTTGAGGTGGAGCAATAAACCGCCTCCATGAGAATTTTCTCAAAGAAAATTCTCCGATGTACTGCTTAGGTTTAAGCGGCGGAATCAGTTCGGTTTTGAGGTGGAGCAATAAACCGCCTCCATGAGAATTTTCTCAAAGAAAATTCTCCGAGGTACTGCTTAGGTTTAAGCGGTGGATTCAGTTCGGTTTTGAGGTGGAGCAATAGAACGCCCACGGTATGGTAATTGAATAAATAAAACCCGACGGACTTTAATCTGTCGGGTTCTGTTTTTATGAGAGCGGATATTATGAAATACCGAACAGGAGCTTTGAGTAAGTGGGGTATCTCCAGTACTTCATATCGGTTATGCTTTCGGCTTCGTCGCATGCTTCGCGCAGCTTCTCCATAGTGACGATAATCTTTCCTTTAACCGCGAATGATGCTTCCGTCATATCGGAAATTTCATCGACCGTTTTTACTTCACTGTCAAGCTTTTCGGTAAGTGATGCAATAGACGAAGAGAGGACTGAGAGCTTTTCGACGAGCTTTTGCTCATAATCTGTGGAAATTGAAGGAGAAAGAGTACGCTTCATCACGCCGGTTTCGCTGATTGCTTTCGTATATTCGCTGACAGCGGGAAGTATTTGCTTGTAAATCATGTCAATCATAACATTGGCTTCGATTTTGATGGTTTTAACATAATTTTCAAGCATTATTTCATATCTCGAGCGCATTTCCGTCTCGGTATAGACATGGTGTGTTTTAAACAGCTCTATATTCTTCTCGGTGAGGTACATTGTGAGAGCTTCGGGTGTCGAACGAAGGTTAAGCAGACCGCGCACGTCGGTTGCCTCTTCTATCCACTCATTATCGTAACCGTTGCCGTTGAATATGATTCTCTTGTGCTTTTTAATTGTATCTCTGATTAAATTATTGAGTTCTTCCTGGAAGTTGTCGGATGCTTCGAGGATGTCGGCGAACTGTCTCAATGATTCAGCTACCGCTGTGTTGAGTACCGTGTTGCAGTCTGCGATAGAGCTTGAAGAACCTACCATACGGAATTCGAATTTATTTCCCGTGAACGCGAACGGCGAGGTGCGGTTTCTGTCCGTTGTGTCCTTCGGAAGCTTGGGAAGAATAACCGTTCCGAGATGAAGTCTTGAGGTTTCTTTCGGGTCGTAGTGTTTATCGGATTCAAGCGCATTCAATATATCCGTGAGTTCATCTCCGAGGAATATAGATATAACGGCGGGAGGCGCTTCGTTTGCACCGAGACGATGGTCGTTTCCCGCTGTAGCGGCACTGATTCTAAGTAATGCCTGATATTCGTCAACGGCTTTGATAACGGCACAGAGGAAAAGAAGAAATTGAGCATTATCATGCGGCGTATCACCCGGGGTAAGAAGATTTACGCCTGTATTGGTACCTATAGACCAGTTATTGTGTTTGCCGGAGCCGTTTACACCGTTAAACGGTTTTTCGTGGAGAAGACAAACGAGGCCATGACGCTTTGCTACCTTTTTCATGATTTCCATTGTAAGCTGGTTGTGGTCGGTAGCTATATTGGCTTGCGTGAATATAGGAGCGAGCTCGTGCTGTGCGGGAGCGGCTTCGTTGTGTTCGGTTTTTGCAAAAATACCGAGCTTCCACAATTCCACATCAAGCTCTCTCATGAAAGCTTCCACTTTAGGTTTAATAACTCCGAAATAATGGTCGTCAAGCTCCTGACCCTTGAGTGAGCGCGCTCCGAAAAGAGTTCTGCCGGTGAAGATAAGGTCCTCGCGCTTGTTGTACATTTCTTCGGGAACGAGGAAGTATTCCTGCTCGGGGCCTACACTTGTTCTGACACATGTGACATCGGTATTGGGGTCGAAAAGCTTCAGAATACGGAGCGATTGCTTGTTTATCGCTTCCATTGAGCGTAAGAGAGGGGTTTTTGTGTCAAGAGCTTCACCACCGTATGAACAGAACGCGGTGGGAATACATAATGTGTCGTCTTTGATGAAGGCATATGATGTGGGGTCCCATGCCGTATAGCCTCTTGCTTCGAATGTGGCTCTTAAGCCGCCCGAGGGGAACGATGATGCATCAGGCTCACCTCGTACAAGTTCTTTACCGGAGAATTCCATTATTACCTTACCGTCACCGATCGGCGAAATAAAGCTGTCGTGTTTTTCGGCGGTAAAGCCGGTTAAAGGCTGAAACCAATGCGTATAGTGAGTGCAGCCATGTTCCACAGCCCAGTCCTTCATTGCGTTTGCTACAATATTAGCCACACCGAGATCAAGCTGTCTGTTTTCGTCGATTGTTTTTTTAAGAGACTTATACGTTTCCTTCGGAAGTCTTTCCTTCATGGTTGTGTCATCAAAGGAAAGACAGCCGAAATATTCGCTGACTGTAGACATCGGATAAACTCCTTTAAATATAATTAAGAATCAAGAAAAAAAGACAATGACAGCAATGGTGAAACCCGCGAATGTCTTTGTCGTTACAATTAAATTATACTCATGTTTTAATACACTGTCAAGCTTTTTTCGAGAATGAAAAACGAATCGTAGGAATGCACAACTAAGTATTCCATTTTGAAAATCGGTTGTGAAAAATGAGAATATAATAATGTTGTGAACGAATTCGGAGGTGTTTTTTTGGGAGAACGGTAAAAAATTATATTGCACGATGTACAGAAAACAAAAAAATATAAAAATAATGTTTGACAAAACGGAAATAATGCGGTATAATTATATGGTATCTGAATATTGTGTGTTTTTATGCCGATAAATGATTTTCGCGAGGATGGTGTTATGCCGAGATTTTTTATTTCAGAAGCCGACGTAATTGAAGTCGGCGGACAAACGAAAATCGCAATCGGCGGAGATGACGCGCTTCACATTACCAGATCGCTGAGAATGCGTCCTGGAGAAAGACTTACTTTGTGCGATGACATGGGTGTGGAGTACACAACGGAAATATGTGAAATTCCGAGTGCGGAAACCGTATTTGTTCGTGTACTGTCATCCGAAAAATCGGGCAACGAGCCGCCGTATCGGTGTACGGTTTATCAGGCTCTTGTCAAGGGAGACAGATTCGATACGGTTTTACAGAAGTCTACGGAACTCGGGGCATCTGCCATAGTTCCCGTGGTGACATCAAGATGCATGGTTAAAATCGATTCCGGAGATGTCGGGAGAAAGACGGAAAGATGGCGAAAAATCGTGGCGGAGGCATCCAAGCAATGCGGACGTGCGGTTATCCCGACGGTTTATGAGCCCGTGACATTTAAAGAAGCAGTGAAGGAAGCGGCCTGTGCCGATTTACCGCTGTTTTGCTATGAGGGGGACGGAACGTTGCCTATCTCGAAACACCTTTCAAGCACGGTGAATCCGAGAACGGCATCGATTATGATCGGCCCCGAGGGAGGGTATGCTCCCGAAGAAGCCTCACTTGCGGTAGAATCCGGTATGCTCATGACGGGACTCGGAAAACGAATATTGAGAACGGAGACGGCTTCTCTGTATGTGCTTTCGTGCTTATCTTTGAAGTACGAACTTTGATCGGAATAATGCCGAGGTGGGAATGCGGTCCGTCGCGAAAATCTGTATTTCGCGGGACGGCTGATTGTAAATTATGATAATCTGAAAGGAGAGGACTTATCCCGGATAAGGATAGGTTTACCGCTTAATGGATATGGCTAAATCAAGAGAAATCATCAATGCGAAAAATAACATGATGTCTATGAACAAGGGAAAAGCGGCAAGAATAGTGTTTGTTCGCCTTCTTATTATAGCGCTCGTGGACATAATAGTTTCATCGTTATTCGATTTTGTAGGCGGTGAGGCAATGCGTGAGTATAAATTCCATTGCAATGTTCACACACCCCTCAAGTATGTGTTCGGTGTTCTGCTTGTCATTGCCGCAGCGTTTTTAGTTTACACCATAGTGAAGAAAATCGACACATCAGCATGGTTGATGACTCCCGTGATGATTTCGGCAGTTGCTCTTTATCTTTTTGTTACGGCAATGCTCTATGACAGATTCAGAACCACTCCGTACCTCTTTTACACTATGACGGTTGTTGTGAGCGTGCTCTTTGCGGTGTATTATATCTACACTGTTCTGATGTATAAAAAATAAAATCATCGTTTGAATCATTAAGAAGTCTGATGTACGAATAGGAGCATCGTGTGATGATACCTTATCGTATATCAGACTTTTACTTTAATAATTTCATTTATTTCGATATTTGTTCGAATAAATAGCATGCTGCGGAAAATAAAGGTGCATATGATTTTTGAATAATCGGCTGTTCGATTGACTCGAATTTCGCTTTTTTTGCGTTGATATGCCGTTGATAAGAGCAGTTTGACTGCGGAATTCGACTAAACAGCATATCATTAACAAAAAAAACGGCAAATTTCTATGAAAAATCCTTATTTTCCTATTGAAAAAATACAAAATATGATGTAAAATATAGTGTAGTATATACAATGAATAATAAAATATAACTTATGGAAGGGGCATCATATGTCAAATCGTTTATTTCAGGGAATAATTCATCAGATGAGGGACGCCGTTGACAGAATTATCGGTGTTATTGACGATAACGGTGTGATAATTGCTTGCAGTGAGCTTGTGAAGATAGGCGAAATGCGACAGGGAGTTCGCGATGAGCTTGCATATACTTCCGATGCGATTACCTCCGGCGGCTACACGTATAAGCCGATAGGGACAAGTTCGAAATGGGAGTACATAGTATTCATAGAAGGCGAAGATAAATATGCCGAAAAGATAGCTACTATTTTAGCTGTCTCACTCTCGAATATTAAGAACTTGTACGATGAAAAATACGACAAGAATTCGTTCATCAAGAATATTATCTTAGATAATATTCTCCCGAGTGATATTTACATCAAATCCAAGGAGCTTCGTTTTAACGCTGAGGAATCGCGTGTCGTATTCCTTATTAAGTTCCATTCGAAGTCCGATGTTCTTTCCTTCGATATGGTGCAGAATATTTTCCCGGATAAAAACAAGGATTATGTTATCTCGACAGGCGAGACCGATATAGTACTTGTCAAAGAGGTTAAGCCCGGAACGGATATTAAGGAAATCGAAAAGATAGCAAAGAACATAGCCGATACTCTTAACTCCGAGTTCTATGTAAAGGTTTCCGTCGGTATAGGTACCGTAGTCGATAATATCAAGGATCTCGCACGTTCTTACAAGGAAGCTCAGGTTGCGTTTGAAGTAGGTAAAGTATTCGATACGGAAAAGAATATAATCAGCTATGAAAATCTCGGCATAGGTCGACTTATTTACCAGCTTCCTACCACACTCTGTGAGATGTTCCTTCAGGAAGTATTCAAGAACGGTTCGCTCGATTCTCTTGACAGAGAGACGCTCATGACGATTCAGGCGTTCTTCGAAAATAACCTTAATGTATCCGAGACATCGCGTAAGCTGTTTGTACACAGAAACACACTGGTTTACAGACTCGAGAAAATCCGTAAGCTCACAGGACTCGACCTCAGAGAATTCGATCACGCAATTACATTTAAGGTTGCACTGATGGTTAAGAGATACCTTACCACAAAGCCCGTTAAATATTAATATTTATCGAAGCTTAAACAGAGATAAAGCCAAAATAATACGAAAGGCAACACTGCTCGGCACACCGAAGGCAATACTGTGCGGGCGGTATTGCCTTAAATCTTTATAATACGTTATTTTAAAAGAAATTACATAAAAATACTGTAAAGTATATACAAAGAACGTCGTATTAGACTTATTGACATTAATGCTGTTGTGTTTTGATTGTGCAATGAGTATGGCTATGATAAAATACCCTAAGCGGAAAGGAGAGAGGGCGAAAACGCTCTCGCACATCCTACAGTAATGATAGATTTTGTTAACGTGAAAAAAGCATATCCAAACGGAACAATGGCTTTGCGCGGAATCAATCTTCACATTGACGACGGTGAGTTTGTTTTTGTGGTCGGTCATTCGGGAGCCGGCAAAACCACACTGATGAAGCTGCTGCTGAGAGAAGAAAAAATCAGTTCGGGAAAGCTTACCGTAGGTGACTATGACCTCACCAAAATGTCCGATTTTAAGGTCCCGTATTACAGAAGGGAATTGGGTGTTGTTTTCCAGGATTTCAGACTGTTTCCGAAGAAAACAGTCTACGAGAATGTTTCATTTGCAATGGAGGTCGTGGGAACACCGCGCAAGAAAATCTCCAGAAGAGTACCGGCAATATTAAATACCGTTAACCTTACGGGAAAACAGGATTCATTCCCGAATGAGATCTCCGGCGGCGAGCAGCAGAGAGTCGCACTTGCACGTGCGCTTGCCAACAATCCCAAGGTTATAATCGCGGACGAGCCGACGGGAAACATCGATCCGAAGATGTCGCTCGAAATAATGTCGCTTCTCGTTAAAATAAACAGACTCGGTAAAACCGTTATCGTTGTAACACACGAAAAAAATCTTGTTGACTATTATAAACAGCGCGTCGTAATGCTTAAGGACGGACTTATAGTTGAAGACAGAGTCGGGGGTATGTTCGATGCGAAGATATAATATATTCTATTTCATAGGACAGGCGTTATCGGGGCTCTGGAGAAACGGTGTCATGACTTTTGCGTCGATAGCGGTGCTCATGAGCTGTCTCGTGGTTTTAGGCGGTTTTACGCTTTTGGTTGAGACAATCAATCTTAATCTCGAACAGTTCGGAGTTTTAAAGGAAATTGTCGTTTTTTGCGATCAGAATTTAACCGAAGATGAAATAGTCGAGATCGGTAATAAAATCGAAAAGCTTGACAATATAGAAAAGATCGAACGCGTCACTAAGGAAGAGGGACTCGAGTACATGAAGACAAAATACGATGTGTACTCGGATGTAACAGATGATGTAAACCCGCTTCCCGACAGATATGATATAACCTATATAGATAACGACAAGGTGTCCGAGCTTGATTATCAGCTCAGACAGATCGAGGGAATAACAAAGGTAAACAACCGTTTCGAGCTCGCCACAACACTCGAAAACTTCAAGGGCGGAATTAAGCTTGTTTTTGCGTGGTTCTTGATAATTCTCGCTGTTGTCAGCGTTTTCATAATTATCAATACGATTAAGCTGTCTGTTTTTTCGAGAAAAAACGAAATCAGTATTATGCGCTACGTAGGAGCTACGGGATGGTTCATATCGCTTCCGTTTATATTCGAAGGTATATTTATCGGTTTGTTTGCTTCGATTTGTGCATACTTTATCGAATGGTATATTTACTCCTACATAGAAACACTCGTTGTGACCGATCTGCAGATGTTAACTATAATGCAGTTCTCGGATATCGGTAATTATGTACTGTGGGGCTTTATCGGAGTCGGTGTTTTGGCAGGTATATTCGGCTCGTCGCTTTCACTGAAAAAATACCTTAGACAGTAACCGAGAAAACGATTTCGGCAGAGCGTTTTTTGGAATTAAAGGGCAGGAACATGAGAAAAATAAAGCTGAAAATCATGTCGGCGATTTTAATCGGCAGCGCGGTTGTCGCTATATGCTATCCCATGCAAATTGCGGTAGCGGCTGACGGTGAGCTTACCGATGCAACGGTACAGTCCTACGAGGATCAGATTGCCGACATACAAAGAAAAAAGGATCAAGCACTCGATGAGCTTGCGAGTATACAGACGGACAAGAGCAATACGTGGAACACAATCACCGAGCTTGATAAGGTAATCGAGTACAACAACCAGATGAAAACCCTCGCCGAGGGACAGATGGATGAGCTTGATAAGTCGATTACACAGAAAACGGCGGACATCGAGGATAAGGAAACGAGAATAGAGAATCAGGAAGAAGCATTTCTTGAGAGAATGGTTGACGTGTATATGGACGAAAATTCCGATTACATCGAAATTCTTCTCGGTTCGGAAAGCCTTGTTGACTTTTTAACGAAGCTTGATTATGTAAACGCTGTTTTCGATTTTGATGCCGATGTAATTACAGAATTAAAAGCCACAAAAGAGGCACTTGAGGCCGATAAGGCTACCCTTGATGATCAATTGGAGATACAGCAGCTGAGAGTTGCGGATTACGAAAACGCGATTCAGGAGAATCAGGCGGCATATGAGGATAAACTCGACTACATGTCGAACCTTGAGGATAATGAAGCGGATTGGATGGAGACATACAATTACAACAAGCAGCTTGAGGAACAGCTCAACTCGGAGCTCGAAAATTATTTGGCGGAGCTTCAAAAGAAGAGCCAGTCCGTGTATATCGGCGGTGATGTCGGATGGCCTCTTGACGCAAATGCTTCATACTATGTATCTTCAGAGCAGGGCTGGCGCGATCTTTACGGAGTACAGGATTATCACCTCGGAATAGACTTGGCTTGCGCAAACGGTACCGATGTGTTTGCGGCCAACGGAGGAACCGTTCTTAAGAGCGAAATGCACTGGAGTTACGGAAACTATGTCCTGATAGACCACGGTGGCGGCATATCGACATTATATGCGCATATGTCGGACAGATTGGTTTCGGCGGGGGATACGGTAAGTGCGGGACAGATAATCGGACATGTAGGCCTTACAGGCAATACGTTCGGATATCATTTGCATTTCGAAGTCCGTGAAAACGGTTCGGTAGTTAACCCGCGCAACTATTTGGTATTTCCGTAATCACGTGATTTTAATCGAGAATCGACTGTGATGTAAGACAGGTATTGATTCTAAAAAATATTTACCAGAGAAAGGTTTGCAGATAATGCGCAAAAAGATATCCGTAGGTGCATGTATTGTGACGGTTCTGATATGCTGCATCGCTACATTTCAGGCAACCTACATCGGTCTTTACAACAAATTCGAGAGCAGATATCTCGGGGAGGCCGTAAGTACACTTAATAATTCGGGCACATTCTCCGATACATCCGTAACAACGGGAAGCGAAACATCCTCATCTGAATTTCTGGAAAAGGCAACCGCGAAGCTTGCGGAGGTTGACAGTATATACCGCAATTATTATATTGATGAGCTTGATGACGACACACTTATCGACGGAATGCTTGCGGGATACATTGCCGGCACAGGCGACCGGTACGGTGCTTATTACAATGCGGAAGCATTCGATTCATTTGTAAGCGACCTTGAGGGCGAGGTCGCGGGAATAGGTGTTACGGTAATCTACAATGTTGACTATAAAGCAATAGAGGTAATAAGTGTTGTAGACGATTCTCCCGCACTTGAGGCGGGTATCCTGCCGGGAGATCTTATTGTGTATGTCGGCGAAGATAAAGAGTCGGTCAGCGAAATCGGATACTATCCCGCCATTAACAAGTTGAAGGGAACAGTCGGAACTCATGCATTATTCACGGTATTGAGAGGGGAAAACTATTCGGAAGTACTCGAGTTCGATATCGAAAGACGTATTGTCGAAGCCCAGTCCGTACTTTACAGAGTATACGCACTCGATGATAAGATCGGAGTAATCAAGATTTCCGAGTTTGACGGAAACACACCGACACAGTTTGTTTCGGCAGTAGAAGAATTGCAGTCAAAAGGCTGTGAAAAGCTGATTATAGACCTCAGATACAATCCGGGCGGGGAATTGTCGTCCATCGTTACCACGCTTGATTATATACTTCCCGAAGGCCCGATTGTAAGAATTTTCGATGCCGACGGCAATGAGGTTAAAGCATATTATTCCGAAGCAGGAGAGTTGGATATGCCGATGGCGGTTTTGGTAAACGGCAGTACCGCAAGTGCGGCGGAGCTGTTTACTTCCGCGGTGCGCGATTATAATAAGGCGGTTATAGTCGGAACGACTACGTACGGAAAGGGATGTATGCAGACCACAATCCCACTTTCCGACAACAGCGCGGTTTCCGTGACATACCGTATGTATAATCCTCCGTTCTCGGATAACTATCACGGTGTGGGTATCGTTCCCGATGTTGAAGTTGAGCTCGATGAAGCTCTTTCGGGAAAGAATATCTATAAAATTACGGATGAAGAGGATAATCAGCTTACTGAAGCCGTAAATGCTCTTAAATAATAACAATAATTCATACAACAGAAAGGTAATATCGAACCATGGAAAAGAAACAGACAACTAAATATACCCCCGACGGTTATAAAGCACTTGTCGATGAACTTACATATTTAAAAGGCGAAAAAACCGAAGAAGTAAAGAAGAATCTTGCTTACGCGCGTTCCCTCGGTGACTTTTCCGAGAACAGTGAACTTGATGCCGCCAAAGACGAGCAAGGTCAGGTTGCGGCGAGAATCGCTGAGCTCGAGGAGCTTATAAAGAACGCGGAAATTATTGACGAAAGCGACATAAGAGCGGATATCGTCAACCTCGGTTCGACTGTTACATTGTATGACTATGATATGGAAGAAGAAGTCGAGTATTCCATCGTCGGCACAAACGAATCCGACCCCCTTAAGGGTCGCATCTCGGACAGAAGCCCCATAGGCTCGGCTATGATAGGTAAAAAAGCCGGAGATGAATTTATCGCCGCAACACCCGGAGGAGAACTGAAATTCAAGGTACTCAAGGTGGAAAGAACAAAAAACAACTGAATTGTTAGGAGTTAAATATGACAGATATAAATAATAATCAGCCTATGACTGATGTCGAACTTAATGAAGTACTCAGAATGCGCCGTGAAAAGCTGGCCGCTCTTGTAGAAGCAGGTGAAGACCCGTTTAAGATTACAAAGTACGATGTTACCAATCACAGTAATGAAATCAGAGATAATTTCGACGAGTTTGACGGTAAGACGGTTTCGGTTGCCGGTCGAATGATGTCCAAGCGTATTATGGGAAAAGCGTCATTCTGCCATGTTCAGGATCTCGGAGGAACTATCCAGTGCTATGTGGCGAGAGACGCGGTAGGAGAAGACAGCTACACAAAGTTTAAGAAAATGGATGTGGGCGATATTGTAGGTATTTGCGGCAAGGTATTTAAGACCAAAACCGGAGAGACCTCGATTCACGCCGAAACGGTTACACTTCTCTCAAAGAGTTTGCAGGTTCTTCCCGAAAAGTACCACGGACTTACCAATACAGATACAAGATACCGTCAGCGTTACGTGGATTTGATTATGAATCCCGAAGTAAAGGATACCTTTGTCAAGAGATCAAAGATAATCAGCACAATCAGACGTTATCTCGATTCGCAAGGCTTCATGGAGGTTGAAACTCCCATGCTCGTGGCGAATGCGGGCGGTGCTGCGGCAAGACCGTTTGAAACGCATTTTAACGCACTCGACGAAGACTTTAAGCTTCGCATCTCACTTGAGCTTTATCTGAAGCGCTTGATCGTGGGCGGACTTGAAAAGGTTTACGAAATAGGCAGAGTTTTCCGTAATGAAGGTATGGACACAAGACATAACCCTGAATTCACTCTTATGGAGCTCTACCAGGCTTATACTGACTATCATGGAATGATGGATTTGACCGAAAATCTGTATCGTCACCTGGCACAAGAGGTTCTCGGAACAACAAAAATATCATATAACGGTATCGAGATGGACCTCTCCAAGCCGTTTGAACGCATAACAATGCTTGATGCCGTAAAGAAATATTCGGGTGTTGATTTTAATGAAATTCATACACTTGAAGAAGCAAGAGCGGCTGCAAAGGAACATAACGTAGCATTCGAGGAAAGACATAAAAAAGGCGATATACTTAACTTGTTCTTTGAAGAATTTGTTGAGGAACATCTCATCCAACCTACGTTTATAATGGATCATCCTATTGAGATATCACCTCTGACGAAAAAGAAGCCCGATAATCCCGACTATGTAGAACGTTTTGAGTTCTTTATGAACGGTTGGGAAATGGCAAATGCATATTCGGAGCTGAACGACCCGATAGATCAGAGAGAAAGATTTAAAGCTCAGGAGGCTCTTCTCGCACAGGGAGACGAAGAAGCCAACCGTACCGACGAAGATTTTATGAATGCTCTTGAAATCGGTATGCCTCCGACAGGCGGTATAGGCTTCGGAATCGACAGAATGTGTATGCTGCTTACGGATTCGGCAGCGATAAGAGATGTACTTCTGTTCCCGACAATGAAACCCTTAGACTCCGAAAAGAAGGCGAAGAAGCCCGAAG
>CAVIJI010000005.1:0-21926 GCA_963642885.1 bacterium
GTTTCAGTGACAATCGCTTTATATATTAAATAAACAGCATAAAAGAGCCGCTGCGTTAAGAAAGAATTTTCTTTAGCGCGGCGGTTCTTTCGCGACTACGGACGACTTACTCAAAGATCGACGCAAGGACATCCGTTATAGGTTGATTTTGATTTATGCCGTTACTTAACTTCGGCTCTTACCGTGACGGTAGAGAAGGCGGGAACTGTCAGCTTTCCGCTGTAATCAAGCTCTGTTCTCTTTGCGAGCTTAACCTTTTCGGGTTCCTCGTATGTGTTGCAGTCGTGAGGATCGGAGGATGTCAGGGTGTATATGTCCGCTTTTCCCGTGTATTCCAGTCCGACCGCGTCGAGGCACAGCTCCTCGGACGTATCGAGTGAAAGGTTAGCCGCAGTTACGGTGAGGTATCCGTCCTTAAGGCTTGCGGAAACAGAGAGGGCGGGCAATGTGTAATTGCTGTTGTTTTCGGATATATCAAGAGAGCCGAGGTCTCCCGAGGTTCTCAGCGCGTCACCGCCTTGATGCCATTTCATCATATCGAAAATATGATATGTCGGAGTTGTTATGCAGTATTCTCCGCCTGCGAGGAACAGGCAGTGCAGATTGTTTACGAGCTGCGCCGTGTTTGCCATTTTGATTTTCTCGGCGTTATTGTTGAAAAGATTGAGGTTCAGTGCGCTTACCATAGCATCACGCATTGTCGACTGCTGTTCAAACAGGTTTTCAACACCGTTCGGATTGTTTACGGCAGGCTTTATACCGTAATCGGCCATGTGCGAGGACGGGCCCGATCCTCCCGGATGCCAGCAGCCCCATTCGTCAAGCACAAGACGAGCCTGCTTTTCGAGTCCGTAACCTACAACAAAGCCCCAGTTGCGTTCGATTATTCTGTTGATATAAAGAGCCTGCTTCAGTAAACGATACCATTCTTTTTCGTTAAAGCGAAGCGGATCTCCCGCAGAGCCGCAATAGTAGTGTACGGACATACCCGCGAGACTTCTGTCGGAGCTTTCGATTATGCGGAGCAGGTCTCTCGGCCATCTCCAGTCATCTTGTCCCGCGAGAATAAGCTCGGCTCTCGGATCGGCATTGCGCATAATCGTCGCATATCTCCTGTACTCGTTGCCGTACATTTCTGCGGTCATATTTCCGCCGCCGCCCCATGTTTCGTTACCGACGCCCCAGTATTTGACATTAAACGGTTCACGTGCGCCGTTTTCCTCACGAAGACGTGCGTAGCTTGTCGTGCCTGCCGGAGAGTTGCAGTAATCCATCCAGTCTCTTATGTCGAGCGGTGTAAGAGACGTGATATTTGCGGCAATATACGGTTCCGCTCCCGAAAGACGGCAGAATTCGATGAATTCATGTGTTCCGACGAGATTAGGCTCGTATCTTCCGTCATCGTTGTGCCACCAGTTGATTCTGGTGGGACGCTTGTCTCTCGGACCTATGCCGTCTCTCCAATCGTAAATTTCCGCGAAGCATCCGCCCGGCCAGCGAATAACGGGGGCGTTTATCGCCTTCATCTTCTCGATAATATCGGTTCTCAGTCCGTTGATGTTCGGTATGCTCGAGTCCTCGCCTACCCAAATACCGTCGTAGAATACGCCGCCGAGATGCTCCGTAAAATGACCGTAAATATTTCTGTCGATTTTCGCGATAACATCATCGCCGTGAATGTGAATTTTTCTCATATTATCTTTCCTTTCCGTATGTATTCGGCGTGTTGATTGCATATCTTTAGTATAATTTGTCTTATCGTAAAATAACAGCAATTTATCATTGTGTTTAGGACAATTATCACACAGTTGTTGACAAACATAAGAATAAACGGTATAATATCAACCGAAATATCGGTCATATTCACGGGAGAATAAAATGCTATATCAACGGGAAAATTTCGGCAATGAAAATTACCATGACATACGGCAGTACGACAATATAAATTTTACGGGTCATCTTCACAGAAGCGCAGAGCTTGTATCCGTACTCGAGGGAGAATTGATTTTGTCGCTGCAGAGCAGGCACGAAAAAATTTCGGCGGGAGAGTGTGCCCTTATAATGCCCGATAAAATACATTCGTACGAAACACCGATCAGTTCAAAATCGATTGTCCATGTTTTTTCTTCCGACAATACGGGAGCATTCTTCTCGAATGTTCGCGGAACCGAGGGAGAGACGGCGCGTTTTACGCCTACGAATGAGGTTTTCGATTTCTATGTCGATACCGTGGTGAGGAGACGTGATTACGGCCGTTACGCCCTTAAAGGATGCCTGTACCTCATGCTTGATGCATACTGTGGGCAAACGATTTTCGTCCCGAGCGGAACGAAAAAAAACAGCAGCATAATCGAATCGATGTTTTCGTATATTTCCGAGCATTTTCGTGAAAGAATCACTCTTTCGGACCTTGAGACCACATGCGGCTACAGCGCACACTACCTGTCCAGAGTTTTCTCGGATGCCGTGGGAATAAATTTCAAGCGATTTGTGAATGAGCTCAGACTCGAATACGCACGTGAACTGCTGAACAACACTACACTCTCCGTGACGGAAATCGCATATAAAAGCGGGTTCGGCTCGATAAGAAGCTTTAACCGTGCATTCGGTGAGGAATACCACTCCGCACCGAGACAATCACGTACGAGCATTCAAAACAACGGCGGCGGCTCCGTCGTTTTATATCTCGGATCCGCCGACGCATAGAACGGTACAAATTTCTTCGAAAAATCCGCGAAAATACCTTGACAAATACCGTGCGGTATGCTATAATAATTGAGCATTGATGAACACCTCTCGTGGGGATGTGCCGGAGTGGCGGAATTGGCAGACGCCCGGGACTTAAAATCCCGTGTAACGAGAGTTACGTACCGGTTCAAGCCCGGTCTCCGGCATTGATTTCATCGGTGAATTTAATATCGCGGGGTAGAGCAGTCTGGTAGCTCGTCGGGCTCATAACCCGGAGGTCATGTGGTTCAAATCCCTTCCCCGCAATGCGATCCGAAATTTTATTTCGGATTTTTCTTTTGTTTTCTTACATAAACGAAAATACCGTACACTTAATCCGAGGTGTACGGTATTTTTTATGCTCCGTCTATCGCTTAGCGATTATTACTTTCTTGCTTTTTCTATCTTCTCTATAAGCGAGCGTCCTACCTGAGCCATAAATGCGGAAGCCATCGGAAGGGTAGCTCTGTCGAATCTCGAAAGGAAGCAGTCCGCCTCGAAGGTAAGGTCTCCCTTATAGTCTATTTCGCCGAGCGCCGATGTTATCTTATCCCAATTCATTCTTCCCGCACGGTCATACGGAATGGTGTGGGTGTCTTCTCTGTAGTTGTTGTCATGTACATGAAGAGCGCCGAGTCTCTTGTTTCCGAGTACACGTATAGCGTGATCCGCTTCGTCTCCGACAAGACCGCAGTGACCGAGGTCGAGACATACGGTAAACGCATTCGGGTTGAGCTCGTCGTAATAATCGCACAAATCCTCGCCGTATGAGCAAACATTCGGAACAATGTAGCCTCTTCTGCTGTCCCAGCCCCACATGTTTTCGAGCGCTATTTTAACGCCGTAATCAAGCGCAACCTGCTCCATCTCACGATAATAATTCAGGTTGAATTCTTTCTGCTTTTCACCTCCGTCGGGCACGAAAATCGGGTGAACCACAATTGCTTTGGCGCCGAGAAGACCAGCGATTTTTACCGCGCGAACAACTCTCGGAGCCATTTTTTCGTTGTATGCGTCGTCTCCGATTCTCCAGCCGGGGAACGGAGCGTGTGCCTGATTGAAGCTGAGTCCCGCGTCATGGGCGGATTTACGCAGATTGTTCGCGTATTCGTTCACATCGCATGAGTTCATATAAGATGAATCGTCCGACATCGGGAACATAGAAAAATCTATTGCGTCAAAGCCCGCTCTCGCAAGAATATCAATGCCGTCCTTATCTCCGCAAACGCGGAAAATGTGGTCTGTTTGTGTTGAAAGAATCATAGTTTTTCCTTTCTGCTGTTTTATTACGTTATTTTTTATCGGCGGAAGCGCCGTTTTGTCCTATATTCTCCGCTCGGCTTGAAAAGTTCATTTTTGAATGGTATAATCACTGGAGTATTGATTCTACGGCGTTCGAAATTATTTCAAGCGGATATAGTTTATCATCGGAGGATTAAAATGGAAAAATTCGTTAAGGTGCTGGGTACGGTAATAGTACTCGCGCTTTGTGCTATGTTTGTTGTCAGATGTATAATAGCGGCTGACAGAAGTATGTTTTCCTCTCCTGTTGCCACGGATAACTGGAGTGAGGCATACTCGGACGGGGAATCGCTGACATATACGGTGGATATTTCCGCGGAGATGTCGAGCGACGGATACTTTTCAGCATATGCGTTTTACTACAATACCGAATCGGGTGAGGCTCAGTTTGCGGTTCGCTGGAACAACAGTGTCTACGACTACACCGATATGGATGAGGGACACGAATTCGAGTTCGCAATCCGCAACGACACAACGGGAGAAGAGTTTCCCGCCGTATGTACGGAATCAGGTGAAAGATGGATGTACAACTACCGCAGACTTATTGTCGAGGGCGTCTCGGCAAGCGAAGGAGATCAAATCTCCGCCGTTATGAAGCTTCGCGACGGATTCGAGAGTACTCAGGTTATAAAGTACGATGAACAGGAATTCAAAGAATTCAAGCCGTCGGGAAAGCTCGCGAAGGCATTATCCGAGTAGTTATATTTCAGTCTTTTATCGCAAAAATCCGATTTATTCAGAGCATCCTTTAAGGAACCTCTGATTTAAGGTTATTTTTGCAATAAAAGCCCCTATATTTCAGTCTTTTATTGCAAAAATCCGATTTATTCAGAGCATCCTTTAAGGAACCTCTGATTTAAGGTTATTTTTGCAATAAAAGCCCCTATATTTCAGTCTTTTATTGCAAAAATCCGATTTATTCAGAGCATCCTTAATAATTTTCGAGAAACGAATGCCGTACTCCGTCGGTTTTGTATTCGATCATCGTGTCGAGATTGACGTTGCTCAGTGCGCGGAACAGGCATTTTTCGACATCGGGATTGCTTTTCTTAAGCTCGCGTATAAGCTCCTTCGTTTCCTGCCTTTTCGAATGATTCTGCCCGTTGTTGCAGGTTGTACAGGTATCGGTAAAACGGCACGCACACTGAAGAAAATGCAGTCCGTTATAATCTCTCCACGCCTTAATATCATCCTCTCGGATGAGGTAAAGCGGACGGATAAGCTCCATTTCGGGATAATTTGTGCTGTGGAGCTTAGGCATCATTCCCTGAATCTGTCCGCTGTGAAGAAGTCCCATAAGCAGCGTCTCGATAACATCATCGTAGTGGTGTCCGAGCGCTATTTTATTACAGCCGAGCTCACGTGCGAAGCTGTACAGGTATCCTCTGCGCATTCTGGCACAGAGGTAGCACGGCGACTTATCAACCTTATACACCGATTCGAATATGCGTGTTTCGAATACTTTTATCGGAATACCGAGATTTTTCGCGTTGTATTCGAGAATCTTTCGGTTTGCCTCATTGTATCCGGGGTCCATAACAAGATATTCGACCTCGAATTTAACCTTGCTGTAATGCATAAGCTCGCGGAAAAGCATCGCCATGAGCATGGAATCCTTTCCGCCTGACATGCAAACCGCAACACGGTCTCCTTCTTTAACCAGTTCGTAATCCTTCAGCGCCTTCGTAAAGGGACTCATAAGTGTCGAGTGAAACTTCTTTTGTATGCTTTCCTCGACCTTTTTTCTTAATTCCTCACTTTCGCGCGTCTCCGACTGCATCCTGACTTCTTCTCTGAGCCATGCCGCGTATCCGCCGTGCAGGCTGTACGCCGTATATCCCATAGCGCACAGCTTTTCGGCAATCTCAATGCTTATCTGCCCCCTCGCGCAGACTATAACAACGGGTTTTTCTTTATCCGTCGGCGGGTTGTCGAGAAGACTGCCCGCTTCAACCGCGGTTGAATTAGGTATTACACCGTAGAGCAGATCGCTGCCGTCACGTATGTCGTATATCGAGTATCGGTTTGTATCCTTGATTAGTGTTTCAGCTGTAATTTCCATAAAAAGTTTGCCGTTATATTTTGTCGGGCATCAATAGCTGCCGACTTCCTTGATTTTATTTATTATCTGAGTAAAGTTTTCGAAGCTTACGTGCGGTGGGATTGAGTGGTCGGACGCGAAAATGTAACCGCCGTTCTCCTTCATGACGGGAATCACACGTTCGATTTCATCCATGATAACATCGGTTTTATCCCAGTTTACCGCATTAATGCCTCCGTGGAACAGAAGTCTGTCGCCGAACTCATGCTTCAGCTTAACGGGATCCATTCCCGCTTTAACCTCAAGCGGGTTCAATCCGTCGAGACCCATGCTCACGAGCTCGGGTACAAACGGCATAATATTGCCGCATGAATGCAGACGTACCACACAGCCGTGCTGGTGTCCCCAATCGATGGCACGCTGATGATAAGGTTTGAGAAGCTCACGGTAGAGGTTCAGCGAGAAGAACTGCGTTCCCTTGTATCCCATGTCGTCGTACCAGTGTACCTCATCGAAGGTATATCCCGCATCCCAGATTCTCTCAAGCTGCTTTAAAGAGACGTCAAGCTCTCTGTCGAACATTTCCATTACCCATTCGGGCTCTTCTATCATCGCCAGAAGAAGATTTTCTGTGCCCACCATGTGAGAGTGCGTGATATCGAATCCGAACCAAAGTCCGCCTGTGATCCATCGTCCTTCGTCACGCCATGTTTTGTAATTGTTCTTCAGCATATCCCACGGAATACGATCATCGGAGGGTACAATACGGTCACGTACCTTTCTCCATTCATCCGGTGTGGATATCTGATGCGCAATCTGCTCGGGTGTCGTCGTGTGATCCTTAAATGTTCTCGTCGTAACTCCCCATGCGGTAGTGCGTATAATATACTCGTCCGTCTCCTCGATTATTCTCTCGGGCAGGCGCGGCGAGTTATCGGTGGAAATATACGCCGTTTTGTCGAGACCGAAATATTCGATGTAATCACTCGTCGGCATTCCTTCGTCCATCCAACGTTTGATTGTTTCCCACCACGGTGAGTCCATCACCGGTATACGGTCGGCATCCTTGTGGTCGTACATACGTCTGATTCGTTCGTGTGTGGTCATTGTTTCCATAACAAACCTCCTGTAATATTAATTTATTGATTTTATTCAAAAACCGCTATACGAACATCATATCTGTGAATCATTATACTACACGATTCGGCATATTGCAACATTTTTCTTTTTTCAATATTATCGGTGATAATGCAAGTGGCGCTTTTTTCACATTTTCGGTGCAATATTAACAAACTTTCAATCGAGTGAATTTTTATGCAAAAAACTATTGATTTTCGTTTCGATACATGATATAATATGGCATCTTCATAAAAGCAAACAAGATCATAGAGGCGCGGTTCGCAATCAGTACTCACACCGAGATGCTCAAACATCGATGACCGGTGACAAAAGGTGCGGCTGCCGAAGTATGGTGCGGTTTGAGCCGTATCACTCTGGACGTACGGATAATATCCTTACGGCTGTCGCATGTCACGTGCGGAGTGCTATTTTCGATTGCGTCTGATATTTATTGTTCCATCAGCGGTCGCGGCACTTTGTCACGATCGCTTTTTTGATTATCTTTAATTTTATTCGAGGTACATCATGAAAAGAATCGTTGCAAGTATTCTTACCGTCGCTCTTTCGCTTACACTTTCCGCCGCGTTGTTCTCCTGCGGCTCCAGAGAGAAAATGGATCTCTCGGGTGTAACAAGTATTTCCGAGCTTTCCGGTGCCGTTCTCGGCGCACAGACCGGTACATTCCATCTTACGGCTCTCGACCAGATTGACAACATAACGAAAATGGATTATCCCGACTTTACCGACCTTCTCAACGCCGTAAATTCGGGCGCCATCGACGGTTACGTTGCCGAGGAGCCTACCGCGTATGATGTTTGCTCCAAGGACGATACACTGGCATACATTCCCCTTTTGAACAACGACACGGGATTTACCGCAACCGATGAAGAAACGGGAATAGCGGTGGCATTCAAAAAGGGCTCCGAAATGACGGATACCGTAAGCGGAATCATATCCGCCGTTCCCCGTGAAACAAGAGAAGAGCTCATGCGTCAGTGTGTCGAAATCAATGCTTCTCCCGATACGGAGTATTCATCGGCTCTTGCTCTCACGATACCCGAAACAGACGGTGCAAACGGTACGCTGAAGGTTGCCATGGAATGCGCATATGCTCCTTACAACTGGACACAGACGACGCCCGCAAACGATGCCGTTCCGATTGCGAATTCGGGAACAGAGCTTTATGCCAACGGATATGACGTTATTTTCGCAAAGTACATCGCCGCATCCCTCGGTATGAACCTTGAAATTTACGCATACGAATGGGATTCGCTTATCGCGGCCGTTCAGTCCGGCGCGGTTGACGCCATTGCCGCGGGTATGAGCCCCACGGCCGAAAGAGCGGAGCAGGTGGATTTCACCGAGTGCTACTATAATTCCAACCTTGTTATCATTTACAAAAAGTAATTCGGCAGGTCTGTTATGCAATTTTTTAAAGAAGTTATAGGTATTCTGGAGGACTACTGGCAATACCTTCTCGCAGGCGTGGGATATACAATGCTTCTCGCGCTTGTCGGTACTGTGGCGGGATTTCTGATAGGCCTTCTTACAGGCGTTATCCGCACCGCTCCGAAATCAAAGGAAATTTCCGTCAGAGTGCTTCAGAAAGCGGCGGATATAATCATTACCGTATATATCGAAATTTTCCGCGGTACTCCTATGATGGTTCAGGCAATGGTTATATATTGGGGCTACGCTTTTTTGAACGGCGGCAGCACCCTTCCGCTTATTCCCGCGGGACTTTTCATCGTTTCGATCAACACGGGCGCGTATATGGCGGAAATAGTGCGCGGCGGAATAATTTCCGTTGATAAGGGACAGCTTGAAGGAGCATATTCCGTCGGCATGACACACTGGCAGGCTATGGTAAAGGTAGTTCTGCCGCAGGTGCTTCGCAATATACTCCCGTCAATCAGCAACGAATTCGTCATCAACATTAAGGATACCTCCGTTCTGAACGTTATCGGCGTATCCGAGCTGTACTACATGGCAGGTGTTATCAAGCGTATTAACCTTCAGACATTCCAGACTTATACCGTTATATGCGTGATATATTTCATTCTCACATTCACGGTAACGAGACTGCTTCGAGTCATCGAGAAAAAGCTGGACGGAAACGAATCGTATACCATATGCGGTTCGGGTTCGGACTCGGAAGCCGAAATACACATAACCGCAAAGGAGGAAATTCCGAATGACTGAAATACTCAGGCTCGACCATCTCGGAAAGAGCTTCGGAGACCACGTCGTGCTTCGTGATATAAACCTTACCGTAAATAAGGGAGAGGTTATCAGCATCATAGGCTCCTCCGGTTCGGGAAAAAGCACAATGCTTCGGTGCATTAATCTGCTTGAGGAACCGACCTGCGGAAGGATAATATTCGAGGGAAACGATATATCCGATAAAAAGAACAACGTCAATTCATACCGCGCCAGAGTATGCATGGTTTTCCAGCAATTCAATCTTTTCGCAAACATGAATGTGCTTGAGAACTGTATCTGTCCACAGGTCACGGTGCTGAAAAAATCACGTGCGGAGGCTAAGGAAACCGCCATGGAATATCTCGCGAAGGTCGGAATGGATTCGTATATAAACGCACGTCCGAAGCAGCTCTCGGGCGGTCAGAAGCAGAGAGTCGCAATAGCGCGTTCGCTTTCCATGCACCCCGAGATTATTCTTTTCGATGAGCCGACATCGGCGCTTGACCCCGAAATGGTGGGAGAAGTGCTCGAGGTAATGAAGTCGCTTGCCGAAACAGGGCTGACGATGATTGTCGTTACTCATGAGATGGCATTTGCGAGAGACGTTTCCGCAAGAGTAATCTTCATGGATAAGGGCATAATCCTCGAGGATTCAACGCCCGATGTGATATTTAATTCTCCGCGAGAGCAGAGAACAAAGGAATTCCTCACAAGATACCTTGAAAGCTGAAAAATCGAATGGGCTGATGCACAAAAATGCATCAGCCCATTTTTTCGTTTCTTTATTCCGTAATCCGACAAGGACTATCGAGTCGGGACTTATAAGTCAAAGACGGGGGTATCGGTGAATTCGATAACATTGCTCTTGCTCGAATCCATTTCGAATACTATAATTTCGTTTTCGCCTTTTTTCAGCCTCGGGGCGGGGCAGTAAAGTGTTTTCTGCGGGCCCGCATCGGTATAATATCTGCCGAGATTAAAGCCGTTTACAACAACGAAGCCGTGGTGGAAGTCGTCGAGCTTAATAAACGTATCTGCGGGTTCGTCCTCTATTATGAGCTTTCCGCGCATAAACGAAGGCTTATCCGCACCGCTTGTGTTTGACTTAAACGGTACCGCGGTAAGATCATTCATTTCGAGCGGGAACATATCCCAGCCGAAATGGTACTGCTGTCCGAATTTTACTCCCGTAATACCTTTATTGTCGCCCATCAGGGGACCGTAGTTGATTCTTCCCATATTCTCAACCAGGATATCAACCTTTACCTCCTCGTCCTTGCCGAGAGCACGCATTACAATCTTGTCCTCACGTCTTGAACGCTCAACCGTGCCTACGTATTCTCCGTCGAAATAGAAGGCAGCTCTGTCATGCAGGCATGAATAACCGAGTTGAAGCTCCTCACGCGGGCCCTTCACAACGGAAGAATAAAGTGTATAGCCGTAGCTCTGACCTATATCCTCCTGGAATTGAGGTGCGGCACGGTGTATAGGCTTTACCATTACAGGCGCGGCATCGAATACCGACGCTATCTCATCGAGCTCTAACTTGCCGTATGCGGCTTTGGGAGTGTTTTTTACGGTAAGCGGAGGCAGCTTGCCATACTTATTTTCGATTATTTCACGCGCCCTATAATACGACGGTGTGAGATCTCCCGCCTCGCTGAGTAAACCGTAGAAGTCGTAGCTTGTTGTGGTCGGCTCATAACCGTTGCCGTGGTTGGCACCGTTCATAAATCCGAAGTTTGTGCCGCCGTGGAACATATAGAAATTAAGGGATGCTCCGGACTCTATTGTTTCACGGAACGGGCCGTTCAAATCGTCTACGGGGTGTGTATGATGCTTTTCATACCAGTGGTCGAACCATCCGCAATAGAACTCACCGCATAAATGAGGTTGATTTTTGCGGAATTTATCGAGAATTGCGAAGTTGCCGTCGGGACTCGATCCGAAGTTTACGACACAGAGGTGTTCGGGAAGCGTACCGCCGCCGAGCATCCATGACAGTGCTCCGTCGGAGGTAAAGAGCACCGCATCCACACCGCACTCATGATAAATGTCGACTATGGCGTGGAGATATTCCTTATCGTTGCCGTACGAGCCGTATTCGTTTTCGATCTGAACCATAATAATGCCTCCGCCTTGTGAGGCAAAGTGACCGTTCAGCTGTCCGAACAGCTGATGATAATAGCTGCGTACCTTCGATATAAACAGCTCATCGTTGCAGCGGATGTTCATTCCCTTGTAGGCAATAAGCCATGCGGGAAGTCCGCCGTAATCCCATTCGGAGCAAATATACGGCCCCGGTCTGAGAATTACATTTAATCCGACAGATTCCGCGGTACGTACATACTCCGCAATGTCAAGCATTCCCGTGAAATCGAACTCTCCCTCGTGCTTTTCGTGAAGATTCCAACAGGTATACGTTTCAACCGTATTGAAGCCGCATTCCTTCAGCTTGGTAAGTCTGTCGCGCCAATACTCTCTCGGAATACGGAAATAATGCATCGCACCTGAAATTATGGTGTACTCTTTTCCGTCCATGAGAAAAGCGTGGTCGTTATAGGTAAGTATTCCCATGAATTACCTCCATGTATATAAATTTATTATGTTCGGTCTTATTTTGCGTCTTTACCGCAGAGAATATCGGCTATTCTCTCACAGGCGTGTCCGTCTCCGTACGGATTGCTTGCTTTGCTCATTTTCTCGTAGGCTTCTTTGTCGGAGAGAAGTCTGCTGAATTCTCTGTATATTGTTTCCTCTTCGGTTCCGACAAGCTTCAGTGTTCCCGCGGCGATTCCTTCCGGGCGCTCCGTGGTATCACGCATGACAAGCACGGGCTTTCCGAGAGACGGAGCCTCCTCCTGTATGCCTCCGGAGTCCGTAAGTATCAGGTAGCTTCTGCTCAAAAAATTGTGAAAATCCATTACATCGAGAGGCTCTATTATATGTATGCGGTCGTCCCCTCCGAGATATTCGTTCGCAATCTCACGTACCGTTGGGTTCATATGTATGGGATAAATAGCTTTAACGTCGGGATGCTCATGCATAACGCGGCGTATTGCTTTAAACATATGGCGCATCGGCTCGCCGAGATTTTCACGACGGTGCGCGGTTATCATAATAAGACGGCTGTCCTTTGCCCATTCAAGCTCCGGATGCGTATAATCATCCCTCACGGTGGTTTTCAGTGCGTCAATCGCAGTGTTTCCGGTAACATATATGCTGTCGGGATTCTTGCCTTCTCTGACAAGATTATCGCGTGCCGGTTCCGTCGGAGCAAAATTGTATCTGCTGATTACGGATACTGCCTGACGGTTGAATTCCTCGGGATAAGGGCTGTCGATATTATATGTGCGAAGTCCCGCCTCAACGTGTCCGACGGGTATCTGCAGATAAAAGCACGCAAGTGCCGTGGCGAATGTCGTGGATGTGTCGCCGTGCACGAGAACCACATCGGGACTTTCCTTTTCGAGAACATCCTTTATGCTGTTCAGAATGTTTACAGTTACATCGAATAAGGTCTGCTTATCCTTCATTATGGACAGGTCATAGTCTGGAACAACACCGAATGTATCGAGAACCATATCCAGCATCTGACGGTGCTGTCCCGTTACGCACACAACCGTATCAATGCTGTCTCTTTTTTTCAGTTCGTTTACAAGCGGGCACATTTTAATCGCTTCCGGTCTTGTTCCGAACACGAGCATTACTTTTTTCACCGCATATTCTCCTTATATTTTTTGTTCTCCGCGTATCACGTCGGTACAAAGAAACAATCCGTATCCGTTATTCTTCAAAATCCTCTATGCGTTCAGCTTATTTTTTATAAACGGAATCAAATACTTTCGAAGAAGCTTCAAACCGAGCTCACGCTTTTCTTCCGACCAGAGATCTTCGTTTAAAAATGCCGTGCAGCAGCGGAACCACGCCATCGGGTATAGCCATTGTACATCATCGTTTTTTTCGGCAGCTTCTTCGAGAGTTTGCGCGCCGAAATATTTTTTCATGAATAAATCCAAAACTCGGTCGCATGTCGAGTTTTTCATCTTATAAAAATCATTGTAAGCCTCTTCTCTTACGGAAGCATAGTGCATGGAAAACAGGATTCGGGAAATATCGAACATCGGCATACCCGTAGAGAATTCGCCCATATCGATAAGACAGCATTCGCCGTCGTTTACCATGATATTATTCAGATTCAAGTCTCCGTGTATACAATTCGTGCGGTTCGGTATCATGTCTATGAATTTATACAGATACTCTCTCTCCTCGTCCGTAATACCGACTATATTCGGAATATCCTCGCGGTTTATATCCTTGAACGTCGGCAGTTCTCCGTCGTTCGATTCGATGGAATGAATGTGTCGGCACACTTCCGCGTACATATCCACGTATTTCTCGAGATTTTCTTCGTCCTCACGTATAAGCTCGCTCAGTGTTTTAGATTTCAAAAGCTCGTAAATGACACCCGAACGTCCGCCGCACTCCACAATATCATATGAAATGGCTGTGGGAACACCCAGCACAAACGCCTTTTTAGCCAGAGCTTTTTCCTTTTCTATGGCGTCGTCGCTTGTCTGCGAATAATACAGCTTAATGATTTTCTCGTCATCTATACGGAAAACCTCTCCGCACGCTCCCGCACCTATCTTAACGCAGTTTTCGATGCTTATACTGCGTTTGGCACGTGAGATATCCATGATTTCGGAAAAACCGGTAATATCGAAAACGTTCATTACCTCATCGTTAACGTTAATTATTCTGAAAATTCCTTTTCCGCAGCGTTTTTTCATCGAAAGAATCACTCGCAAACCTGCGCTCGATATATATTCCAAATCAGCGGCGTCTATTTCTATTCCGTTCGTACCACATGGTTCCGAAGCTGTGGCGGCATCAAGCTCGTGAACATTAGCCGATGTAATACCGCCCGATATATGAATTTTAGTTAAGCTTTCACGTGTTACCGATACTTCCATTGCTTTCTCCTTTTTGTTTCCCGATAAACCGAGTATTCGGACTCGGTGTTTTATGTATAATCCATTGAATAATTGTCGGCAGCGACTATCTGAAATATTTTCTGTCAAGGGCACGCATTTGAGCAGCCTCGGCAATATGTTGTTTTTTTATTCTTCCGCCGATCATACCGTCTTCTTCGGTAATTTTTCTCGATACCGCGTCAAGGTCACACAGTGTTCTCGCCACCCTGAGTATTCTGTCGTAAGCTCTCGCGGACAGATTCATTCTGGAGAAAACTCCCTCCATGACCTTTTTGGAATCTTCGTCAAGCGAACAGAATTCTCTTAATTCATCGCTTTCCATCAAAGCGTTCGATTTGGCGGCATAATCCTTGAATCCCGCTCGACGGAATCTCATTCTCGACAGTTCTCGCGCCGCTTCTACTTTTTCTCTGACCTCCGCGGAGGTCTCACCGCGCGTATCATTCGACAGCTCATCAAACGACAGTGCGGGCATTTCAACCTGAATGTCTATTCTGTCGAGCATCGGGCCGCTTATTTTCTCCAAATACGCACGTATATCCGCGGGCTTGCAGGTGCACTTACCGCTCGGCGAACCGTAATAGCCGCATTTGCACGGGTTCATCGCACAGACAAGCATGAAAGATGAGGGATATGTGTATCTTCCCGCGGCTCTCGTAATCGTTACCTGTTTATCCTCGATAGGCTGTCTCAGAGCCTCGAGCGCATCCTTTTTGAATTCGGGCAGTTCATCGAGAAAAAGCACGCCGTTATTTGCGAGGGATATTTCACCCGGAGACGGTATTTTTCCTCCTCCGACCAATGCCGCCGTACTTAGCGAATGATGAGGCGAACGAAACGGTCTTTCCAATATAAACGGTATTTCCTCATTGAGCATTCCCGCACATGAATAGATTTTCGTATCTTCAAGTGCTTCCTCATAGCTCATTTTAGGCAGTATCGTAGGCAGACGCTTGGCAAGCATCGATTTTCCCGATCCGGGTGGGCCGATAAACAGAATATTATGTGCTCCCGCGGCGGCAGTCAGCAATGCGCGTTTTGCGACAAGCTGTCCTTTTACCTGTGAAATATCATCTGCCGAAACATACGAATCTATCTCATCGTACGGGTTTCCGTCGGCTTTTTTCAGTGCGTCGTTTTTTCCGCGTAAAAATTCCACAAGAGACACTATATTATCGACACCGTAAATTTCAATCCCGTCACGATACGCGACGGATGCTTCCTTCAGGTTCGCCAGAGGCACGAATATCCGCTTTCTGCCGCTGTTTATCGCGGCAATAGTCATTCCGAGGACTCCACGTACATGTCTGACTTCACCCGAGAACGATATCTCACCTATATACGTGTTGTTTTCTTCGTCATCTAAGATTCCCACCGCCTTGTATACGGCTATGAGTATTGCCAGCTCCATAGCTGTGCCTTCCTTCTTTTTGTCGGCAGGCGCGAGATTTATACTGATTTCGGCCGATTGTATGCTTATACCGCAGCTTTCGGACGACGTGAATATTCTTTTTTCGGATTCTCTGACGGCGGCATCGGGCAGTCCCACGATTTCAAATGACGGCAGACCTTTTTTCGCGGCACACTCAACACGTATCTCGTAACCGTCAACCCCCGATGCGGCAGCGGAATAAGTTATCGATAACATAATTTCTCCTTAAATCAGCGTTTTTCAAAGATACTTCGCGAGTTCTCTCATGTGTGCCGCTACCGCACAATTGTTGTGCTCGCCTTTTTCTATTTCATGCAGTACGAACGGAACGGAATTTTTCTCCAATAATCGTGCGTAATGATACGGTATTTTGCCGACAACCCCGTCATTCTCCGATGCGGAAATAAGTATTTTCGGATAATGCTCGGGACTTGTACACGGACGTAAAAATTCTTCCTTCAGCTGTCCCGGATGAAAGCTCTTATCCTCGCCCGGGGTTAATCCGGGTGCGGGACATGCCGCCCCTACGGCATAAAACAAATCCGGACGAGTCAACGCTATATACAGTGCCTCTCTTCCGCCCATGGAAAAGCCGCATATCGCACGCTTTAATATCTTGTATTTTTCCTCGACGGCCGGTATGAGCGACATCGTAAGCTCGAATATAAAGCTGTCGTATGCGCTCGAGTTAATATAGTCAAGCGCGGTGCATTTTTCACGTTCTCTGCTGATGTAAATGTAAGGAAATACCACAGTGTAGTCTCCGAAGTACTCTTCTATTACATTTTGTATCTCCGTATCATCAGAAAGCGAGTGCTCGTCTCCCCAATAACCGTGCAGAGCATAGAGAATGTTATGCGGCATATTGTCCTCGGGGGTGATAACAACGGCGGACATTTTCCGTTCGGTAACAATCGAGTCATAACAAAATGTTTCTTTAATCATTTTCCGTACCGTCCCTACTTTTACATTATTTCACACCATAATAATAGCATAAATTCGTCTGAAATGCAACAACAACATAAAAAGGGAATGCAGTCGTCATTGCATTCCCTTTTGTCGTTTATTTATCTCTGACCAATGCTTGCGTTAACGTAAATTACGTTTATCTCTGACCGTTTACGGTCAATGCTTGTGCCACGTAGATTAACGTTTATCTCTGACCGTTTACGGTCAATGCTTGTGCCACGTAGATTAACGTTTATCTCTGACCGTTTACGGTCAATGCTTGTGCCACGTAGATTAACGTTTATCTCTGACCGTAGGCATCGACGTCGAGACCCTTGAGAACTCTCGAGGTGTCGTTGATTACTTTATCAACAAGGTCGTTCGTTGTGTAGAACTCACCCGCGCCGTTTACCGCAACGAATATCTTGCCGCCGCTTATCTTGCCGGTCGATTCTTCTACATACTTATAGAATTTATATTCGTTGAAGCTTCCGTCGACACCCTCGCATGTCAGCGTCATTACCACCTTACTGTCATCGTTTATAAGTGTGAGTCTGTCTTCGTCTGACAGCTTGGCGTATTCCTGATTCGTAAGGTTAAGCATTGTCTTATAATACTGACGGAAGTTATTGACATCCGCATTCTTAATGACAGTGCCGGAATTATCCTCGACAACATCGAGAGTAGCATTACCGTCGGCGTCTGTGCCGTGCGTTAATGTGAAGCTTACATCTACGTTTTCCGCCGTAACGGTTATGTTTTTAACGGTTGTAATGTTTACAAAGAACGGTGTGGCGGAAATCCAAGCGAACGAATCCTTCTCGAGCCAATTGAGCTTATCGTCCTCGACATGGCAAATCAGATTATATCCGTACACATTCGAGCAGGCGTAATATCCGCCGCCATCCTGTCTTTCGGATACGAGAACGATAAATTCGTATTCCTCAAAGACATATCTGATCATATATTTCGGATTATCGAGTCCGTACTGTGTGTATGTATCATCATCGGGCTTGAATGCCATAACCTCATCGCCCTCGAGAGTGATAAAGTTGTACAGCACTTCATAGTACAAATCCGAATTCATTTCGTATAGCGCCGTAGCCGATGCGTTTTCGGATTCGGGCTTCGGATATGTCATGTAGTTTTCGACTATCGAGTCGGCGCTCTTCATCTCGTCTTCGGGAGTACGGTAAATATTCACAAACAGCTCTTCGTTCTTCCAAACCGTGAATTCATCGACATAGAAGTAATCGTTTGTCGACATTCCCGCGGTAAGAAGGGGAGTGAGAAGCTTATATGAGGGCTGGAGAACCGTATCGGCAAGCGTTGTGGAGAGAATGTATACCGCGTTTCTCGGAGCGTACTTTACGTAGTAACCGCCTTCGGTAACAAGCTCATCTCCGACTTCGATTACGAATTCCTCGCCCGAGGTGGAGGTCACTATCCACTCGGCCTGAGGCTCGTCGAGACCGTATTGAGCGAATTCTTCGTCGGTGAGGTCTGTTGCCACTCTCATCATAGCCGTGGGGGTTCCCGTTGTTACGACAAGGCTTGAGAACAGCTCCTGATCGAAGCTCAGACCCATGTAACCGTCGAGCTGGAATGTATCAGACGCGTCACGGTAAATTTTATATCCGCCGTACTCGTTCTTTACCTCTATAGACTGAATTTCGGAACGGCTGAGCGGCTGGAAAATGTAGAAGTTCGATGTTTTCGCCGTTACCGCTACCTCGCCGTCAAGAAGCTCGACACTCGTGTCCTCTTCTTCGGTTTCGGTTGTAAGCGGACGGATTACGGCAAAATACACAACAAACAGCACAACGAATACGGCGGCAAACGCGATTATCAGTTTTTTCTGTTTTTTTATCATGAGTGCTTTCTCCTCGTGATAACGATGATTCCGCCGATTGCGAACATAACGGGAAGGACAAGAGTCATGGCAACAGTCCAGTTGTTGGCTTGATCCGTTGTAACCGTAAGCTCGTCGTCGTCGAAGGGCTTCAGCGAAAGCGATGCCAATACTCTCTCACGTCCTACAGCTCTCATTGATGCGGAAAGAATATCCTCGTTTGCGTATGCGTTTGAATCGATATAGCTCATGTTCGAGAATGTGGGTGAACCGAACGCCATTACATATGAGTAGTAGTATTCGTTGTCGACTATTCTCGTTTCGCGTGTGATTGTAACAAGATTGTACGAGCCGGTTTCTTTTACAAGTCCGTTTTCCACGAGCTCGGATGTCGAATAGGATTTGAGTACGGAGGAAACCTCACGTGAACCGTTAAGTCCGCCGCCCGATTCCCAAAGAATATTGATGGGAGCGGATTTGCGGATTATAGTCTTCGGAGGTGTTGCGAGATTATTAAGGTCACGATAGATTGAGCCGCCGAGCGTGTCGGACTGGTACTGAGCTATAATCGAATATCCGTCGGTGGACATCGAATTTTCCGTATCGCGAACGGTAACGCCGCTGCTGTACTCAATGCCCCATTCGGCGAGGAATTCGTTAAGGTTTGTAAGATTTTCAACATACTGCGGGTCGCAGAAAACCATGAGGCATCCGCGTCCGTCGAGGAATTCGTCGATTTTTTCTATTTCGTTTGTGCTTGCATCCTCGGCTTCGGCACCGATAAAGTCATAGATGGGGCTGTAGATAACGAGAATTCTCGTGTCGTCGTCAAGTGTGTCCTTTGCGAGATTTACCGTCTCGACCTCAAAACCGTTTTCTGCGAACACATTAGCGAGAGCGAGAGCATTGCTCATTTCCTCGCCGTGCTCGATTGTAAACGCAACCTTCGGCTTCTCGGTCTGAGTTACCTGCATGATACCGGAAATCATCGCTTTCTCACCGCTGTACGCCCATACCGTAGACGCATCGGAGGTGTCGCTGAAGGTAAAGAACGCTTCCGCCGCATATACTCTTACCTCTCCGCCGCTTGTGATCACAACGGAGTCGGAGTCGATATCCGTAGCGGCAGTATTGTAAAATTCACGGAAGAACGCGGGATTCTTATATACATTCTCGCATTCCACATGAATGTTCGGGAATGCTTCCTCAATCTGTAGAGCGGTTGTATAAATCATTCTCGTGTATGACGCATTGCTTCCGCTCATAAGCACGTCGGGATCCGATGCGAAATAGATATACACATCATTGGGTATGTCCGAGAGAAGCTCCTTAGCCTCTTCGGAAAGAGTGTACACCTGATCCTGTGTCATATCGACGTACCAGTTATATTTCTGTGCGAGGGCTGTGAAAATGATATTGAAAATAACGACCAGCGCAACGAACGCAACGGTAAATGCCGTGGCAACCGAGCCGTATTTGAATTTTCGTGTCTGAGTAAAGCTGTTTCTCATTGATTCCTCTCCTTTCTTAAGCGTATCTTCTTCTCTCGTATACGCGTACTGCGAGGAAAAGGAATATCGCGGTTATCGAGATGTAATAAACCGTAGCGGATATATCGAACATACCGTACGTGAAGTTTACGTAACGGGAATATACGGAAATCCAGCTGAGAATGTAACGAATAAGATAGGTGTCTATAAGATTATTGAAAACAGCGGCGGCAACAAAACCGACGAGAATCGCCATGGTGATTATAGATGCCGTAACCGTGCTTTCCGTCAGTGTCGAGGCGAAAATGCCGACCGCGATGAAGCACATGCCGATAAGCAGCATTGCTATGAGAGAGCCTGCCGCTTTGCCTACATTAAGGCCGTCCTCGGCGTAAAGGTTGAGGGGCAGATAGTAGAGGCATGAAACAAGCACCGTTCCCGCAAACATCGTAAATGCCGCGAGGAATTTGGCCATTATCATTCCCGTAATCGAAACGGGAGATGTCATGAGAAGCTGTTCGGTTCTGGTTCTTCTTTCTTCCGCGAAGGTACGCATTGTAAGCAGAGGAACTATTACTATATAACCGAAAATCATGAGCTGGAAGTAACCGGATACATCGGAGGTCTGGTTTTGCAGCGTGGAAAACGCGAATACAAAGCCGGAAATTCCGAGGAAAACGGCGATGAACACATATCCGAGAGGCGTAGTGAAGTACTGGCGCATCTCCTTTTTGTATATTGCAAACATTTTATGTTTCTCCTAATTATTTACTGTATATGCCGCACTTCGGCACAGGGGAATATTTTACGAAATACGATTACGGTTATGTCAGCTGTTTCTCTCCATGAGCTTTATAAATACTTCTTCGAGATTCATTCCGACAGCCTCGAGTCCGATAACAGGCCAACCGTGCTCGCTCATCGAGTAGAACAAAGGCTTTCTTATGTCGACGCCCTTTTCGGATTCTATTACGTAAGTGTAGCTGTCGAGCTCTCTCTCACCTGTCTGATCGGCGGAAATAACACCGGGAATGTGTGAAAGAGTATTCTGTACTTCTCTGACGGGGCCGCATATCTTTACGCTGTAGCGGCGGTTATCCTCAACTGCCTGAGTAATGCTTTCGGTCTTTTCGTCGGCAATAATCTTACCCTCGTTAATGATAATGATTCTGTCGCATACAGCCTGTACCTCGGAAAGTATATGTGTCGAAAGAATGACGGTATGTGTTTTGCCGAGGTTTCTTATAAGGTTTCTTATTTCGATAATCTGTTTCGGGTCAAGACCTACGGTCGGCTCGTCGAATATTATAACCGGCGGATTTCCGACCAGTGCCTGAGCTATACCCACACGCTGGCGGTAACCCTTCGACAGGTTTTTGATTAGTCTGTGATGCACATCGTCGATTTTCGTTACCTTCATAACCTCGGCAATGTGTGCGTCACGCTTCAGCTTGCACGCTTTAATGTCATATACGAAGTTAAGGTATTCTTCAACCGTCATATCGACATAAAGCGGCGGCTGTTCGGGCAGAAAGCCTATCAGCTTTTTCGCTTCATTCGGATTTTCGAGTATATCTATTCCCCCGACCTTAGCCTCTCCCGAGGTTGACGAAAGATATCCCGTCAGAATGTTCATCGTTGTGGATTTGCCTGCGCCGTTCGGGCCGAGAAATCCGACAATTTCACCCTTCGCCACCTTGAAGCTGATGTCGTCAAGAGCAAATTTCGTTCCGTAGTTTTTTACCAGATTGTTTATTTCTATCATTAGTAACGCTTTACCTCCGTATCAGTTTTGCGTCCGCATAAATAATTACAT
>CAVIJI010000005.1:21936-86717 GCA_963642885.1 bacterium
TAATTACATAAAATTATATCACTTATATTTAAACAAATCTTGAACAAACCCGTGCGGATGGGCATTTTATGTGTTTTTTTGGTGATAATCAGCGAGTTTTTTTCTGAATTCGACAACATAAACGGAGCCGCGATGCCGAGGAGCATTGCACCGTTCTAAACTATAACGATTCCCGCACCCATTGTACCTCTTTTGCCGTGCATTCCGCGATGCGAGAAGAAAACCTTCGTATTGCAGCAGGTACAATCATTGCTTATATCTATATTTTTCTCATCGACTCCCGCACTCACAAGCAGTTCGCGGTTCATCATTCCGAGATTTGCATGAGGCTTTTCATACGAGGAAAAGTCTATATTTCTCATCACAAAGCCGTCGCCGCGCATAGCTCTTACCTTTTCGATAAAAGCGTCATCCACCTCATAGCAGCATACGCCGATATGTGCTCCGACAGCGGCGTGTATGCTGTCCGCGGCGGCACCGAGAGACAACATCTTTTCCACAGCCGTCACGACAATGCCCGCGACCGTTCCACGCCAGCCCGCGTGCACTGCCGAAACAACGGGCTCGTGATCTTTGTCGAGTCCGCAAAGCAAAACAGGCACGCAGTCCGCGGTTTTGATTATCGGAATCAAGGCGGCAGCTTTGGTGGCGAAGCCGTCGCCGTCCTCTCCTCTTTCCTTTACGCATCCCTCTCCCGCGTTGGTACCGTCTATGATTCTGACGTTTGAAGAATGAATCTGCGAAAGCGTAACGGCACGCTCCATGCCGTATTTACCGTCACTTACGGCACGCGAAAGAATCTCGAGATTGTGCCTTACCGTGTCATCGGAATCACCGAGATTGTACGATATATTCAGTGATTCGGTATGTTCAAGCGTGCTGACACCGCCCTCACGGCAGGCAAAGCCGTGACGTACTCCGTATGGGCGAAATTCATCGAGCAATGTTGAACGATACAGTATTCCTTCTTTATAGAACATAACAGAATAAAGGGAAACCGTAATTTCAGGTTTCCCTTTGTCCTTTCATAATTTTGTGAGGCCTTGTTAACTTGAGGCGGCGGTTGACTTAAGTGTTAAGCCAAAGTATATCCGCCCGCATCTCTGATTTAACATCGAGGCGGCGGTTGACTTAAGTGCTAAGCTAAAGTATATCCGCCGACATTATTTCCGTTCGATCATGCTTTCGTCCCACATTTCGGGAGCTTCGTAGCCGAGAAGATTTACTACTGTTGCGGCTATATTGGACAGGCCGAACTTGCCGTCCTTCTTTACTGTGTAGGTATCGGCGAATTTGTTGTCGTATATAATGCACGGTACGGGATTCAGTGTATGGCTTGTCTTCGCCTTAAGCGAACCGTCGGGATTGTGCTTTACGGCGTGAGTCTTCTTGTCGAATTCCGCCATTTCATCCGCGTTGCCGTGGTCGGCTGTGATTATCGCAACACCGCCCACCTTGTCTACTACGGGAAGGATTCTGCCGAGCTGAAGGTCAAGCGCTTCCATAGAGCAGATAGTAGCCTCAAGGCTTCCCGTGTGGCCTACCATGTCTCCGTTCGGGAAGTTTACTCTGATGTAGTCGTACTTTCCGCTTTCGAGCGCTTCGATAAGCTTATCCGTTATTTCTGCACACTTCATCCACGGGCGCTGCTCGAACGGTACGATATCGGAAGGAACCTCGACATAAGTCTCGTATTCCTCGGAGAATTTACCGCTGCGGTTTCCGTTCCAGAAATATGTAACATGTCCGTACTTCTGTGTTTCGGAAATCGCATACTGGGAAATCTTCATGTCCGCGAGGTACTCACCCATTGTGTTTGTGATTTCGGGCGGGGAAACAAGATAGCGTGACGGAATATGAAGGTCTCCGTCATATTCGAGCATACCGGAGTAAATTACCTTCGGTGCTCTGACTCTGTCGAACTTATCGAAGTCCGCGCCGCCCTCGAATGCCTTCGAGATTTCAATCGCACGGTCGCCTCTGAAATTGTAGAACACTACCGAGTCGCCGTCGTTAATCGTTCCGACGGGCTTTCCGTCCTCTGCGATAACGAACGGAGGAAGATCCTGGTCGATGGCGTGTGTTTCGGCTCTGTAGGTTTCGACAGCTTCATGTGCGGATGCGAAGTATCTGCCCTCACCGAGAACGTGAGTTTTCCAACCGCGTTCAACCATAGACCAGTTTGCTTCGTAACGGTCCATTGTTATAGCCATTCTTCCGCCGCCGGATGCGATCTTGATGTCGCAGCCGTCTGTCGAAAGCTCTGCGATAAACTTTTCGAAGGGATCGATATAATCAAGTGCCGTTGTCTCGCCTACGTCACGGCCGTCAAGGAGGATGTGTACTCTGATTGTTTTAACGCCCGCTTTCTTTGCTTCGACGAGCATTGCCTTGAGGTGGTCTATATGAGAGTGAACGTTTCCGTCGGAGAAAAGACCTATGAAGTGCAGAACGGAACCGTTATTCTTTACGTTTTCGGTTAAAAGTTTCCATGTATCGGATGTAAACATCTTGCCTGATTCGATGGAGTTGGAAACGAGCTTGGCTCCCTGAGCGAATACCTGACCGCTTCCCAATGCGTTATGTCCGACCTCCGAGTTTCCCATATCGTCGTCCGACGGAAGACCTACGGCTGTACCGTGAGCCTTGAGAGTGAGCATGGGATATTTAGCCATGAGCATGTCGAGTGTCTGGGTTTTTGCGAGTTTTACGGCGTTTGCTTCGGATTCGGGTGCAAGTCCCACGCCGTCCATTACGATTGTAAGAACGGGTCTGATGGGTGCGCTTTCGATTTTTTTCAGTGTTTTCATTCTTATATCCTTCTATATTTTAATTGAAATCAGGGTAAACATCTTTATACTTCAGTGTACAGCGGATTATAGGTATACCGCTTCTGTACTTCAGTGTACAGCGGATTATATGTATACTGCTTCTGCACTTCGGTGCACAGCGGACTATAGGTATACCGCTTCTGCACTTCAGTGACAGCGGACTATAGGTATACCGCTTCTGCACTTCGGTGCACAGCGGATTATAGGCATACCGCTTCTGTACTTCAGTGACAGCGGATTATAGGCATACTGCCGTCTGCGGCTACAGTGCCTCTCCGCGCAATGCGGAATGAAGATTCAGTACGTCGATACCCGCTCGGCAAGCCATACGGTATGTCTGACCGGAGCCGCTCGCGTACGCTCCGTTATAATACGCGACACAGAACGACGAAATATCAACCATATATTGATTTCTGTTCTTCATACAGTCATCGGTATGTACATCCGAGAGATACTCAATGGCGGCGGCATACCCCTTTATGCGTCTGTATTCACGTATGAGCTCGAGGTTTTTCCACTTGCCTGTCTGGTCGGGGCATGGGAGGGCAAGCACGAGGCTTATATTCTCCGCACGTGACATCGAACGTATGACGGCGTTTTCCGCCATCATATCGAATCCTATCGCACCTCCGCAGACAAAATATCTGTAGCCCAAATCAATCAGATACGACAATGTTGTATCAAGCAGGTCGGGCAGCCTGTCCGCGTCCGCGGATGAAATAATCCTGTGTCCCGTAAAACAGCAGGTATTCTCCCGTGTCATAAATTCAGGCAGAGGAGTCGATATATCACTTACAACATTTATCATAGCCTTACCTGTTGTTCTGCGGCGCTGTCGCGGTTGACAACAGTACGCCGGTATGTTAAAATTACTCTACCGATCATCGGCTATTATTATATCACATCACGGTAGGCTTTTGTATGGTAAGCTTGATTTTTGTGGATAAACAAATTGAAAATTTTTTGTTATCTTCGCTGGAACTGCTGTGTATCGACTGCACAGTCGGCGTAAGAAGCACCGCGGACACGGTATTCTGTGATATGCCGAGCCTTGACGCACTTGATGCTTCGGTCGATGACGGGAAACGCATCTTCGCAGTGTCGCGCGATAAGTCGGACAGAAAAAATTGTCCGCAGAATGTCGTATTCCTCCTTTATCCCATGAAAATCTCTTTTCTTTCTTCGGTTTTGGCGGAGGGCGGAGAAGCTCTCGGAGGCAACACGGTTTATCCCGAATATGACAGCGAAAGTCTCACGGTAACTTTCGGCTCTCTTTCCGTCTGCTTAACGGAAAGGGAAGGGAAGCTGTTCGAGTTTTTGTGGAATCGAAGGGGCGAATGCGTAAGCCGTGCCGATATACGCAAAGGTGTATGGGGCAGTGAAGGCGACACAAATGTAACGGATGTATATGTAACTTATCTGAGACGCAAGCTCGCACCGCTTTTCGGAGACGGTGCAATACGCTCCGTCCGCGGACGCGGCTACATACTCGACATCCGCTGAAAGGCAAATTAAGGCAAATTCGGATATTTTTATCGAAAATAATGTTTACTTTTTCGCCATGCGGTTATATAATGTAATATGTATCGGTATACCATCCGCCGCGTGAGAAAACGAATCGTTGCGGCAGATATAAAATAAGGAAATGATTATGTCAAAAAAAGTGAAATATATAACGATTAAAGCAGGTAAGCTTCTTCGCACGGCATCGGATATCGCGGAAGACGTCGACTCCATTATGTCACGCGACCCTGCCGCGAAAAATCGTGCGGAGGTTGTGCTTCTGTATTCCGGCTTTCATGCTCTTCTGATGTACCGTCTCGCACACTCGATGAGTAAAAAGGGAATGGTGCTTCCCGCGCGAGCCGTTTCGCAGTTCGCGAAATTTCTGACAGGCATCGAAATACACCCCGGAGCAGAGATAGGCAAAGGATTGTTTATCGACCACGGTTCGGGTGTTGTAATCGGTGAAACCGCGATAATCGGAGACAACTGCACTATCTATCAGGGAGTGACACTCGGCGGTACGGGCAAGGAAACGGGAAAACGCCACCCCACTCTCGGAAACAACGTAATGATAGGCGCGGGCGCGAAGCTGCTCGGAAACTTTACCGTCGGTGACAACTCCAAAATCGCCGCAGGCGCGGTGGTTCTCCACAATGTGCCCGCAAACTCAACCGCAGTCGGTATTCCCGCCCATGTTGTAAAGAAGAACGGAGAAAAGGTTGCAAAGCCGGAAAGCAAAGAAGAGGTGTGCTGCGACCTCGACCAGGTAAACATCCCCGACCCCGTTGAAATAGAATTCGAAGGTCTCGAGAAGAGAGTGGCGAATCTCGAAGAGCTGCTTGCGCGTTTTTCCGACGTAAGCGAAACAGATAATGACGAAAATCGGAAGGAGAACGACAATTGAAATGCCCGAATTGCGGCAGAGACAATGACGACGGAGCGAAATTCTGTAAATTTTGCGGATGCACTCTGAACGTTTCGGACTCTCCCCCGTATTACAACATAGACATGAATCCGCCCGAGAAGCCTAAAAAAAGCAGATTTGCCGTCGGTCTTCGTGCGGTGCTTATATCGCTTGTTTTTGTTTTTCTTCTTTTCGGCTGTCAGTCATGCGTTACAACGGGATACGCATTCTCTCTGACAAGCTCGATTACGTATCAGGATATTTCCTCCGAGGAAGCGCTGACCGCGTTTTACAATGAGCTGTATGCCATGGTCGCCGATAAAACCGAATTGATACTTTTTATCTCGAATCTGCTGACCGTGCTTATTACCTGCCTGTTCTTCCGTTTACGCGGCAAAAATCCTCGTACCGAGGTTTCCTGCTACAAGGTAAACGTTCTCCGTACACCCTCGTTTGTGCTGTTCGGGTGCGCGCTGAATTTCTTTGTTTCCCTTACGATATCGATAGTTCCGTTTCCCGATACATGGATCGAGAATTTCAACAGCGCCTATGCCGAAATAAGTGTTTTTTCAGACCCGCTTGACCTCATTTTCACGCTGCTCAGCGTAGGTCTTGTCACGGGAATCACCGAGGAAATCGTTTTCCGCGGCGTTTCGCTGAAGCTGCTTGTTCCGGCCCTCGGTAAAATTCCGTCCGTTATCATTACCGCTCTGATATTCGGTCTCGCTCACGGTACGCCGATTGCGATGTGCTACTCTTTCGTTATCGGACTGATTTTCGGCGCACTTGACATAGCGTACGGTTCCGTGATTCCGAGTATAATCTGTCATGTTTTCTTTAATCTCTCATCGTATATACTGTCGTCCGTTCCGGAATCCTCCGGTATGTTCGGCGCGCTTTACGTAATATCCGCCGCACTGCTGATTCTTCTGACCTACCGCATTTTCATACGTCATCCCGTCTTTTCCGATGTTGTCGCCGACTCCGACAACAGGATAGAGCCGATAAACGAACGCGAAAAGGAAATCGTGGCATCGCTTAAGGAGCTGCAGAACAGACTTGACAGCGATGATGTCGAGAATATAGTCGATGACTGGGAAGAGCTGAAGCAAAAAAAGATAGATTTGGCCGAGGAATGGACGAAAAACCGCATCGATGCCAAACAAAACAAACATAATAAGAAATAAAAAAGGATATATACCATATGAAGCTTTACAATTCACTGACACACACCAGAGATGAATTCACAACGCATGAGAGCGGGAAATGCACCATGTACACCTGCGGTCCCACGGTGTATCATTTCGCTCATATCGGAAACCTTCGCTCCTACATAATGGAGGATGTACTCGAAAAATATCTGCGCCATACGGGACTCGACGTAAAACGCTGCATGAACATTACCGATGTGGGACACCTTACAAGCGATGCCGACACGGGTGAGGATAAAATGCTCAAGGGCGCTAAGCGTGAGCACAAAACCGTTATGGAAATAGCGAAGTTCTACACCGATGCTTTCTTCTCCGATTGTGAAAAGCTCAACATCAAACGTCCCGATATAGTGGTTCCCGCTACGACATATATCCCGCAGTTCATAGAAATGATACAGCGCCTTCTCGATAAGGGTTACGCGTATCTTTCCGAGGGCAATGTTTATTTCGATACGTCGAAGCTCGACGAATACTATGTATTCAACAAGCATGACGCGGAAGACCTCGAGGTAGGTGTCCGCGAAGGCGTAGAGGAGGATAAAGCAAAGCACAGCAAAACCGACTTTGTTCTCTGGTTCACAAAATCGAAATTCGAGGATCAGGAGCTCAAGTGGGACAGTCCGTGGGGTGTCGGTTATCCCGGATGGCATATAGAATGCTCCGCGATTTCCGTCAATAATCTCGGTGAGTACCTTGATTTGCACTGCGGCGGTATCGACAACGCATTCCCGCACCATACAAACGAAATCGCGCAAAGCGAGGCTTATCTCGGTCACAAATGGTGCTCTCACTGGTTCCATGTACTTCATCTCAACACATCATCGGGAAAAATGTCAAAGTCGACGGGAGAATTTCTTACGCTTTCTCTGCTTGACGAAAAGGGCTATTCTCCGATGGTATACCGTTTCTTCTGCCTCCAGTCACATTACAGAAAAAATCTCGTTTTCTCATACGAGGCAATGGATTCAGCCAAGACCGCATACAATAAGCTGATAACAAAAATCAGCGGACTTAATTTCGCCGACACAACTCCCGTTGACGCCGATAAATACGCGAAGCTCGAGAAAGATTTCACGGACGCAATGGACAACGATTTGAATACGGCACTTGCGGTTACCGCTATATATAATGTTTTGAAATCCGATATAAGCGATGCGGGCAAAATAAAGCTCATCGAGGATTTCGACTCCGTTCTTTCGCTCTCGCTCATAAAGGAAGCGAAAACACTTGCCGCGCACCTCGCCGAGGAGAAAAAAGCCGCATCGTCCGCTCCCGCCGCACTTACCGTTACGTGCCTGACTCCGGGAATCGAGCCCGAAAAACGTGCGGAAATCGAAAAGCTTATAAACGACCGTGCAGACGCGAAAAAGGCGAAGGACTTTGCCGCCGCGGATGCTATCCGCGATAAGCTCACTGAAATGGGAGTTACACTCAAGGACGGCAAAAACGAAGTAAAGTGGGAGCTTGCCTGAGCTGACCGTTTATAAAAAATAAAGAAAAATAAAATCAAAGGCGTCTGACACACCGAAGTGCGTCAGACGCCTGTTCTATTATCCGATTTCGATATCGACTCTTGCGGCCTGCAGACCGTCTGCGTATGCGTACAGACGAAGAGTGCCGTTTGCTTTGCATTTTACCGCGGCGGATATTTTTCCCGCGAACATACGGCGTATGTTTGATTTGAGAGGTTCGTGATCGAATACGGCTGAGCCCGTTCCGGATATTTCTCCGCACTTGTTAACCTCGAAGCGTACGACGGGATCGGCGTTCGGTACCTCTCTTCCGTCGGAATCGACGGTGTAACACGTGTATATCGCGGTGTCTCCCGGTTTAACATCGGGCGTTTCGCATCTCAGCATGAGCTTAACGGGAGCACCTGTCGTTTCGTGAGCGTCACGACAGCATTCCACGCCGCCGTGATAGCCTATGACTTCGAGTTTTCCGGGATTATATTCGATTTCCCATGCGGCGTGATCGTGAGTGCCGAGCTCGACCTTGCCGCGGCTGATACCGTCGACAAATAACTCCGCACAATCACAGTTCGTGTAGGCCCAGACTCGCATTATTTCGCCCTCATGTCCGGGGTGAGTCCAATGCGGCATCAGATGTATCATGGGTTCCTGTGTCCACAAGGCTTTGTTCAGCCAGAACGCGTCTTTTTTCAGTAAGAACATATCGATGGCACCCGAGCATGAGCACAGCCGCGGCCATGTTGACTCTCCGCGGTGATCGAAGCCGATCCATTGGTATGAGCCCATTACCCATTCGCGTTCGTCGATGAACTTCCACGTTCTTTCACGTCCTCTGAACCAGTCGTTCGAGTCGCGGTCGTAGCAGTTTGTCAGCCCCATGGCGGGAAAATCGTCGTAATACCAGCCGCGGGTAGAGGATGTGGCACAGCACTCGGTGGAAACAACCGCTTTGTTCGGGAATTTGGCATGAACGGCATCGTATGAATCGAGACCGTAGTTTATTCCGACAATATCGAGATTGTCATAAACCGTGGAGTTGTCGGGGCGATCGCACGCCGCGGTTACGGGACGGGTATCGTCAAGCTGTCTTGTACGTGCGAGAAGCGATTCGAGAATGCGTTTTCCTCTTTCTTCGGCAAACAGCATTTCCTCGTTTCCGATGCACCAGAAAAAGACCGACGGACGGTTGCGGTCACGCTTGATAAGCATTTCAAGCTGTTTTATGCCTTCGGGCGATGATGTGAACCAGCGTATTTCATCGAGTACGATAAATCCCGCCTCATCCAGTGCATCCATCAGCGCTTCGGCCTGCGGATAGTGACTTGTTCTGTAGCCGTTTGCTCCCATTTCCGCGAGAAGCTTTACCTTGTATCCGAAGATGTTGTCCGTAACGGCTTTTCCCACAAGACCGCAGTCATAATGTCCGCACACACCGCATATTTTTTCGTGATGTCCGTTTACGTAGAGACCGTGTTCCGAATCGCATATTACCTCACGGTACCCGTATCTGTCGCCGACACTGTCGATTTCTTTTCCGTCGGATATAACGGATGTGACTGCGGTGTAGAGATGACCGTCGCCCACCTGCCACAATATGGGTGAGAAAACGTCCGTGCCGTATTTGACAACGGTGTCCGCACGTGCCTCAAGCACACATTCGGCGGAGCATTCACCCGCGCTTACACCGTTTTCGTCGTACAGCACCGTTTTTATCAAGGCGTTTGCCGCCGATGACGTTGTGTTTTTTACCGTAACTTCAATATCCGTACGCCAGTTGTCCGAGTCCGTTTTACGGGGCTTTATATATACACCCCATAAATCAACGCAAATCGGAGAAGTTTTTACAAGCCATACATGACGATAAATGCCTCCGCCTTCGTACCACCAGCTTTCGTGGTGAGTCGAATCGATGTATACCGCTATAATGTTGTCCTTATCGAATAAAACAAAGTCTGTGATATCGACCTCGAACGATGTGTAGCCGCTGTAGTTGTGGTACAAAGGACATCCGTTTACATACACTGTCGACTGTCCGCTGACGCCCTCGAAATACAGTGTAATGCGTTTTGTTCGGTCTTCTTCGCTTAAACGAAAATGACGGCGGTACCATGCGTTATCGTATTTGAAAAATCCGAGAGTGTTGTTTTCTTCCTTGTCGATATTTCCCTCAACGACAAAGTCGTGCGGAAGATTTACCGTATCCCAGCGATCGGAATTGTATTCCACACCTTGTCTGTAGTCATCGGGATTGTCGTTGTAGTCGTAGGAAGCCGCGCCCCATCTTTCGCGTACTGTTTTCGCTCCCGTGTATATAGGGCCTTTGGATGTGGGCCTTTTTTTGATTATGTCGCCTCTGTGAAACAGCCAACCGCCGTCGAGATTTATTTTTTGTCTCATTTCGTTCTCCTTGTGAGTAAGTTATTGCGGCTTTCCGAGTGCTTCCTCGACTGCTTTGCCTATGCCGCATGCCATTCTGAAAAATCCGAGATCGTTCGGATGGCATCCGTCGACAGTACAGCTGTCACGCATTTCACCGTCAAACAGATGTGAGCCGTCGACGAAGTATACGTTTTCGTCTCCGTCGTCAAGTGCGGTTTTATACGTCCGCATGACAGTTTCTCTGCGTTTTATGTCGTCACAGCTCAACGGATTGAAGTCGGGTTTTGTGACGAAAATCACAGGTGTGGTCGGATGCTTTTCGCGGAACGTGCGGTAAAGCGGATAGTGAGTTTTTTCGAGATGCTCGGGAGAGGGAGCGTTGTGGTCATAGTCGCACACGAAAACGGAAACATCAAGTGAGGCAAGGTACTCGGCAATGGCCTTTTCTCCGCGCGCACTGCCCGAGAAGCCGAGATTTATGTGGTCACACGAGAGCTTACGTGAAATCATTGCCTGATATGAGTTGCCGGGTCTTGACGCGCACCCGCCCTGAGTGATGGAGGAACCGTAATACAGAACGGGCTTTTCATAGGCGTACGCATCGGGTTCGCGTATTTCCGCAGAGGAGGAGAGACCTATATATAATTCATCTACGGGGTCATAAAGCGGCATATTTATCACATATGTACGCATTACGGAATCCGTAGGCTTCCATGACGAATAACCGTGATTACGGTTTCCGGGCATGAACGAGCCCGCATAGCTTTCTCTGCCGTCAACTACGGCGTAAAGGTCGAATCCCGACTGTCCGAGCATTGTAATGTGGGGCATTGTGCCGTTGTCGGGCATATACGCACGTATGGCGATGTACGGTGAATTTGTCGCGAAGCGTATTCTTCCTCCTGCCGTGTGGGTATTGAGCGCGGCTACGGAATCGGAAACGGCTTTTGCGGCATCGGCGGGCATACGAAGAAACGGCTTCCCATGCTCATGAACTGCGAGACCGTGTATTTTTACGGGTGCGTCCTTTGCGTCGATCCATACTATATCGTTAAACGGTATATCGGTGACGACGGCTAAGTTTTGGTCGATATCGCTTATTTTCATAACAATTATTCCTTTCGATAGGCCAATATGAAGTTATAATTAAGCTTATCACATATTGACTAAATAATCAACAGTCAAATCGGATAATTTGTCAAAAATTATCCGAGAGCAACGTCAAGCGTCATCATAAGACTGAAACCGACCGCGAAAAAGATTGTTCCTATATTGGAATGACTGCCCTGAGACATTTCGGGAATAAGCTCCTCTACGACAACATAAAGCATCGCTCCCGCGGCAAAGCTCAGCAGGTACGGAAGTGCGGGAGCAATATATGCGGCGGCAAGTACGGTAAGTGCGGCTCCTATCGGTTCAACTATGCCCGAGAGAATACCTCCGAGAAAAGCACGGCGTTTTTTCATTCCCTCGCTTCTGAGCGGCATGGATATAATCGCCCCTTCGGGAAAATTCTGTATGGCAATACCGAGCGATAACGCCAAAGCACCCGCTGTGCTTATATCCGCTTGTGACGAAACCAATCCCGCGAGAACAACGCCGACCGCCATACCCTCGGGTATATTGTGCAGTGTTACCGCAAGCACCATCATTGTTGTTTTTGTGAGAGAGCTTTTCATACCTTCCTCTGTTCCGCTCATGGCGTGCAGATGAGGAATGATTTTATCAAGAGAAAGCAAGAACAGTATTCCGAGCCAGAAGCCCGTGACGGCCGGAATAAACGACAGCTTTCCCATCGAATCTGCTTGTTCGAGCGAGGGGATGAGAAGGCTCCACACCGATGCGGCAACCATTACACCCGCGGCAAAACCCGTAAGAGAACGGCGCAGATGCTCGCTCATTTCACGCTTCATGAAAAATACGCATGCGGCACCGAGAGAGGTCCCGAGAAAAGGAATAAGTATGCCGAGAAAGACTTCCATATATATATGTATCCTTTCGAAAGATATGTTGTGGATTTAAGGATATGCCGTTAAGTATCCGACAGCCCCATTATCATTATAACATTCCGAAAAGACAAATTCCGCTCCGATAGGATATAAACGGCGGTAAAATTACATATACAAAACAATTGTTTGCTTTCGTAAGTATATTTATTCATGAATACAATGTATAATATAATCGGAACGCGGATTCCGAAATAAAACGAAGGGGGGATGTAGTTGAAAATCAAAAGCAAAGCTGTGCTTCAGCTCGCGCTTATTGCACTCGGAGCGGTGCTTGTCACTGCGGGAGCAATGAGAGGAGAGGTTCAAACCGTTCTGTCTAAGGCGGTAAAGCTATGTCTCGAGTGTGTCGGAATTGGCTGAGAAACATAATTCTTTTTCGCGTATTTTGAGCAGGTACCGCCTGTTGGTACAAACGTGCTCGACCATTGTGACAAACATACATATCCCGAATTTTTTCGGCGGAGAAATATACCGCGGTAATTTTAAAAAGCTGTGTGTGCCGGTGCTTAACTGCTATTCGTGCCCGGGAGCCGCGGGTGCCTGCCCTATAGGTGCGTATCAGGCGGTTGCGGGATCCTCGAAATACGGCATATCGATGTATATTATCGGTTTTCTTATCCTTGTCGGAATGCTCCTCGGAAGGTTCGTGTGCGGTTTTCTGTGTCCCTTCGGTTTGCTCCAGGGCCTGATACACAAGATTCCTTTCAAGAAGTTTTCGACGAAAAAGCTGCATATTTTAACATATTCGAAGTATATTGTCCTGGTACTTATGGTGTTCACCCTCCCCGCCGTTGTCACGAACGAACTCGGAATGGGAAATCCGTTCTTTTGCAAATACCTGTGTCCGCAGGGAGTAATAGAGGGGGCGATTCCGCTTGCGCTGGCAAACGAAAGTATAAGAGGTGCGCTCGGAACACTGTTTACATGGAAGCTCGGAATACTTCTTGCGGTTGTTTTCGCAAGTCTTGTTTGGTACAGACCGTTCTGCAAGTGGCTGTGTCCTCTCGGCGCGTTTTACGCCGTGATGAACAAATTCACACTTCTCGGAATGAAGGTGGACGGAGACAAATGCGTGTCCTGCGGAAAATGCGCGAAATCATGCCCGATGGATGTCGATATCACAAAGAATACGAATAGTGCCGAATGCATAAGATGCGGAAAATGCGTAACGGCTTGTCCGACAGAAGCGATAAAATACAGGTACGGTATCGGCGAAAAGGTAATCATACATAATGCCGACAAAGGAATAATTCGAAAAAAATAAAATTCGTTTGCCGAAAAAAGGAGTAAAATCATGAAAACGAAGAAAATAGCGGCTGTTATACTGTCCGTGCTGATGCTTATAACAGCGGTATCATGCGCGAAGAAAGAAGAAAGCATGACGGAGGAAGAAATACAGAACGCCATGAATGAGCTTTATGCGGAAGAAAACGAGCTGTTCGGCACTCATGCGGAACAGTGGGAGGTTGTTTTCGCGAACATGGACAAAGAGTCCGTTATGAACAACACCGACGATTACGCAACGTTTCTCGGTAAGAGTATAGATGCGTGTCAAAGTCTGTTCACCGCCGATGATCTGGCGATTCTCAAAGAGGATGTCGAAAAAATAAGGGAAATCGAAGAACAAATATCCGAACTCAGTGAAAAAACGGCATCGGCATCGGATTCGTCATCGGTTTCCATGACAGCTTTTCCGAGCTTTGTCGGCAAGGATTTTGACGGCAACGATGTCGACAGCGGAATTTTCGCCGAAAATTCCGTCACGGTAATTAACTTCTGGTTCAACGGCTGTTCTCCGTGCGTGAATGAACTCGGAGATTTGAACGCGCTGAACGAATCACTTAAGGAACGCGGCGGCGAGCTTATCGGAATAAACGTCGAAGCGTTTGACGGAAACGAAAGCATCATAACCGAAGCGAAATCGATTCTCGCATCGAAAAACGCGTCTTACAGAAACATATACTTTGACTCGAACAGCGAGGCGGGACAATACGCGGCGCAGATTATGGCGTTCCCGACGACTGTATTCGTCGACAGACAGGGGAATATCATCGGCGACCCGATAGTCGGAAGCATTAACGATGATGAGGGCATGAAAAAAGTGAACGAACGTATCGACGAGATAATCGCGGCGGATGAAGTGAGTGCAAACGCGACTGTTATATCGGGCTATGTGGAAGGATAACCGTACGAAACAATATAAAACCGAGCATTACGTATTCAATTACAATGCCGATTCGAAGGCGGAAGAGGATATTTCGAAAATATCGCGGCTTCAGGAATCATGCTTCGGTTATATATGTAATGTTTTAAAGACCGAGCCGACGTTTAAAATCGAATATTACCTATGCGAAACGCCCGAGGAGGTCGGACGTCTTTACGGAGACAACGAACCGTGCAACGGATTTGCTTCCTCACCGAATGAAATATACGCCGTATACAACGAAAAGACAAAATGCGTCGGCTTTCACGAGGATGACCACATAATAAGCTATACCGTAAGACACCGAATGAGCTGAATGCGATGTTTACCGATTATGTGAAGATATTCGAAACAGACGAAACGCTGAAGCACAGAATGGGTGAATTATTAAGCCTGTACTCGAATAAATAAAGACAAGGAAAATCCGACCTGCGGTTAAATTTCACAGGTCGGATTTTCGTTTTACTCAAAATATATTTATAACATCAATCGAAGAATTCGGCATTGGTTTTATCAAGCACCTTTGATACAAAAATAGGTTTCAATTCGACACCGAAAAAGACGAAAATGTTAATATTATTGCTTTTTGCGAGCTTCAACGTATTCCGCTATCTTTGACGCGCAGATTTCACTCGGTTCATCGGTTGAAACTATGATATCATACGCGCTGTCGTCCTTCGGTGTTATGTGCTCGTTTTGCCACAACGCTTTGCCGATGGTGCGGTTTCCTCTTTCTTTTTCACGGCGTACGAGGTTTTCCTCGGATATTTTTATTCTTACGAAAACGGTGGCGCATTCCTTCATTATTTCCCGCGATATTTCGTATATATCCTGCGTGTCGAACAGGCAGTTGTCTATAACAACGTCACGTCCGGTGTTTGCTATGGCGGCGGCGGATGAATACATTACGGTCAGAAAATCATGCTCGGCTTCGTTTTCGTCGGCAAAGGGAAACGAGTGCGGTGTCATATATCCGTCTACGATGTCGTATGAAAGATGATACAGCGGTGTTTTCCATATTTTCTGCAGATTTTTCGATAATGTGGTCTTGCCGCAGCTTGACGGGCCGTTTAAAACGATTATGATGCCTTTATTTTTCATTGATACTGTTCCTCCGAATAATGGTGTGATTTGAATGATATCACCCGGGTGCACACGAAAATACTTTATAATGTGAATAAAAAGTAAAAAAGAAATGAGAACTGTCGGCTGACTGCATTTTCATTATGAAAAAATCTGCTTCTGTATCGCAAACAGCTACATATGTCATTCAAAACCGCACTAAATTGTTAAATTTATATAATTGTGATTATTTTGTGATAAATGAACGTGAATTTGTGATATAATTTTAACATCATAAAGAGATCGAATAATTTATCACGGAGGTTTTAATGAATAAAAGACTTACAGCTCTGATACTTGCCGGCATTATTCTGTGCTCGACGGTAGCATGCTCGAGCGGAACCGAAAATTCCGATAGCGGCAGCGAAACGACAGCGGATACCGCGGTGGCAGACACGCAGACCGAAACCGAAACGGCGGAACCGGACAATATGACGCCTGCGGAGGAACGCGCCCTTATTCCGGATGATCTTCCCGAGAAATCATTTGACGGACGCACATTCTCGATGGCTGTTGAAGCTAATAAGGCGTATGAAATAGTTTCCGATGAGCTTATAGGTGAGGCTACATCGGATGCGGTATACGACAGAAACATTAGAATCGAAGACCGTTTCGATGTTAAAATCAATGCCATTCCGACGAGTGAGCCGCACAACAAGATGAAAACCGAGGTAACGGCGGGAACAAATTCATTTCAGGCGGCGGGATTCTGGAATTTCGTGTCCTATGTACCGATTATGGCAAAGGTTGTATACAACTGGTGCGACATACCGTATATAAACCTCGATCAGCCCTGGTACAACAAGATGTCAAATGACGATGCAACGATAAACGGTAAGCTTTACGTTATAAACGGCGACCTTTCCATATCCACGCTTCTGTATACATACGGTATGTTCTTCAATTACAATATTATGGACAGATACGGCTATACCGGAGATGACCTTTACAATATGGTATTCGACGGCACATGGACCGTAGACAAAATGCACTCGATTACAACCAATATCTACGAGGACACAAACGGTGACGGCTTGCATGACCGCGATGACGTTCACGGATATTCGGTATACCTCGGTTTAAACACGAGTGACGTATGGCTTGCCGCGTTTGATCTTGATGTTATTGATGTACATGATGACGGTACATTCGAAATCACATTTCTCAACGAAAAGACTGTTTCAGCACTTGAAAAGGCAATTACTCTGACATATGATGAGAACGGCACGTACTGTAACACCAATGACTGGCGTGATGTACCGAAGGCATTCGGAGAGGGTAAAATCGCCATGTCCCAGCTTTATTTCGGTGAAACTACGGAATCTCTGAGTGATATGGAAGATAAATACGGTATTCTTCCTCTTCCGAAGTTCGATGAGGCTCAGACGGATTACTACACCAATGCGTGGGACCAGTTCTCCGTATTCGCTATTCCGAAGACGATTTCAGAGGAAGACAAGGAGCTTCTCGGTGTGATTTTCGAAGCACTTAACGCGGAATCGTATAAAACCGTTTATCCGGCATATTACGACCAGGCACTCAAGAGCCGTTACTCGGCAGAAGCTACCACTGCCGAAATCATCGATATAATCATGAGAGGACGTAAGCTTGAGTTTGCATTCCAGTTCGGCGAACAGACGGCATCTCTTCCGTATAAGTTCCGTCAGCTCCTTCAGCAAAACAAAACTGATCTTGCGTCTACATTCAAAACTATAGAAAAAACGGCAACCAAGACATTCCAGAAGGTTATGGATGTTTACTACGGCTCGGAAGAATAAACATTAAAGATAAGAAAGGGACTTCCTTTAAAGGAAGTCCCTTTTCTTATCTTAGTTAAAATCAGAACGAAAGATATTTTGCCCAGAATTCTTTAATCTGTCCGTTGAGGAATTCGAGCATGCGCAGACCCTTTTCACGGTCGCCGCAGTAGTATTCCTTCATCGCTATGCCCTGCTCGATGCAGAGGTCGTCATGAAGCGGGAAATAGTTTTCGGTAAGGAACCATGCGTATTTGCACAGACGGTATTCGCCTACGACTCTCAGCTCTTTGCTGATGCCGTCAACGGCTACGGTATGTCTTGCGCGGATGGCCTCGAGAATCGAGGGAGTGGTGTTTTCCTTCGCGAAGGTTATCGTCCATGTTACGTCCGAGTTGCGGTTGTTCACGGAGCTGTGGCTGTCGGAGCTGCCCACTATCGGGAAGTTCATGCCGTGAGCGCGTGCCTCGTCATAATGCAGTGTCTGGAAGCCGTTTTGCTCGAAGTAGTGCTCGCCGCCGAGAACCTCGAACGCATCGAATTTCTGCTGCTGGAAGATATACCATGTGAGTCTTTCGTCAACATGATAAATGTCGTATATCCAATAAGGATGAGCGAATATTGCCAAACCGCCTGCCTTGCGAATCTGGTCGCATACCCACGCAAAGGAAGCATAGGTGAATTTCGGCAGGTCATCGGGAATCGGAGAAAGTGTTTTCGCGTAATCCTCGACTAATTCATGGAATTTTTCATCTGAAACGGTACCGGGGAAGTCGGAGTTTTCGCCTGCTTTCCACGCAGAGGGGAAGCGCTCGGTCATGCCCGGTGTGCGCTGGTCTATGCAGTCGTAGTTCGATTGTGCTATTGCGTTTACACTGTAGTGTCCGCCCATATGAACAATGTGAATCGGGCAGTCCGGCATATGAACCTCTTCACCTGTCATAAGATGCATTTCAATCGGAGCATCCTTGTATGCGTCAATTGCTTCAAGTGAACCTGCGAAATTGTTGTGGTCGGTGATGGCAATATAGTCATAGCCCAATCTGCGCAGATGAGCCGCAACGATAGCGGGGTCCTCGCGTCCGTCGGAACGTATTGTGTGCAGGTGCTGGTCGCCCTTCAGCGGGATGAGACCCGCTAAGTCCTCGAGAACGGAGTAAACCGAGAGCTGAGCACGGCGCTTTCCGCCGTAATAAATTCTGAGGTAATGCTCCTGTTCGCCGTGGAAGGTGTGCTTGAAACGGAGGCATCCGTCCTCACACGGGGTAATGTTGTATTCGGTTATGGCCGAGGGAATATCGCACAGAGGGTAGGATCTCTCGTGCAGGGGGCAAACCTGAAGCAGAACACCGTCCTTCGGGAATGCGCACTGCAGTCCGAGAGGGCGAATTGTTATCTCGACTTCTTTGTTTTCTACTATGACCTTGGGATAAACGTCATAATAGTACAGCTCGGTTTTCATGTTTTCAAGTCTCATATCAAAGCTCCTTTATATAAAGTAATATTGTACAGACGGGATTTTACTCCGCGATTTCCGCGTTTACGATGCCGTCCGTGAATTTAAAGGTAAATTTAACTACACAGTTGTCGCGCGTGGTAACGAACCTGCTCTTGCAGCCCGAACCGCTTCCGGGATGCCGTGTTCCTTCTCTGTATACGGAGGACAGAGTACCGTAGGTCGAAATTCCGTAATTGTATTCACCCGCAAACGGAATTACGACGCTTAACATATAGGTATTGTCTCCCACATAGTACATACGTGTGATTTCGCTGTTCGAGTCATCCTCGACGGCGCCGACGAACGGCTGGAAGCTGCCGAATACCACAACCTTTTCGGGAAGCTTGTATCCCGTTTCGGAGTCGTAAACCTCACATCCTCCGTAATGAATAAGCTCCGCGGGATTGGCGTACTTTTCACGCAGACGGTCTCCGTCATCCCAGCACGCTTTCATGACGTCTTCCTGATCGAAGCCCATGGGACAGGATGCGGATTTGTTGTTTATCTGATAATACGGGTTTGTTCCCATTTCGCCGTTGTCGCCGCGCTCCATCGTGACGCGGGCATCGCTCAGCATACGTCTGAGCGGCATTTCGAAGAAGCCGTGAGGGTTGTTTACCTGCATCCAGCGATATGTATATTCGATGAAGTGGTTGCGGACATCCTCGTTTTGGTTTGCAAACCAGCCGATTTGGTCGTAACCCCACCATTGCCACAGTGCCATTTGGTGTCTTGAGTATTTCGGGAGATCCTCGTCACGGAACATTTTTCCGCCCCAGTTGTCGTATTCCATAAGGTACGGCATTTGTTCGCAGTACCAGCCGTTGGGGTTCATTCCGCCCTCGCTGAAACCCTCGCGTACGAGCACGAGACGTGTGCCTTCGTAATTCTCCAGAGGAGCGCGCGTGAGCGGCATGGCGTGATAGTCGAACATCAGATTTCCGTTAATGCTGACTCCGTGAGTGTGAGCGTCAAGCAATACCTTGTGACGGCGTGCGTGTTCGGACGCATATGAACGTATCATACCGAACAGCTCCCATGTTTTCTTCATGCCGCGGTCTTCCGCCGTGTACAGATGAACCTGACCCATGTGCAATGCTTCGTAGCCGCAGTCGATGTATTTAGTGGCACGGTAATAGAACCACATACGTGCTTCGTCTCGGTTGAGGTCGGGCATGCATCCTCTTTTGCCGAGCGGTCTGTCGGGCGGGAATTCACCCGGCTTGCTTCCGTCCTCCGGCATCATACGTGCATCCTCGAAGCGGAAACAGCGGTCCTCGACAGGCTTACCGAATGCTTCGAAAACGTATGCGGGGATTTTCTGCTCGTTTATGCGCTGTGTGACGATTTCGAACACACATGCCTGAAGAATTATCTCGGGGTCCTGCTCGTGTATTCTGTCGGCCAAAGCCTTGGATTTAGCGAAATGTACGTCGTCATCCTCGAGCATGTACCAGATTCCCGACGCGCGGCCTATGAACTTAACGCCGAGACGCTTTATCACACGCAAATCATCCTCAAGCGTGTCCGTGTCGAACAGCGAGCTTGCGGTAACGGCGCGTGAGAGATAGCTTTCGAGTACCTCGAGCGACATATTTCCGTCGAATTTAAAATTAAGATTCATTAATCGGTTTCTCCGTGTATTCTGTGTTATAGTGATTTTTTGTAAAGCCGGAAACGCATCAGCCCAAAATAGGTTCGCCGTATGCCTCGTTGTAATCGGCAATCAGCTTTTTCGCGAGTGAATAAGAATTAATGAGCGGGTGCATCATGAGCGCTTCTACCGCCTTGTCCTCGCTGTGCTCGCGTACGGCTTCGACCGTAAGTCTTTCGTAACGCTTTATGAGACGGATGTAAAGCTCACACATTTCGGGTATGGATGTCTGAGCCACGGGTTCGATTCCGTTTTTCGTTACCTTGCAGGTAACCTCGACTACGTCATCGTCCGAAAGGAAGGGAATAGAGCCGTTGTTCAGTATGCTGAGCACGAGAGTGCGTCCCTCTTCGCTTTGCATTCCTTCGATGCAGTCGAGCATAACACCCGCATAACCCATGCCTTCGGGAACGGGCAGACTGCCCTTTTCAAGCATCGGACGGTTTGCGGTACCCGATTCGATAGACATATAGCTGTTTTCGCGCAACTGCATGTAGTACAGGAAGGTTTGCAGAGCTTCCTCGGGATTTGCGTCGATATCCATAGCCTTCAGCTCACGCATCATGGCGATGTTGACCTTTTCTATGGTCTGACCGCGCGTCATTTCGGATTTTTCGATGTTGGCGAGCGCGCGTTCACGGTGGTAATAGTAGTAAAGATATTCGTTCGGAAGCATTCCCGTCTTGCGGATTACGTCGCGGTCGAATATTTCAAGCTCCTGTATACTCGAAAGGAATGCGTCGTCTGCTATCAGCTTAGGCATGATTTCCTCGCCGTGCAGCTGTACGCTCTTTATCCACGACAGGTGATTGAGCCCGAAGAATTCGACGTAAAGCTCTTCCTCCGTAACGCCGAGATTGTTTGCCATGCGGTATTTCATGCTGCTGGGAGCGTCACAGATGCCGATTATACGGTGGTATCCCGCACTGTGCAGAGCCTGTGTAACGAGTCCCGATGGATTTGTGAAATTGAATATCCACGCATTGGGAGCGTATTTCTCGATAAGCTCGCAGTAGTCTATCAGTATCGGTATGGTACGCACCGCCATAGAAAATCCGCCGACACCCGTGGTTTCCTGACCTATGACGCCGTTTTTCAGTGCCACCGCTTCGTCAATCACGCGGGAATGGTCGCCGCCGACACGCAGCGTGGTAACTATGTAGTCCATTCCGCGTATAGCCTCCACGGGGTCGTACACCTCACGTACCTCGAGGTCCATGCCCTCTCTCGCCACAACGTGACGGCAAAGCTTTCCGATTATCGCAAGCTTTTCGAAATCGGTGTCGTAAAGTACAACCGAGTCTATGTCGAGCTTTTTGTATCTTTTGAGAAGGCCGTTTATGAATATTACGGTACGGACACCCGCACCGCCGATAACTCCGATTTTCATTGTTTATTTCTCCTTGATTCGAGCATAATTGATTATTCGTGGGCGGAAATCCATTTTTTCATTTCGTCACGGAACGGGAATCCCGTATTGCCGCCAAGCTTTGTCACGGACAGTGCGCCGCACGTGTTTCCGCATTTCAGGCATTCCTCCATCGGCAGACCGTTCAGGAAACCGTAAACAAAGCCCGCGTTGAAGGAATCCCCCGCACCCGTTGTGTCAACGGCACTAACCTTGTACGCGGGGGCGAAATATTTAATTCCGTCGCGTATAGCCAAAGCACCGGTTTTGCCGAGCTTGATTACCGCCATGCCGACACCTGCATCGGCGAGCTTGCGGGCACCCTCTTCGATGTCGTCGCAGCGTGTATAATGAGCACATTCCGTTTCGTTCATAAACAACACGTCAATCATCGGCAGAAGCTCGAATATTCCCTCGTACCATACGCCGGTCGTATCCCAGCCCACATCAAACGAAACCGTAACGTCTCCCATTTCGTGTGTTTTTTTCAGTACGGACAGGTACTCACCGTGGTTTGAAAGTCCTTCGTAGCCTGTGACGTGTACATGTCTCGCTTCCTTCAGCTTTTCGAGATCCATGTATCGCAGAGACAAACCCTCGTTCGTTCCGCGATATGTAAGGAAACAGCGTTCCTTTTCCGTTGTAAAGCTGATGGAAATACCGGTTTTTTTGGTTTCACTGTCGGTGAGAAGACTGTCGTCGGCACCGAGCTCTCTGAACAGTCCCCGAATATAGCTGCCGTACATGTCCTTGCCGATGCTTCCCTGAAGCACGGATTTCAAGCCGAGCTTGGCGGTACCGAGTGTGAATAACGCAGCGCCGCCGCCGACAAAGGTTTCCATAGTCGGTACGTCAACCTCGCTGCCTGGGTCGGGCAGCTGTTCGACACCGGGAACCACAAGGTCGATATTGACGTCGCCGTATACGTATACATCCCATTTTTTCTGCATGTGCGTTTCTCCTTAACTGTTGCCTTCAGGGTAAATTATACCATTTATTCGGCATTCTTTCAATAGTTAAATGACATACGGCAGAATATTTGCATGTGAAAACGTTTTGCGCCTCGGCGGCTCGGATTATGCGGATACGATCCGATGCCGAATAGGTTTGCCGTGCAAGATTTATCATGAAAAATGAAGAAAAATACAAATGTAGCTGTTTTGTACGGGTAAATATGTGTTTTCGGGTGATTCCGAGTTTGTTTAAAAATTCAAAAAAAGACCGTATATTCGGTTTGTAAACACCGTTTGAAGTATAAATATGCGTTTGAAAGCAACTGCGAAAAGATGAATTTGCCAAAATCAACAATCATTACGATAAAGTGTCGGGAAATAATGTAGAAATGGTGAATTGACTTTTATATGAATTTTTATTACAATGATACAAAGGTTATGAGTAACCTTTTGTCTGTCGTTTTTATAATGTTTTGCAGCTTTGTTAATGTCGGACTTCAATTTTAAGAGAAGGTGTATGTTTATGAAAACAGGAAATAAAACAGTATCGCGTATATTTACGGCTGTGCTTGCGTGCACAATGCTTACATTCGGCATGAGCTCATGCGGCTCGAGTGCCGGTTATACGGAAAACAATACGGAATTCTTCATAGGTGCGACAGGTCCTCTCACGGGTGATGCTTCCTCCTACGGAACATCGGTCGAAAAAGGTGCCGAGCTCGCCATCGAGGAAATAAACAACGCGGGCGGGCTGAACGGTGTGAAGATTCACTTCGAGATGCTCGATGACGTAGCCACCGCGGATAAGGCGGCTACCGCTTATACAACACTTTACGAAAAGGGAATGCAGATTTCCATCGGCAGTGTTACCTCGGGCTCTTGCGCTTCCTTCGCTTCGACATCCGCCGAGGATAAAATGCTGTTCATGACTCCTTCGGCATCGGCTGCCGATGTAATCGCGGCAAGCGATTACGGCTTCAGAGTATGCTTCGGCGACCCTCAGCAGGGCACGATAGCCGCAAACACTCTTACCGCCGAATACTCGAAGATAGGCGTAATCTACGACAGCAGTGATACATATTCATCGGGTATATACGAGGCATTCGAGGATGAGATGACCAACCTCGGCAAGACAGTCGGAACGGACTATATCGTATATACATTCACAAAGGAAACCAATAAGGACTTCTCCACACAGGTTGACGGTTTATCGGCAGAGAACTGCGATGTTATTTTCCTTCCGATTTACTACACCGAAGCGGGACTTATCGCAAAGAGAGCCGCCGCAGGCAACTACAATGTTCCGATATTCGGCTGTGACGGACTTGACGGCATAGCAGACCAGCTTGACAGCTCCGTAACGGCTACGGTTCGTTATATCACTCCTTTCGACGTAAACAGCACAGACCCCGATGTTGTCGCGTTTGTTGCCGCTTATACCGAAAAATACGGTGAGTCTCCCGACCAGTTCGCGGCTGACGGATATGACGCGGTAAAGATTCTTTGCTCAGCTATGAGTACCGCAGGAGTAAGCGATACCACAATAACACCCGCCGAGCTTACCGATATAATCAAGCCGATTCTTACGGGCGGAACATTCAGCTACTCCGGAGTTACCGGTAAAAATATGACATGGACAGAAGACGGTTCCTGCAACAAGGATGCCAATATTGTTACTCTCGACAGATAATAGATTATTATAGGACACGGGGAACAGAATAAAGACTGTGCCGCCGATGTGCGGCAACGCCTATACCTTATGCGATGATACCAAGGCTCTGACTATGATAAACAGGGTCTTGGTATTGCTGTTATAAAACAGGAGAGATAAATCATGATTAACACATTGATAAACGGGCTTTGTCTCGGCGGTATCTATGCACTTATAGCTCTCGGCTATACGATGGTTTACGGTATTGCCAAGATGCTTAACTTTGCCCACGGCGACATAATTATGGTCGGAGCATATACGATATTAACAACGCTGTCACTGACGGGACACGCACTGCCTGCAGTGATTGTCGCCGTCATTGTCTGCACTCTCCTGGGCATACTCACCGAAAAGGTGGCATACAAGCCCCTGAGAGGAGCTTCTCCGCTGGCAGTGCTTATAACTGCGATAGGTGTCAGCTATTTTCTGCAGAGTATTGCGCAGCTGATATACGGAACAAAATCACGTTCGATTTCAATAGGAAATTTCGGTGCCGTTGAATTCTGCGGCGTTTCCGTAAGTATTTCGTCTATCATAACCCTTGCTTTATGCGTCGTTATAATGGTTTCTCTTACGTTATTCATAAACAAAACACGAGTAGGATGTGCTATGCTTGCGGTATCGGAGGATAAAGGTGCCGCACAGCTTATGGGAATAAACGTTAACGGAATCATCACCCTGACATTCGCAATCGGTTCGGCTCTCGCCGCATTTGCCAGTACCTTCTATCTTATGCAGATACCGAGCGTGACGCCGACACTCGGCTCGATGCCCGGTATAAAAGCGTTCACCGCTGCGGTTATCGGCGGTATCGGTTCGATTCCCGGAGCTATGGTCGGAGGAATTCTTCTCGGTGTAATAGAAAAGCTTGCACTCAGTGTTCCCGTACTCGCGCCGTACACGACGGCGATAGAGTTCGGACTGCTTATAGTGATACTGCTTGTGAAACCCACGGGCATACTCGGTAAAAAGACAAGAGAGAAGGTATAAGTATGAAAAAGCCAACCAATTTCAAATTAAAGTATGTAATAAACTACATTCTCGTTCTTGCTCTGCTTATTCCGACCGCTGTTCTGGGACTGACGGGCGGACTCAAGGGTTCATCCGCACTTTTGCTCACTCAGATCGCGTACAGTATAATTCTTGCGGTATCGCTCAACCTTGTTGTCGGATTTTTGGGTGAGCTCAGCCTCGGCCATGCGGGATTCATGTGCGTAGGCGCATACATAGGCTGTTTATGCGCGAATTATATGCATAACGTTATTCCGTCGAAGCTTGTCGTACTTATAATATCCATGCTGATAGGCGGCATTTGCGCCGCGGTATTCGGCTTGATTATCGGTCTTCCCTGCCTCAGGCTGAAGGGTGACTATTTGGCGATAGTCACGCTCGCGTTCGGTGAAATCATGAGAACGGTTTTCATGAACCAGGAAATATTCGGCGGTGCGCTCGGACTTACTACCAAAAAGTACGGTAAAATGCTGTATATAATCGCTTTTATCGTAGTGCTTCTTACTGTTTTCGTATCTCAGAATCTGATGCGAAGCAAGCACGGCAGAGCTATTCAGTCAATCAGAGACAACGAGATAGCGTCACGTGCTATGGGTGTAAACGTAACGTACTACAAGCTTATTGTATTTGTTGTATCCGCGTTTTTCGCGGGAGTTGCCGGAGTAATATACGGCCACAACACGTCTCCCGTCGACTACAGCTTTTTCTCGTTCAACTATTCGATTGAAATACTCGTAATGGTAGTTCTCGGCGGTATGGGAAACATCAGCGGTTCGATAATAGCCGCGGCGATCCTTACGTTCATAAACGTAAAGCTTCAGACACAGCTGTCCGGTGACCTTGCGGCACTGAAGCAGCTGATATACGCGCTTATATTGATTATCATGGTAATGTGGAACAATGCGCCCGCACTCAGGGGTGCTCGTGAAAAAATAAACATAAGAAATCTGACGGTGAAAATCAAAGAAAAACTTCTCGGAAAGAACAAAAATACTCCCGACGGAGGAATAGATCCTCCCTCGAACGCCGCATGGGATAAGATACCCACGAAAATTCCGATGGATGCTATTTTATCGACGGATTTAAGTCCCGACAATCCGTATGAGGCGCAAGCCCCGAAAAAGGAGGAGCGTAAATGAGCGAATACATTCTCGAAACAGAAGGTCTCGGAATTACATTCGGCGGTTTAAAGGCCGTACAGAGTGTGGATCTCAAGATAAAGAAAAATCAATTATACGGCTTAATCGGACCGAACGGTGCGGGAAAAACCACGGTATTCAATATGCTGACGGGAGTATACAAGCCTACCACCGGAAAAATCAAGCTATGCGGTGAGGATATAACGGGAAAGTCATCTATAGAGATAAACAAAAAAGGAATAGCGAGAACATTCCAGAATATAAGACTTTTCTCGAACATGTCCGTTATCGACAATGTTCTCGTGGGTTTGGGAAATCAATCCTCCTGCAATTTATTCGAAAGCATATTCCGTCTTCCGAGATACTGGTCGACGGAAAAGGAATTGAGAGCGAAGGCACGCGAACTGCTGCGGGTATTCGGACTTGATGAAGAAAGACGCACGGAAGCATCGAATCTTCCGTACGGAAAGCAAAGAAAGCTTGAAATAGCAAGAGCACTTGCGACAAATCCGAAAATACTGTTGCTTGACGAGCCTGCCGCGGGTATGAATCCGCAGGAGACAGCCGAACTTACGGAGACCATACGTTTTGTCAGAGACAAATTCGACATGACTGTGCTGTTAATCGAGCATGACATGAGTCTTGTATCGAAGCTTTGCGATGAGCTTACGGTTTTGAATTTCGGAACGGTTCTTGCTCAGGGAAATGTGGAAAATGTTTTAAACGATCCGGAGGTTGTGAGGGCGTATTTGGGAGAATAGTGTCGGCGGATAAACTTACAGCATAAATAGTAAAGACAACCGCCGCCGACTCGAGAATTTCACTTGCGGTGAAATTCTCCGACGGAAAGGCTTGAGATATTCTCGGCGGATAAGCCTACAGCATAAATTGTAAGACAACCGCCGCCGACGAAAGAGCGGACATAGAAAGAAGGAGAAGTATGGCATTACTCGAAGTTACGGATCTGAAAGTCAATTACGGATTGATTCAGGCGATAAAGGGAGTTTCCTTCACGGTTAATGAAGGGGAGATAGTTTCTCTTATAGGTGCAAACGGAGCGGGAAAAACCACAATTATGCACTCGGTGTGCAATCTGATACCCAAGTCCGGCGGTAAAGTCGTTTTCGACGGAAATGATGTAACCGTTCTGCCTGCGCACAAGCTTGTTACGCTCGGAATTTCTCAGGTGCCGGAGAGAAGAAGAATATTTCAGGAGCTGACTGTTGCCGAAAACCTGAAAATGGGTGCGTATACGAGACGCGACAAAAAAGAAACAGAGGAAACACTCGAGAAAATGTACGAGAGATTTCCCATACTCAAGGAAAGAGCAAAGCAGATTGCGGGCACGTTATCGGGCGGAGAACAGCAGATGCTCGCGATGAGCCGTGCGCTTATGTCGCATCCCAAGCTGCTTCTTCTCGATGAACCCAGCATGGGTTTATCTCCTCTTTACGTGAACACGATATTCGATATGATAAAAAAGGTCAACGAAGAGGGCACGACGGTATTTCTTGTGGAACAAAACGCAAAGAAGGCTCTTAACATTGCCGACAGAGCATATGTACTTGAGACGGGCAACATGGTTAAGGAAGGCTCGGGACAAGCTCTGCTTGAGGATGACAGCATTAAGAAGGCATACCTCGGTGGTTAACGAGCGATAATATGGGGAAAATCAAGAGAGAACGGATATACCGTTCTCTTTTTTCACTTTTCCGACACATAATCGTTTCACAAAAATCGTATTGAAATTTATATAAATAGCTTGACAAAAGATATAAAACGTGAGATAATATATGTGTCAGATGAAGAAAGGAACGGTACATATGAAATGAAAAAAACTTTATACAGTCTGATGCTCTCCGATGATGTAATGCGGGAGATAGATGCCTTGGCTCATAGAATGGGGACTAATCGTTCTAATCTGGTGAACATGATTCTTGCCGAAAAGGTACAGGTTCGCACACCCGAACAGCAGATGAACGATATATTCAGCGGCATCGAGCAGCTGCTCGCATCATCTCGTGAGCTGATTCCGCTCTTTGCCCCAAATACACAGAGAGTCACGGTTCGTTCGAGCCTCGAATACAAATATCATCCGACGGTGCGTTACGAAGTTGAGCTTGTGAACGGATTTGTGCCCGGTGAGCCCATAGGTACGCTTACCGCGAATTTCCGAACACAATCGCAGGCACTTATCGAGCTGCTCGGAAGATTTTTCCGCTGTCTGACGAGGATAGAGGGAGCGATGCTGCCGATAGATGCCGCTTATTCGATTGAAAACGGAAGGTTCACGAGAACACTCGCGTATCCTTCGAGAAAAAACGGTGAAAACAGTATTTTAAACGCCGAAGAAATATCAAAAGCAATAACGGATTACGTCAGCTTGATTGACAGGATGATGAAGGCTTGCGTGGGAGGCGCGGATTCGCGTGTTCTTACAGATATGTATTCCGCAGATCTTGCCGAGCGTGAAATATTGTTGTAAATAAGGAGAAAATTTACATCCGAAATCAGAATGAAAGGATGATGATATATGAACGCCGAAAAATTCACACAGAAAACTATAGAAGTAATTAATAACGCGCAGAATCTCGCGAGGGACAGACAGAACCAGACACTTGCGGCAGAGCACCTTCTGTACTCGCTTCTCGATATGGACGGGGGATTGGTACGTACACTGATTATGCGTATCGGTCAGAAATCGGGCAAAAACGATATAATCGACTCAATGCTGAACGATACAGATGCCGCAATCGAACGTCTTCCGAAGGTCAGCGGTGCGAGCGGTGAACTGTATCCCTCGGGCGAGGTTTCATCGGTGCTTCGCTTTGCGGAAAAAGCGGCTTCGGGCATGAAGGACGAGTATATTTCGGTAGAACATATTATGCTCGGACTTTTATCGGAAGGCGGAAGAGGAGTACGCGATATTTGTGCGAGATACGGGGTCGGAACAAAAAGCTTTACCGATGAGCTTGCCAAGGTAAAAACATCACCCGTGACAAGCGATAATCCCGAGGATACATACGATGTACTCGAAAAATACGGTACGGATCTTGTCGAGAGGGCAAGAGAACAAAAGCTTGATCCCGTTATAGGCCGAGACAGCGAAATAAGAAGTGTCGTAAGAATACTTTCACGCAAGAGCAAGAATAACCCCGTATTGATAGGCGAACCGGGTGTCGGTAAAACCGCAATAGCCGAAGGTCTCGCACAGCGTATTGTCCGCGGCGATGTACCCGACGGACTCAAGGATAAAACGATATTCTCACTCGACATGGGTGCTCTTGTGGCGGGAGCGAAATACCGCGGAGAGTTCGAGGAAAGACTGAAGGCCGTGCTCAATGAAATCAAAAAGGCCGAGGGAAAGATTATTCTGTTTATCGATGAGCTTCATACTATCGTTGGTGCAGGCAAGACGGAAGGCTCCATGGACGCAGGCAACCTGCTCAAGCCGATGCTGGCGCGCGGCGAGCTCCATTGTATAGGTGCTACGACGCTTGACGAATACAGAAAATATATTGAAAAGGATGCCGCTCTCGAAAGACGTTTTCAGCCCGTAATGGTAGACGAACCGACGGTTGAGGACACGATTTCCATACTTCGCGGACTGAAAGAGAGATATGAAATATTCCACGGAGTAAGAATTCACGATAACGCTCTTGTTTCGGCGGCACTGCTTTCGCATCGTTACATAACAGACCGTTTTCTTCCCGATAAAGCCATAGACCTTGTGGATGAAGCGTGCGCAATGATAAGAACGGAGATTGATTCGATGCCGAGCGAGCTTGACGATCTCAGACGTGACATCATGCAGCTCGAAATCGAGGAAATGTCGCTGAAGAAGGAAGAAGACAAGCTTTCACAGGACAGACTGGAAAAGCTGAGAGAAGAGCTTTCCGAGAAAAAAGAAAAATTCAACGAAATGAAGGCTCGCTGGGAGTCCGAGAAGGATGCCGCGGAGAATGTTAAAAAGCTTAAAGCCGATATCGAAAAGATGACGGGAGATATCGAGCACGCACAGCTTAACGGCGAATACGAAAAGGCCGCGAGACTGAAGTATTCCGAGCTGCCCGCTTTACAGAAGAAGCTCGGTGAAACAGAAGAACTGACCGAAAAGCAAAACCAGAATCTTCTTGTACGCTCTACGGTTACGGAAGAGGAGATTGCGGAGGTAGTGGCACGCTGGACGGGTATTCCCGTTTCAAAGCTGGTTGAGGGAGAAAGAGAAAAGCTTCTTCACCTTGAGGACATCCTTCATAAACGTGTTATAGGCCAGAACGAAGCCGTAAGACTTGTCAGCGAAGCAATTCAGCGTTCACGTGCGGGTATATCCGATCCGAACAGACCTATAGGAAGCTTTCTGTTCCTCGGCCCTACCGGTGTCGGCAAGACGGAGCTGGCGAAAACTCTTGCGGAGTGCCTGTTCGACGATGAACACAATATTGCGAGAATCGATATGACGGAGTACATGGAGAAATTCAGCGTATCCAGACTCATCGGAGCGCCTCCGGGATATGTGGGATACGATGAAGGCGGTCAGCTTACGGAAGCCGTGAGACGCCATCCGTACAGTGTCGTATTGTTCGATGAGGTCGAAAAAGCACATCCCGATGTGTTCAATATTCTCCTTCAGATACTCGACGACGGAAGAATTACCGACAGTCAGGGAAGAACCGTTGACTTCAAGAATACGATAATCATACTGACATCGAATATAGGAAGCCAGTATCTGCTTGACGGAATCACCGCAGACGGTGAAATAAGCGATGATGCGCGTGCTAAGGTTATGGCGGATCTCAGAGCATCATTCAGACCGGAATTTCTTAACAGACTTGACGAAACGATAATGTTCAAGCCTCTTACAAAGGATAACCTCGGCGGAATCATCGAAAATCTGCTTTCGGGTCTCAGAAAACGTCTTGCGGACAGAACAGCGGGCGGCGGACTTAATCTTGAAGTAACGGATGCGGCAAAGGATGTAATAATCGACAACGGATATGATCCCGTTTACGGTGCGCGTCCGTTAAAGAGATATCTGCAGGGAACAGCAGAGACGTTGATTGCCAAGGAAATCCTTGCGGGAAACCTCAGTGCGGGAACTACTCTGGTACTCGATGCCGAAAACGGAAAGCTCACCTGCCATCCCGTTTTCAATCCGGAAATCAAATAATAAATACTGCGGCAATCTGCCGTAAAAAATAAAAAATACCGTCCTCGTGATATGTACGCAAACGGCACATTGTCACGGAGACGGTATTTTTTTATTTTACGAAAAAATTATTTCTTGAGAGCGACAGCGGCTTTTGCTTTTTCGGCAATAGCGACAGCGTCGAGATGGAAGAAGGATACAAGCTCCTTAGCGGGACCGCTGCGTCCGAATTCATCGTTTACGCCTACTCTGAGAACGGGTGTGGGTCTCTTCTCGGAGAGAAGCTCGCATACCGCACCGCCAAGACCGCCGATTATGTTGTGCTCTTCGCATGTTACGATGCATCCGCACTTTTCGGCTTCGGCAATTACAAGCTCATTGTCAAGAGGCTTGATTGTAGCCATGTTCACTACGGAAGCGGAAATTCCTTCGTTTGCGAGAAGCTCGCGCGCGAGAAGAGCCTGTTCGACTTCGATACCGGTTGCGATGAGAGATACATCGTTTCCGTCGGCCATTTTTACGCCTTTTCCGATTTGGAACTGATACTTGTCATCGAAATATGTGGGCACTGCCATTCTGCCGAAACGGAGATAAACGGGACCCACATATTCGATAGCGGCTTTAACGGCGAGTCTTGCCTCGACGGCGTCCGCGGGATTGATGATTGTCATTCCGGGAATTGTGCGCATAAGTGCGATGTCTTCACAGCACTGGTGTGTGGCACCGTCTTCACCGACGGTGATTCCGGCATGAGTTGCACCGATTTTTACGTTTGTGTGGGGATAACCTATTGAGTTTCTTACCTGCTCGAAGCTTCTGCCTGCCGCGAACATAGCGAATGTGGAAGCAAACGGTATTTTACCGCAGAGTGACATGCCTACCGCAACACACATAAGGTTGTTTTCGGCAATACCGCAGTCAAAGAATCTATCGGGGAACGCTTTCTTAAAGGTGCCCGTTTTGGTGGCAGCCGCAAGGTCTGCGTCAAGAACCACAAGATTGTCGTATATGGCGCCAAACTCGGCAAGCGCTTTACCGTACGCTTCACGGGTAGCAATTTTATCTGCCATGATATTTTATCCTTTCGATATTATGTGGAAGAACATTCGGACTGCTCGTCCGTGTTCGGGTGTATTCGGGTTTACTGTTTGATATTCTGTGTCGATGCTTATCTTTCGCCGAGGTCTTTCATGGCGATTTCGACGAAATGAGTTTATCTTTCGCCGAGGTCTTTCATGGCGATTTCGTACTGTTCATCATTCGGAGCGGCACCGTGCCATGCAACATTGTTTTCCATGTAGGAAACGCCCTTGCCCTTTGTGGAGTGGCTGATGATTACAGAGGGCTTGTCTGTGCATTCTCTTGCTGCCTTGTATGCCGCCTCGATTGAATCGAAGTCATGCGCACAGCATTCGATTACGTTCCAGCCGAAAGCCTTGAACTTTGTGTCGTACGGAGTAGGATTCATTACCTCTGCAATAGGGCCGTCGATCTGGAGACCGTTGAAGTCGATGAGCCAGCAGAGATTTGAGAGATGATAGTGAGATGCGAACATAGCCGCTTCCCATACCTGACCTTCTTCGGTTTCACCGTCACCGAGAATAGCATAGATACGAACCGATGTGTTGTCAAGCTTGTTGGCAAGAGCCATACCGCACGATGTAGATGCACCCTGGCCGAGAGAACCCGAGGTCATTTCAACACCGGGAGTGTGCTTCATGTCGGGATGTCCCTGAAGATAGCTGTCCGTGTGACGGAAGGTCTTAAGATCCTCAACGGGGAAGTATCCTCTGTGAGCGAGGGCGGAGTAAAGACCGGGGGCGCAATGTCCTTTGGAAAGAACAAGACGGTCACGATCGGGCTTCTTCGGATCCTTGGGATCGATGTTCATTTCTTCGAAGTACAGATATGTCAGTACATCGGCGATGGACAGGCTTCCGCCGGGATGTCCGCTTTTCGCTGAGTGAACGGCGTCAATGATGCCGACACGTATTTGGCGAGCGATTTCGGTGAGCTCGCATTTTCTTTTTGAATCCATGATTTATTTACCTTTCATGAGAATTGTGCCGCTTATTAATATAAGTTACATTTTTATATGGTTTTATTTTAATATATTTTGCTCTCAATGTCAAGTGAAATTCGACTAAGATTTATGGCATTGCCGTGCAAAGGTCGTTTTCATTGCTCGGTTTATACCTGATTACGCCCGCATAGGTGAAATAAGCATAAAATCGCTCCGTCAAGTGAACGGAGCGATTTCATAATGTCACATTATTCGAGCACCTTTACCGCATGTCAGTTTGCGGTATTTGCGTCAATCAGTGCAAGCATTTCATCAAGTGCGGTCTGAGAGCTTTCGTAATATTTTTCGATCTGAGATACCATTACAAAATCCTTCTTGTTCGTTTGGTACGAGAAAATACTGCTCAGCTTGCTGAACCAACCGAAGCCTTCCGCCCAGTCGTATACCTTGGATGCGAGAACATAGTCGAGCATTTCCTTCGTTTCCTCGTCGCGTATCAGCTTTGAACCGAGAATGAGCTCGTACAAGGTGTTGTTGACAGTATCGGTGGAATAGCCGCTCATTACATCAAGCACAACGGCGCTGAGCTCGGGATCCGAGACAGATGTGGGAATCGACATTGAGGTACACCAAATCGGGTTTACAAGAGAACTGTAGGCTTCCTGTTCCTCGGAATATTTCGGAAGCGGAAGAAGAGTGAAGTCGGATTCCATATCGCGGAATTCGTTTATGCATCCGAGCAGCTCGTAATAAAGAACATTGCGGTCTTCCTTCATCATCGTACAGCAGGTTCCGTTGTCGCCCTGGTAGATTGAGCTTGAACTGACGACGGTGTTGTATATTTTTTCAGCCGCATTCAGGTAAGATTCTTCCTTGCACGCAATAACGGGAACGCCGTTTTCGTCCATATGCGTGTTGAGCGCACCGGAGCCGCTCATAAGATGGTAGAGCGCGCCGCCGTTGTCGCAGAAGCCCCATGCATCGGTTTTGTCCATCTTACCGTCGCCGTTTATATCGTTCGTTACGGCATCGGCAATGCTCATCATGTTGTCAAGTGTCCACTTGCCTTCACGGACAAGCTCTTTCGGATTGGTTAACGAATTCTGCCCGATAACGTTCATATTGCAGAAAATAACCGGTACCGCATAGTCATCGAAAACATTGTAGTGCCCTGCTACCGTGTAGAGAACCTCGTTTTTGTAGGTGAAGTTCGAGATAATGTTCTGATCCCACCACGGTGCGGATAAGTCCATTCCCGAGAGGGATTTCAAATTATAGACTTTGCTGTTTATTCCGAGCGTTATATTATAACTCAGACTGTACAGTACAAGGTCGCAGTTGTCGTCTCCGGACATGACGGAGTTGGTTACATAAGTCGAGATGTCGCCCACATCGAATACGGGACTTATTTTTACGTTCAATAGGTCTTCCGTGAGAATGTTGCGCTTGTACACGGCATCGTTGTAGCTGTCGCCTGTTTCCGATTCATAGTATACCTCGTTGGCATCGGAGCTTATCTTGCCGTAGAAAAAGGTTCCGGGTGAGTATGCGAGAATGCGGTAGCCGTATCCCATGTAGTCGTGGTCACCGTATTTTGCCGCAACGGTGTCTGTGACGGTTGTTTCGGATTCAACCGCGGGTGTCTCATCAACCGATGCGATACTGCTGTCGTCTGTCTGTGACTGCACCTCGGACGTATCGCCGCACGATGCAAACGTTCCGCAGAGCATAAGGGCAGCGAGCAAAAGTGAAACTCGTGATCTTGCGTTTGCCATAATGAAATCTCCTTTGCATAAAATAAATTTGTTGAAAACAGTATAACATAACGAAAATTCCTTGTCAAGCACCTATATAAAAATAAAAAAACGCACAAAATAAAATTAACTATAAAATAGTTGTACCGAATCATGCGACACAAATCAGGATTATACGTAAGAGCAGGAGGATTAACGAACAATTATAACTGAACTGAATCCTGCGAGACAATTGGGATAAACTTTGGAGAATGCTTCATTGTATGAAGCATTCTCGAGGAGCAGGCGGATAACGAACAATTATAACTGAACTGAATCCTGCGACACGATTGGTAGAAACTTTGGAGAATGCTTCATTGTATGAAGCATTCTCGAGGAGCAGGCGGATAACGAACAATTATAACTGAACTGAATCCTGCGACACGATTGGTAGAAACTTTGGAGAATGCTTCATTGTATGAAGCATTCTCGAGGAGCAGGCGGATTAACGAACAATTGTAACTGAACTGAATCCTGCGACACGATTGGTAGAAACTTTGGAGAATGCTTCATTGTATGAAGCATTCTCGAGGAGCAGGCGGATAACGAACAATTACAGCTGAGGTATATCCTGCGACACTTGACAAAAAAAGCATAATTTACTATAATCATAGTCGGAAAACAATATTCTGCTTTGGAGGTAGAAATGGCTACATTATTTCAGAAATATGCCGCACTGAAGGTGCGCATAGGAGGCAACCGTGAAATCCACGGCTATGAGGAAACGTTCGGTATGCCGCGCGAGGAGCAGCAGCGTATCACTCCCGTTCCGCGTTATGTCGTTCGTATTTTGTCGGAAATCGAATTTTCGATTCGTCTGTCGAATTCTCTCGGCGGCAAATATGACAGCGTAATCGATTCCGCACTCGATTATCTTTCATCCGTGGTCGATGAGGAAGGCTGCATAACAAAATCCGCCGCAGCAGGGGCGGAAAAAATGCTCATGCCTCTCGCATCCGACGCAAAGGAGTATAAGCTTATTCTCGCCGGTCATGCACATATAGATATGAACTGGATGTGGAGCTGGCATGAAACCGTTGCCGCTACCATAGCAACATTCACGACAATGCTCAATATTATGGATGAGTATCCCGAATTCTGCTTCAGCCAATCTCAAACAGCGGTTTATAAAATAATAGACGACTACGCTCCCGAGCTTCACGACAGAATCAAGGCACGTATCGACGAGGGCAGATGGGAGGTAACCTCATCAGCTTGGGTTGAAAACGATAAGAATATGCCGAATACGGAATCTATCGTTCGTCATATAGGCTATTCTAAGAAGTATCTCGCCGAAAAATGGGGCATCGCGGCCGATCGCCTTGAGGTTGATTTCTCTCCCGATACATTCGGTCACAGCGCGTTCCTTCCCGAACTCGATAATTACGGCGGAGTCAAATACTATTATCATTGCCGTGCTCTCGACGGAAACAACGCACTCTATCGTTGGAAGGCTCCGTCCGGTAAGGAACTGATCGTTTACCGCGAACAGCACTGGTATAACAGCGGTATTTCCCCGAAGCCCGCTATGTCGCTTATAGACATTTCCGAAAGAAGCGGCGGACTTAAAACCGGACTCGTTGTGTACGGCGTGGGCGACCACGGCGGCGGACCTACAAGACGTGACGTGGAGAGAGGCATAGAGATGCAGGGCTGGCCTGTATTCCCGACAATTAAATTCGGTACGGTGCGCGAATTCTTCAAGGAAGCTGAAACAGTACGCGAAAAGCTCCCCGTAGTGGATCACGAGCTGAACTTTATCTTCCCCGGATGCTATACCACTCAGTCAAGAGTCAAGAAGGGAAATCGTCAGGCGGAAGGAGCTCTTTCGGAGGCCGAAACGGCACTTGCTTTTGCACATGTGCGTGCAGGCGCTCAGGTGCATTCCGAAGCAATAGAGAACGCATGGCAGAAGGTTCTCTTCACACATTTCCACGATATTCTGACAGGCTCTTGCGTACAGGACAGCCGTGAACACGCAATGGGACTGTTCCAGGATGCTCTCGCAACGGCAAATACCGAGACATCTCTCGCATTGGGTAAGCTTTCCGCGAAAATCGATACTTCTATGATTAAAACCGTATGCGATCCGAATTCACAGGCCGAGGGCGCAGGCGCGGGCTACAATGTCGAACATTTCGCAGGCCGTGCCGCAGACGAAAGAGGATGCGGCTTAACGAGAATCTGGAACGTGTTCAATAATACATATGCGGACCGCGAGGAGCCTGTCGAAATTACGGTATGGGACTGGGTCGGCGATATGCGCTATATCAAGGTAACCGACGCGTACGGCAAGGATATCGAATTCCAGCTCATCGACGGCGGACTCCAACAGTATTGGGATCATAAATATTTCCGCTTCCTCGCATATCTTAAGGTTCCCGCGATGGGATATACCACGGTTGTACTTAAGCAGGGCGAGATGGGCGATTACCCCGTATACCTCCAGCCGCAGGGAAGAACAAGCGGAGAAGACAGAAACTATGTACTCGAAAACGAGTATGTGCGTTATGAATTCGACTACGCTACAGGTGAAATGCTTTCACTCAAAGATAAAGAAAGCGGCATGGAATATATCGCTCCCGGCAAACGCGGCGGCGTTGTGCTGATTGACACCAACCGTCATAACTCGAACGCATGGAATATCGGCACACATCTCGAATTCTATCCCGTAACCTCCGTAAATAATATTCACCGTTCAATCGGCGGAGGACTTCGTAAGGGCTTTAAATTCGACGCTAAAATAAGAAATTCGAATGTGTCGGTAGAATATACCCTCGATAAGGGCGCCAAGGCGGTTAAGGCTCATATCAGAGTCGACTGGAGTGAGGTCGGCGGAGAGAAAATTCCCGTGCTTTCATATGTACTTCCGACAAACACGGAATGTGATAAGTTCGCATATAATGTTCCCGGAGGACGCATGGTACGTGACGCCGCGGAAGCCGACAGACCCGGACTCACATACATTACAACGTACGCGGGAGAGGGCAGCGTCAACCCCGGTATAATTTCCGACAGCAAATACGGCTTCAGAGGTATTGTCAGAGACGGTAAGGCAGTGGCGGAATGCACGCTTATCAATACCGCGACGAGCCCCGATCCGTATCCCGAAAGAGGCATACACGAGATTAATCTCACAATCGGTTTGTTCCCGTCAGATCCGTGCGAGGCGGAAAAGTGCTCTGTTCGTGCCGTGCATAATATGACTCCCGTAAGCACGGGCTCTCATAACGGCGAGCTCAAGCCCGACGGCGAATTTTTGAAGTTCGGCGGTGACGGAGTCGTTCTGTCATCCGTATACGCCGAGGACGATAAGCTCTGCGTGCGCTGCTACTCTGTATCGGAAAAAGAGACCGAGGTAACAATCGATGCTCTGTCCGATGTAAAGGAAGCATACACGGCCGATTTGTTAGAGAACAAGACAGGTGACGCCGCCGTAAACGGCTCGACGGTAAAGGCAAAGCTTGCACCCTACACAACCGCTACAATTGTTATTAAATAAGATGAACCGTTAAGCTCGGTTTTCGAACGGCATCCTCACGTGAGGATGCCGTTCTTATGTAAAAATTATTATATTTCGTAATGTTTTGGAATTGCATTTACGAAAGACATGTGCTATAATACACATGTCTTTAAGAAATCTTTAAAGAGAGAGGTAAATTAAAATGGCTGAATCAAGACTTGTCGGAAGCTATCCCGTTATAGGTATTCGTCCGACTATCGACGGAAGACGCGGAGCACTTAAGGTTCGCGAATCCCTCGAAGAACAGACAATGAACATGGCAAAAAGCGCAGCTAAGCTTTTTACCGAAAATCTCCGTTATACAAACGGTGAGCCCGTTAAGGTAGTTATTGCCGATACAACCATTGGTCGTGTAGGCGAAAGCGCGGCTTGTGCGGACAAATTCAAGAAGGAAGGCGTAGATATTACGCTTACCGTTACTCCCTGCTGGTGCTACGGCTCCGAAACAATGGACCAGGATCCCAATACCATTAAGGCCGTATGGGGCTTCAACGGAACAGAGCGTCCCGGCGCCGTATATCTCGCATCCGTTCTCGCCACACACGCTCAGAAGGGACTCCCCGCATTCGGTATTTACGGTCATGACGTTCTCGATGCCGACGACACATCTATTCCCGCAGACGTAGAAGAAAAGCTTCTCCGTTTCGGACGTGCCGCTGTAGCCGCAGCTACAATGAGAGGTAAGTCGTACCTCCAGATAGGCTCTATCTGCATGGGTATCGGCGGCTCCATCATGGACTCCCGCTTCATGGAAGAATATCTCGGCATGAGAGTAGAATCCGTTGACGAGGTTGAAATCATCCGCCGTATGACAGAAGGCATCTATGACGAAGCCGAATATCAGAAGGCTCTCGCATGGACAAAGGCTAAGTGCAAGGAATCCTTCGACAAGAATCCTCCCGAACTTCAGAAGACACGTGAGGTTAAGGATGAACAGTGGGAATTCGTTGTTAAGATGATGGTTATTATCAAAGACCTCATGAACGGCAATAAGAACCTTCCCGAAGGACGCGAAGAAGAAATGGTCGGCCATAACGCTCTCGCAGCAGGATTCCAGGGCCAGAGACAGTGGACAGACTTCTATCCGAACGGCGACTTCTCCGAAGCGCTTCTCAACTCCTCGTTCGACTGGAACGGCGCACGTGAACCGTACGTTCTCGCAACCGAAAACGATATTCTGAACGGTCTCGGAATGATGTTCATGAAGCTTCTTACAAACCGTGCTCAGATTTTCGCCGACGTTCGTACATATTGGTCGGGCGAATCCGTTAAGAGAGTTACAGGCTACGAAATCGAAGGACACGCAAAGGAAGCTAACGGCTTCATCCACCTCATCAACTCCGGTGCTGCCTGCCTTGATGCCTGCGGTGAAGTTACGGATGAAAACGGCAATGCCGTTATTAAGCCGTGGTATGACATGACCGACGAAGATTGCGAAAAGGTTCTCGCAGCCACAGAGTGGGCTCCCGCAGACCTCGGATACTTCAGAGGCGGCGGATATTCTTCACGTTTCTCCACCAGAGCCGAAATGCCCGCTACAATGATCAGACTTAACCTCGTAGAAGGTCTCGGCCCGATGCTTCAGATCGCAGAAGGCTGGACTGTAAAGCTTCCCGAAGAAGTTAACGATGCTCTTTGGAAGAGAACAGACTATACATGGCCTTCAACATGGTTCACACCCAGATGCACAGGCAAGGGTGCGTTCAAGACAGCATACGATGTAATGAACAACTGGGGCGCTAACCACGGTGCCATCAGCTACGGTCATGTAGGTGCAGACCTTATCACACTCTGCTCAATCCTCAGAATACCGGTAGCAATGCACAATGTTCCCGAAGAAAAGATTTTCCGTCCCGCATGCTGGAACGCATTCGGTATGGATAAGGAAGGCGCCGACTTCAGAGCCTGCGCTAACTACGGCCCTCAGTTCAAGAGAGTAGCAAAATAATCAAAGCATAAAATAACGCCGAAGCTGTGATGCGGTTCATCACGCTTCGGCGTATTTTTTATTTTTTCGGTATATTAAGAGTTTATTCCTCGCCTAATAAGCCTTCGAGATTCTTGTTAAGCAGTATTTTCGCGGATCTCATCGATTTTTCGTATGCGGACGCTATGTCTGTTTTTCCGTCGTTCGCATTGGATTCGATTGCATCACTCAGAACGGAGATACCGAGAGTGTCGGAAAGACTGAATGTACCCGTATCGAATACTATGTTAAGCATTTCCGAGCTGTCCTCATCGCGAATATACTTGAAGTTAAGTGTGGTCTCGGTGTAAGCAGAGCGCATATCACCGTAAGATTCCGCACAAAGATTTTCGAGAATAACGCCTGTTCTTTCGGTATCGAGATTGGTTTTGGGAATACCGCAGACGGCGGCGTATGCCGCTATAAGGCTTACGTAATTTTCCTGAGCCTCATCGTATTTCGGGAAAGGAACCACACCGAATTCCGCATCCATATCACGCAGACTCTTGAGAGAGCCTACGGGGTCGGCATAGAACATTGCGTGTTCCTGTGTGAACAGTCCCATGAATCCACCGTATTGAGCGTCGACTTCGCTTATTATTTTACCGCAATAATGTCCGTCATTTACGGCGGTGAGCATGTTTACAAGGCTGTCGTATACGGAATAGAATCTGTCGCCGAGAGTTATGAATTCGGGAATTCCTTCGCTGTTCTTTTCCATAATGGTCTCGCCTGTGCTGTAAACGAATGCTTTTATACAGCCACTGTATGCGGCAAGACCGTATCGGTCGTCTACATCAATCTCGCCGTTTCCGTTGAGGTCAAGCACGGCTGCGGACAGATATTGAGAAAACATATCGTAAGTCCATTTGCCCTCACGTACAAGATCGTACGGTACACTGAGATTAACAGAATCCATGATGTTCTTGTTGAAGCCGAGCAGCCAGTACGATTCTCTGAACATAAGATGCAAATCGCCTACAAGGAAGTACAGCTTGTCCTTTACTTCGATATCTTCCATTGCATTTGCCGACCACCACGGTTTTTCGAGATTCAGTGATTCGATTTCGTTTACATTCACGAGAGAACCTTTGGTCGCGAACGGTGCCACAAATTTGCTTTCGTTCCAGAAACAGTCGTAGGTGTTGGTGTTAGCCGCAATTTCTTTGTTCATCGCCGACGTAACATCATTGTAGTCGAGCAGGTTTTCATTCAAGACTATTCCGAGCTTGTCGGCAACCTTAATATTTCTGTTGTAAACGGCATCGTTAAGGATTTCTCCGGTGAGCTCCTCGGTAGTCATGAACGTGTAGGCAAAGTTGCTGATGTTGTTCAGAAACGTGAATTCATATCCGTCGTAATTTCCGCTCGGAACATCGGCATAAAGCGCGGCGAGCTCGGAGTCCTCTGTTTCTTCCGTTACGGCTTCTGTTTCGGCTTCCGTTTCGGCTGCGGCAGTCTCGACAACCGCAGTGGAATCGGTATCGCCGCCGTCACTGTTATCGGATGCTTTTTCGGAGCACGACGCGAGCGGCATGAGCATAAGTGCGGCGAGTATTAATGTGAATAATCTCTTTTTCATTGTTTTCTCCTTATATTTAAAATAATATTTTCGTACATCGGACTTTACATTGTACAACAAAGCGCGGGAAAAGTCAACGAGAATATGAAAAGACTTTTTGCGGGTATGGTCTCGGTCGGATATCATCGGAAAAATATTTAAATGATATCGAAACCGTCACCGTGATACCAAAGCTCCGATGGCTTGTCAGATGTGTATGTTCGATACAATTCATCGAATCCGCTGACTGTTTCAAGGTCGGATAGAGTGCTTTCTTCAATCCAAAGAGCTTCGCCTTCGTCGGATGAGCACAGCTCGCCTTCGTATTCATTTGCCTTGAACAGGAAAACGATGTATCTCTCGCCGCGGGATGTGTAAAAGTTTTTGATGCCGCACAATTGCGGGGCCTTTACCGTGATTCCCGTTTCTTCTTTTACCTCTCGAATAACGGATGCCGTTATCGATTCGCCGTCTTCCACATGTCCGCCGGGAAATATGGCACCGCTGTAATTTTTGTCACTGCGTATCTGGATAAGAACCCGACTGCCGTCGTGCACCAGACACATATTGGTAAGTATAACCTTCTTCGCCTCTGCCATGGATAGCTCCCGTATTAAAAATTATATGATTTAAACCACTTGACATTATTATATCAGAGTTGCGTTTTCGTTGCAAGTGTGATGTTTCAAGCTCGCAACAATCCGTTAATAACGTAAATTATAAAATTTCATTATTAACGCATACCTTTTTTTGGCGACTATTGCACCGTATTTGTATTGACACCTTACGCACGTTGTGATATACTATGTCGAATGAAAAAATACGGTTTGCGCTAAGGAAGCTCTATCTTTAATCCGATACAGAGATGTCGGCAAGGTCAGCTTAATTTATAGGCGTTTTACGCATAAGTGAGGTTGTGTCTTGCCCGGATGAACGGCAGGACTTTTTTAATGCAAAAAATTAAAAAACATCGGAGGAAGTTATGAAACTGTATTATCAACCCGGCGATAAGCCCAAGTTCGGTCAGCTGATAGTTTTCGCTATTCAGCAGCTCCTTGCTATAATGGCGGCAACACTTGTTGTTCCCGTTATCACAGGCAACGGAATGAGCCCCGCAGCAGCATTGTTCGGAGCGGGAGCGGGCACACTCGTATACATTCTTTTCACATTAAGAAAGAGTCCCGTATTCCTCGGTTCGTCCTTTGCGTTCCTCGGTTCGATGGCAGCCGCATTCGCAGGTGCCGCTACGACGGAGGTAGGTTATCTCGGATTAATTCTCGGTGCGATTTTCGCAGGTCTCGTTTATGTTGTTATCGCCGTTCTCGTTAAGGCTCTCGGCGTTGATTGGCTTAACAAGCTCATGCCCGCTGTTGTTATCGGCCCCACGGTTGCCATAATCGGTCTTTCCCTTTCCGGCAATGCTATCGGCGATATTCAGTCAAGCGGCACAGGCACAGCGGCTACAAACCTCTGCATCCTCTGCGGTATCGTAACACTGTTTGTAACGATTCTCTGCTCCACATTCGGTAAGAAAATGGTTCGCCTCATTCCCTTCATCATCGGTATTCTCGCAGGCTACGCGGTAGCGGCTGTATTTACCGTAATCGGACTTGCAACAGGCAACGAAGCACTTCAGGTTATCAACTTCGGTGCGTTTGATGTTCTGGTTGAAGGCGGTATCGGTCTTCACACATTCTTCTCGGTTCCCGAATTCACATTCATCAGAGCTCTCGGCGGCTTCAGCGGCATAACAGGTCAGTATATCGGCTCCATAGCCGTTGCGTACATTCCCGTTGCTCTCGTAGTATTCGCCGAGCACGTTGCCGACCACAAGAACATTTCTTCAATCATCGAAAAAGACCTTCTCGTTGATCCCGGCCTTTCACGTACACTTCTCGGTGACGGTGTCGGCTCGATGGTAGGTGCGTTCTTCGGCGGCTGCCCCAACACTACATACGGCGAATCCGTAGCGTGTGTTGCTATTACAGGTAATGCATCCGTTGCCACAATCGTTGCGACGGCTGTTCTCGCAATAATCATTTCCTTCCTTTCTCCCTTCGTTGCATTCGTTAACTCCATTCCTTCATGCGTAATGGGCGGCGTTTGCATCGCGCTTTACGGATTCATCGCCGTATCGGGTCTTAAGATGGTTCAGAAGGTTGACCTCGAGGACAACAAGAACCTCTTCGTTGTATCCACAATACTCGTTTGCGGTATCGGCGGCCTTTCCGTAACATTCGGCGAGTTTCCCATCACAGCCACAGCTACAGCGCTTATCCTCGGTATTATAGTAAACCAGATGCTCGGCGGAACCAAGTCGGAGAACAATGACGGCTTGAGCGAAGTTAAGACCGGCAAAAACATTAAAGCACAGAATAAATAATCGATAAAGCGTATATGAAAAACTGCCGACGGTCTTGCCGTCGGCAGTTTTTTACATATTTGAGTGAAAGCCGAATCTGTTTAAAATTCGCCCCGAGCTTTTTCGATTACGAGACTCATGGCGTGCTCTGCTGTCATATGCCTGATTTCACTTCTCGAATATTGCTTTTCGCGGCAGAAATGCATGGTTTCGGTATAAACGCCTTTTTCGTCTGCGACACCGAAGCATACGGTTCCGACGGGCTTCTCCGGTGTTCCGCCGCCCGGACCCGCTATACCCGTAACGGAAACCGCTATATCACAGCGGAGCTTTTTCAGTGCGCCGAGTGCCATATACCCCGCGCATTTCTCCGACACCGCACCTACGGTTTCTATAACATCGACGGGTACATCGAGAAGATCTTCCTTGACCTCGTTTGCGTATGATACAATGCCGCCGAGCAGTACATCGGATGCTCCCGGAACATCGGCTATCAATGCGGCTATCATACCCGCGGTACAGCTTTCGGCTGTTCCGACAGTCAATCTGCGATGTCTGAGCTCTTCGGTGAGCTCTGCGGCAATATTGTTTTCCATAAATTACACCTCACACAAAAAGTCCGATGACAGGCATCGGACTTTTTTAATCTAATCACAAATTACCAAACGATCTTTTCTCCGCCGTTTTCGGCTGACTTGAACGCGTCAAGTATAATCTTGAGAACGCATCTCATCTGGTCGTGGGTTACCATCTGTTCTTCGATACCGTCGATGGCGCGAACGAAGTTGCGGTAATAATCGTGTACGTCTGATACGGGCTTTTCGAGATCGTATTCGTCTACGGTGATACTGTCTCTGGGAGCCATTGTCTTTGTAAGACCGCTGGCGTTCTGAACGGGAAGAACATCCGCTTCATTCCAAGCCTTGCACTTAACAACGTGAGCGGGAACTCTCCAGTCTGTTATGATTGCACTGCCGCCCTTTGCTCTCATGTAGAAACGAGGCATAGCGATGAAATTGTATGTTCCGACTTCGAGATAAGCCTTCTGACCGTTTTTGAATTCAAGCCAAAGCTGGAAGCCGTCGTCAACCTCGTCGTTTGTTATGTGGTCGAATGTGCAGCGAACGGAAGCGATATCGTATCCGAGAATCATGCAGGCCTGGTCGATGATGTGTACACCCCAGTCATAGAGCATACCGCCGCCGTATTTCTTGATTCCTCTCCAGTCGGAGGGAATACCGCGGCTTCCGTGAATTCTCGACTCGATGTTGATTACCTCGCCGATTTCACCGCTGTCGTGAATCTTCTTCATTGCGAGAGCGTCGACGTCAAAGCGTCTGTTCTGGTGAACGGAGAAGATTTTGTGGTTCTTGTTGGCAACGGCAATCATTCTTTCCAAACTGTCCATGGAAAGAGTAACGGGCTTTTCGCTGATTACGTTCTTGCCGTGGTTAAGAGCATCTACGGCGATTTCCTCGTGAACGTCGTTCGGAGTAGCTACGGTTACCATGTCGATTGTCGGGTCGGACAAAAGCTCTTCGCGTGTCGAGTAAACCTTGATACCGTTCTTTTTGGCAAGCTCGCGCTTCTTTTCGTCGATATCGTAAATTCCCGCGAGGTTGCAGACATCACTTGTGAGCAGGTTCTTTACATGGAAACCCGCACCCATTCCTCCGTATCCTATAACGGCAGCATTCTTTTTCATATTAAGCTCCATTCTCCGTGCCCATAACGCTCGAAGCACGGTAAAAATAATGTATTATACAGAATATCATAATCGATACTCATTGGTTACTGAGTGGTTACGGTAACACTAATCTCTCTACTTATATTATATTGAAAAAACGGTGATTGTCAAGAGGATTAGTTAATCATAATTACATGCGAGCAAAAAAAATCGGACAAAATTTTACTTTACGGCACGTGTAATTGATTATTGATTTCATTACGTTTTTCGTATATAATATAACGGTAACATAAAGATAAATCTGCGGATAATGCAAGCGGGGAATGAAATGAGTACAAAGAAACCTAATTTAATTTATATGTTTGCCGATCAGCTCAGGCTGTGCAGCATGGGTTATTACGGTGATAAAAGGGCGATTACGCCGAATATAGATGCTCTGGCCGAAAACAGCTGCAATCTTATCAATGCGGTATCGGGGCATCCGGTATGCGCACCGTACAGAGCGTCATTGTTCACGGGTAAGTACACGACAAGCACGGGAATGGTTATTAACGAAATAAGACTGAACCCGAATCATCGCTCATTCGCGAATGTATTGGACGACGAGGGCTATAACACCGCGTACATCGGCAAGTGGCATATGTACGCAAATCAGCTCGGACACCATGCGGATCCGAAAAACTCGTATATTCCCGAAGGGGAGAATCGTCTCGGATTCAACGGACTTTTCGCGGCGTACAATTTCCATCATGAAAATTACGGAGACACATCGTACTACCATCTCGATTCGCCGGAAAAAATTCATTACGACGGATTCGAACCCGACTGCCAGACGGACATGGCAATTGAGGAGATGAAGCGTCTTGCCGCAGACGACAAGCCGTTTGCGCTGTTTTTGTCCATAGGCATACCGCACGACCCATGGGACGAGTGGAACTGTGATCCCGAGGCATACAAGATGTTCGAGAATACACGGTTTGAACTGCCCGAAAACTATCTTCCCGACAACGATCCGTATGCCGACGACTGGGCAAAGCTGTCCGATGAGGAAAGAAAGCTCCTTCCGTACTGGATGAAGGGATACTATTCAATGGCGGAAAAGGTTGACGAGGAGGTCGGCCGCATGCTTAACGCGGTGAAGGATGCGGGACTGGAGGACGACACGATATTTGTGTTCACATCCGACCACGGTGAGCTGTTCGGTGCTCACGGAAGACGTGCGAAGAATATCTTTTACGAGGAGGCTGTGAGGGTGCCGTTCCTTGTAAGATATCCTGATAAGCTGAAAAACGGCGAGAGGGACGTTTGTCTCAATACCGTCGACATAATGCCCACGCTTCTTTCGATGATGGGCATGAAGGATGATATTCCCGCGGATGTCGAAGGAAGAGATTTGTCCGACGCGGTATTCGGCTGTGATGACGCATATAAGCCCACGGGTGCACTTATGATGGGAACGGGTGCTACTGCGGCATGGGAAGACGGGCATGAATGGAGAGCGTACAGAACGGACAGATACACATATGCGATATACCTGAGAGACGGAGCGGAGCTTTTGTTCGACAACGAGAACGATCCGCTGCAGATGAATAACCTTTCCATGAATCCCGAATATTTCGATAAAAAGGTTGAAATAAGGAACGAAATGTATGCCGAGATGAACCGCATCGGAGACCGTTTCCACATCAGCAGCTATTATCGTGACAACTGGACACAGGACAGAATAATACTCAAGACCAAGGCAGACTGAAGATGAAAAACAGCGGAGCTTACCGAAAATCCGTATGCGGGACGGTAAGGCTCCGTTTTTGTGTTTTCGTGTGTATTTGCGTGAAAAGCTTGACACGGCGTGATATATTGTGTATAATAAACATGATTATTTATATTTGGGGAGGACGACGCACATGACACAATTCAAACATACGCGCCAACTCCTGACCTCGCAAATAATACTTGTTCATCCTGCAAGCGCCGCTCACTATCTACTCGAGGGAAGGGCGCTTGTTTGTCTTGTCAGGCATGGACAGACGGACTGGAATATTATAAAACGTCTTCAGGGCAGGGAAAATATCCCTCTTAACGAAAACGGTCACGATCAGGCAAGGCTTATTTCCACAGTCATGAAGCGTACGAAGAAAAGCGGCGTCGCGTATGCCGCCGTGTGCACATCACCTCTTTCGAGGGCTGTTGTTACCGCGGAATACATTGCGGAATCGGTAGGCGTAGAAGAACCGACCGTGGTCGACAGACTGATCGAACGTGACTACGGAGCGTTATCGGGGCTTACGCTGGATGAGAGAAAAAAGATGTTTCCGAACGGCGAAAAGCACGCCGATGATGTCGAGACAGTTCCGCAGGCTGCCGCACGCATGCTCGGTGCCATAGATGATATGCTTGAGGTGTCGGAACGGAAAACCGTTATCGGGGTAACACACGGAGGCTTGATTAACGCGGTTTTTTCTCGTCTTACCTCCGGTGAGATAGGTACGGGAAAAACGCTGACGGTGAACTGCAGTGTCAGCTGTATTGCGGCGGGAATAGGCGAGCCTATACCGCTCGCGTATAATCTGCAGAACGATTATGCGGCGGAATACATAAACAAGCTGCTCTGGTGCGGAGCGGAAATATAGCGGGGATTTCTTTACGGTGAGTAGTGGAGACAACCGCCCCGCTATCGAGATTGCCTTTTTTCAAACTTTGAAAAGTTTGAAAATTGCCTTCGGCAAGCAGTCAATCTCCGAATATGAGGCTTGGAAATATAGCGGGGATTCACTGCAGCTTGGCAGTGGAGACAACCGCCCCGCTATCGAGATTGCCTTTTTCAAACTTTGAAAAGTTTGAAATTGCCTTCGGTAAGCAGTCAATCTCCGAATATGAGGCTTGGGAATACAGTGGGGATTTCTTTACGGTGAGCAGTGGAGGCAACCGCCCCGCTATGAGGCTTGGGAATATAGCGGGGATTTCTTTACGGTGAGTAGTGGAGACAACCGTCATACTTCGGAAAATTTTGCATTCCGAAAGGCTGACGTACCGCTTGCTTGCGGACGGTGACAAGGACGAGCTCGGCGAAGAGAGAACGTGTCATTCATATTATTATACAAATAAAACCAAATAAATTTATTCGGGAGGAAAACAGAATGCTTTTCGGAAAGAAAAAAACAATCGATTTGCTTATCAGCGGCATGCACTGTGAAAAGTGCGTCGAAAAAGTGGTTAAGGTAATCAAAGAGCTCGGCGGCTCCGCAATCGTCGATCTCGCTACGGGAAAAGCCAAGATTACGTGCTCGGAGCTTCTCGACACTAATCTCATATGCGAAGCAATAAAGAAGCTCGGATTCGACTGCAAAGCCGAATGAGTGTGAAAGTCCGACAAAACGAAGGTTTTGTCGGACTTTTCTCGTGTATCGAAAAAACTACTCAAGGTACATGTAAAATAATTTTTCAAACCCTTGAAAACAGAGGTATGCTTTTGATATAATACATAGGAATTTTGCTTTCAGAGGATGAAAAATGACTATCTTACTTCTTGTGATTATATACATCACATACATAGGTCTCGGTATTCCCGATTCGCTTTTCGGAACGGCATGGCCTGTGATGTACCAGGATTTCGGACTTTCCGTTGACGTCGCGGGATATCTGACGCCGTTGTTTTCGCTTTTCAGTGTTGCCTCCAGCCTTGCGAGTACGAGAGTGATTAATCGCTTCGGTACGGGACGTGTCGCCGCGGTGAGTACGGCTCTTACCGTTATCGGTTTGTTCGGAAACTCCGTTTCGGGCAACATTCTGTGGATTATCTTTTTTGCGATACCGCTCGGCTTCGGAGCGGGATGCATTGATGCCGCAATGAATTCATATGTGGCGCTGCACTACAAGGCTATGCACATGAGCTTTTTGCATTGTGCGTACGGTGTCGGCGTATCGCTCAGCCCTCTGTTTATGTCAAAGGCTCTGGAAAAATACGGAAGCTGGCAGACAGGATACAGAAATGCGGGTATAGTTCAGCTTGTCATAGCGATTATAGTAATCGCGTCACTCCCGCTATGGACGCGTGTTAAGTTCGGAAAACAATACGGCAGTACGGAAGAGGTCGCGCCCAAAACCGTCGGTATGAAAGAGCTGGCGAAGGACCCCGCTATCAGAGTAGTATGGGTATGCTTTTTCTCATCGTGTACTCTCGAATATTTATGCAACACATGGGGAAGCTCTTTCCTTGTGGAGTGCAAAAACATAACGGCGGACAGAGCCGCTTTTATTATCACATTCTATTTTGTGGGCCTTGCACTCGGAAGATTTATGTCGGGCATACTTTCGATTAAGCTTAATTCATGGCAGATTATCAAGCTCGGACTTATTCTTCTTATTCCCGCTACCGCGTTGATTCTGCTTCCGCTGCCGTCGATATTCGCATGCATAGGGTTATTCCTTATAGGATTCGGCAACGGACCGATGTACCCGAATTTCATGCATCTTACTCCGTCATGCTTCGGTGCGGACATCGCGCAATCGGTTATAAGCTCTCAGATGGCGGCGGCTTATGTAAGCTTTACTCTGATGCCGTTTGTGTTCGGCGGTATAGTAAAGCTGTTCGGAATGATATCGTTCCCCGTATATTTTACCGTTATATATGCTTTGCTTGCAGTGTCCGTGATGAAATTCTCGGCGAAAAAAAGAAAAACATCCGAGGCAGTTATGAAAGGAAACGAATAAAATGGAAATAAGACAAGCCATCCGGGAGGATGTACCCGCTCTCCTCGAAATATACAATTACGAAGTCGTAAACGGCGTTGCGACACTTGATTTGAATAAACGCACGGAGGGTGAGTGGAACGAGTGGTTTGACGAGCACAATCGTGACAACCATCCGTTGTATGTGGCTGTGGAAAACGGAGAAATACTCGGATACGCCAGTCTGTCTGAGTATCGTACGAAGGAAGCATACAAAACTACGGTGGAGCTGTCGATATATGTTGCGCCGAATCACAGAAAAAAAGGCGTCGGCAGAACTCTTATGGGGTATATACTCGATATAGCAAAGCAAGACGAACGCACACACTGCGTGGTTTCGGTTATAACATCAGGCAACGAGGCAAGCAGAAAGCTTCACTCCGAGTTCGGCTTTACCTACTGCGGTTCGATTCCCGAGGTGGGAAGCAAATTCGGCAAAATGCTCGACATCGATAATTACGCGCTGATTGTGTGAATTCATAATTATAGTGTTGACATCACGAAAATAAACTGCTATACTTAGCGTAGTGCCGACGGATTCATGCCATCGGAAATTGTTGTTTCGTTTGGGAAGGCTCTGATTTAAGGCCGTTTTTGCGATAAAAGCCTCTATAATTCAGCCCTTTGTCGCAAAAATCCGATTTATTCAGAGTATCCTTAAATATATTTTACTTCGTTACACGGCGGAGGTTTATTATGGAATACACATATTCTGATTTTTGCGGCTATAAACAGCTTAATTTTAAGTTTGAAGACCGCGACGCGATACTTGTTGTACCGAGCACCGAATCGAACGGCAAGTGGATGATGAAGATGGAATACTTCGGTGCGTTTCCGGAGCTTGAAACGGAAATGCTCTCACGCGGATGGCATCTCGCTTACATTAAGAACAGAGATCGTTGGGGTACGGATGACGACTCCGATCTCAAGGTAAGATTCGCCGAATTTCTTTCGGGTGAATTCGGTTTGGAAAAGCGTTTTTGCTGTATAGGAATGAGCTGCGGAGGTATCTGTTCGGTGAATTTCGCGGCGAGACACCCCGATTATGTTTCGTTCCTGTATCTTGACGCACCCGTGATGAATTTATACAGCTGTCCGATGGGATTCGGAGCAGGCGATTCGCTCGGCGAAAACAGCTGGAACGAGCTGGTTGAAGCGTACGGATTCGATGTTCCCGCATTCATGGTATACAGACAGCACCCGATTGACAAGGTTGATATTCTCGCCGACAACAAGCTTCCCGTCGCGCTTGTGTACGGGGACTCGGATACGTGCGTTCCGTACAACGAAAACGGAATAGTGCTCGAGAAATGCTACAGGGAGCGCGGAATAACGCTCATCGTAGACGAAAAGAAGGGCTGCGGCCATCATCCTCACGGACCGAAGGACATCAAAGCAATGGCGGATTTCATAGAGAAAAACGCTCTCTGATTATAAAATATATTAAGAATAAAATTTACGGAGGTAAATTATGTTAAAGGTTGCTATGCTTTCAAAATGGCATGTTCACGCAGGCGGATATGCTTCACAGCTTAAGAACAGCGGAAAGGTTGAAATCGTTGCCGTATGGGACGATGATAAAGAACGCGGAGAAAACTGGGCGAAAGAGCTCGGATGCGAATTCATTCCCTGCCTTGACACACTTCTCGCAAGAGATGATATAGAGGCGGTTTTCTGTGACGCTCCCACAACAGCTCACCATGATATTCTTGTTAAAGCCGCCAAAGCGGGCAAGCATATCTTCACCGAAAAGGCTCTCTGCCCGACAGTAGCGGAATGCCTTGACGTTAAGAAGGCAGTTGAAGAAGCAGGCGTTACATTCGCCATCAGCTATCCTCAGAGAGGAAGACCTTCCGTACAGTTCGCAAAGAAGATGCTTGATGAAGGTGCTTTCGGTAAGGTAACATACGTAAGAGTAAGAGACGCGCACAACGGTGTATCCGGCAATTGGCTCCCCGACTACTGGTTTGACAAGAGTGCTGCGGCAGGCGGAGCCATGATGGACCTCGGATGCCATCCGATGTATCTTCTCGCATACTTCCTCGGCAAGCCGAAGAGAATTTCCGGTATGTTTACCGCTCCTTACGGAAAGCCGGTTGACGAGAATGCGGTAGCTGTCGCAGAATTCGACGGCGGAGCTCTCGGCGTAGGCGAAACGGGATTCATTTCCGTCGGTTCACCTCAGACTATCGAAATTTACGGTACAGAAGGTTCGCTTATAGCACACGGTGAGGATGTTAAATTCTCCAGCAGAAAGCTTGACGGCATTTTCAACGGATTCGTAAAGCCCGACCTTCCGAAGGCTAAGGATGCTCCCATCATGCAATTTGTCGATGCATGCATCAACAAGACAGGTTCGCCGAAGGATCTCGGTATCGATGATGCTATAGCTCTTACCGAATTGCTTGAAAATTCTTATAAGAGCGACGAAACAGGCACAATCGTTAAGATTGACGACTGAAAAATAATATGACTTGCCTTATATTGTCGGTCACGCTGCTGTGATCGGACGATACAAGGGTAAAAACACATATTGAGAGTGACAGAGAACTCACGGCAGCAAACCAATTCGTGGGTTCTCTTTACTTTTTATAAACAAATGTAATCCTGCGGAGAGAGTTAATGATATTCGAGAAACTTCTTATGCCGAATGAGGTTTATTCATCATTCGAAGAGCTTACCCCGGAGCACGTGAAAAAGCTCGGTAAAAAATATATCTTTTCGGATATAGACAACACCTTGGCGACATATGATGATATGTATCCGCCCGAGAACGTAATAAAGTGGTGTTCTCTGATGGCGGAGAACGGGATAAAAGTCGCGTTTGTGTCAAACAACAACGCCGAAAGAGTGGAAAAATTCAATTCGGCTTTCGGTTATGCCGCATATGCGGACGCGGGAAAGCCGAAAACGAAGAAGCTGAGGCTTGCCATGTGCGAATACGGTGCGGATGCCGAGAATTCGATACTGCTGGGGGATCAGCTGCTGACGGACGCGGCCTGTGCAAACCGTGCAAAGCTATACTGCATTATAGTTCCGCCGATTAAGGATAAAAAGACTCTTTTCTTCCGCTTCAAGAGATTACTCGAAAAGCCGTACATGAAGAAGTTCATGGAAAGCCGAAAGACTGATTACGATAAAAAATGAAAGGAACATATATAAAAATGTCAATTGTATCAAATCGAATCAACAATCTGCAGAATGAAATGAAAAAGCTGGGTATCGATGCCGTTTACATCAACTCACCCGAGAACCATCTGTATTTTTCGGGCTTCGACAACCCCGACGGATATATTGTTGTAATGTGCGACAAGACGTATCTGTTTGCCGACTTCCGTTATATCGAGGCTGCTAAGGAGGAATCCGACCCGTCCATTATTGTTTGTCTTCCCGGTCAGCCGTCCGTTAAGGAGCTTGTTCATGACTACGGAATTAAGTCTATCGGCTATGAGGATCAGAGAATGACCTGTGCGGAGCTTGAAGGACTTAAGCGTTCCGCTGGAGACGACAGCATCGAATACAAGCCCATGGGCGGACTCTTTGTAGAGATTCGTTCATACAAGACCGAGGATGAGGTCGAAAACATAGTTGCGGCACAGAGAATCGCGGAAGGTGCATTTGAGCACATTTTAAAGACAATAACAAGAGATATGACGGAGATCGAGGTTGCGGCCGAGCTTGAATACTACATGAAGAAACACGGCAGTCAGAAGCCGTCGTTTGACACTATCTGTGTATCGGGCACTGCTTCGTCGAGACCTCACGGTGTTCCGAGAAATGTCAGACTCGAGAGCGGATTCTTGACGATGGATTACGGTGCAATGGTAAACGGATACCATTCCGACATGACAAGAACGATTGTTGTAGGCAAAGCCGATGATGACATGAAAAAGCTGTACAACACTGTATTAAAGGCTCAGCTTGCCGCTATCGATGCGATTACGGAAGGTGCTAACAATGCCGCCATGGATAAGGTAGCGAGAGACATTATCGACAATGCGGGATACAAGGGATGCTTCGGACACTCACTCGGTCACGGTGTAGGTCTTGAAATACACGAACAACCCGGACTTCACGCAAGAATGGGAGATGCTACTCTTAAGGTAGGTCAGATTGTTACGGATGAGCCCGGCATATACATTGAAGGCAAATACGGCTGCCGTATCGAGGACATGATTCTTATAACAAAGGGTGGCAAGAGAAATCTTACAAACTGCCCGAAGGAGCTTATTGAGGTCTGCTGAGTGGGGATGTACTTCAGCCGAGCAGGAGAGAGATACACCCCACACCCGTGAATTTCACGGGTGTGAAATTCTCCGTTATGAAAGCTTAGGCTTGATGTGGGGATGTACTTCAGCCGAGTAGGAGAGAGATACACCCCACACCCGTGAATTTCACGGGTGTGAAATTCTCCGATATGAAGGCTTAGGCTTGAGGTGGGGATATATTCAAACAATAAAGCTGTGCGTCGTAATCGACGCACAGCTTTACTTATGCTATTGTGGCTCCGAAGGGGGAGAGGGCGAGGCGTGCCATTTTAAAGCACTGTTTACCGAAAGGAATTCCGACTATTGTAATGCACAACAGCAGGCCGTTTGTTATTGCGGATATCGCAAGCGGTATACCGCTGACGATTATCCAGATGATATTGGCGATGAGAGAAACAGCGCCGCCCCCGTAAACTATTTCTTTGCCGAACGGGAAGAAAGCAAGGGATGCGAATTTAAAGCATTGAAGTCCGATGGGAATTCCCACTATTGTGATACACCAAAGGCATCCCGCGAGAGTCCACGAAAGTCCCTGCCAAAATCCTCAGAACAAAAACCATATTATATTACCGAATAAGCTCATTTTATTACTCCTATATTATGTATTTTATATGTTAATTATTTGCGGTTATGCGGAATCAGCGTTTTCCGAGAGATTTTTTCTTTTTCGAATAGACGATCATGCCGACTATCGCACACACTGCGGAAATTCCGATTACGGTTCCCGCCAACCAATAATTACCGCCTGCAAGGGCATCACCGCTAAGTGTGGATGTAAGAATGGACGGCAAGCGTGCAATCATGGTGATGAATATAAACGAAAGATAATCTATATCGGAAAGTGCCGCACAGTAGGTTAAAATATCTTTGGGAGTTCCGGGAATGAAAAACAGAATAAACATCATTCTGAAGACGTTTCCGGAATCATGAAAGAATTTCACCGAGTCCGCTTTCGATTTCGGGATGAACAAATCAAGTGCGTGTCTGCCGAATTTCCTGATAATAAGGAAAACAAGCGACTGACCTATTGCGATGCCCGATATTGCGAGCAGCGTTCCGCCGAACCAGCCGAACGCGTATCCCGCGGCGATTTCGAACGGCTCACCGGGAATGATTGGCGCGAAAACCTGCAGAGCGGACATGAGCACGTATATGACATATCCTGCGGCGCCATGTGATTGTATCCATGCTTTGAATTGACCGTGGTCGTTCAGCATTTTTACGAACGGCTTGCCGATATAGATGAATATCAGCGCAAGCAAGGCGAGATATGCTGCGGTTATGACACACGCTATTATTCTTTTTTGCGTCAGACTGAGATGCCTTTGTGCGTGCTTCACATGCGCTTGTTCCTTCGTTTCGTATTCGTTTACAGGCGTATATTTAACACGGCGTCGAAAGGAGGCATTCCTTCTGTCCGCGGCTTTATATCCGGACTTTTTCGTGAAAATAAGAGGTTTACTCGACTTAACCTTTGTATCGTTCATGTCAGTGCTCCTTATGATGTGACATAATCACTGCCGAATTGACACCGATATTATACACCACCGAAAAATAAAATACAATAAAACGCGAATTAAGTCTATGCATGTCACATTAAAATTACATTAAATTTGTTTTCAGAAGATTTCGAATTTAGTATTGCGAATGCATGTTGACGTATGGTATAATTTAAAATATCCCGATACAGGGAAAATCGATATTATAATGGGGTGATGTAGGGTGTCAAAATGTTGTAACTGTGGCTGTGATATAGAATCCGATGACAAAACGAGGCTTTGCGATAAATGCGTAAGGATAATATTCCCGTTTTTGAAGCTTGTTGACGCATCTACTTCATCGGCAGTCAGAAGACTTATCCAAAACGAGCGAAACCTGAGAAATATGGGTATAACGGACAGCGGCATGGAATACATGCTGAAGATCTGCGAAATACACGACAAAAGGAAGCTGCAAGAAAGAGAAGAAAGAGAAAACAAAAAAGCCGCCGAAGCCGAGAATATTGCGCATAACGACGGTAATTACAGCGAGTTTGAACTGCCCGAGGAAGAACCGCTGAATTTTACAAAGAAGCAGTACGGTACTTTCCTACCCGCCGCCGAGGCTGTTCTCGCAGCGGCAGCCGCTGTGCTTATTGCGGTGACGGTATACGAATATGCCGCAAATCAATGTCTCGATGCCGCATCGCTCGCGGGAGCTATAGCGTCATTCGCGGGAACATATGCGGTTGACTGCACACGAAAGATTTTCCGAGATTTGAATGAAATAAAGAAGAAGTTCAGATAAACATAAAAGATACCGCAGGTCATACTGCGGTATCTTTGCTTATTATCGGAATTTATTTTTTCAGGAACGAAAACAGGCCCTTTTTTTCATACGGTTCAGAGTTCGAAGAAATGAGGGTATAGCCTGTTTTTTTGATCACATCAGCCAGCTTGCCATCGTCAATGCCGCTGTCGCTGATTATGATGCACTCACCCTTTGTGTGTGATGAGCTGACTTTTTTCACGGGGAACGCGGCTCTGACGGCATCGTTGATATGAGCCTCGCACATTCCGCACATCATACCGTCTATTTTAAGAGTTGTTTTTACCATATAATACGAATCCTCCCGATACAAATGCATATAGGGTTAGAGACTGCTAACCGATACAATTGTACCACCGTCATGCGGAAAAGTCAATATCGTACGTGAAAAACAGGTGAATATTGCATTGAGATGAACTGAATTTTTTCCATAACGATTGAAAAGCGGAAATTAATATGATATAATTACAAAGTGTATCAGTCTGTGTTCGTTCTCTCGGTACGGTGAGGATGAACGCAAAGGCATTTTTCTTATATTTTGCGGATACCGCAGGTCGGCGTTCTGCCGCTCGGTACCGTTTAAAAGAAACTTGATAAGAATCGAAAGGAGTTACCTTAAAATGGGTAATAACAAGAATGCTCTGACGGCTCAACAGCAGTCAGAAAAGAAAAAGTCAATAATAACCACAATATGTGTTATTGTTGCGGCGGTTATCGTTCTTTCGCTTGTCGTATATGCGCGTCTTTCGACAAACGGTGCTCTGCTTCGCTCTAAAACAGCGGCGGAGAGCGAAAATTATAAAGTTACCGGCACTATGATGGCGTACTACTTCAGCCAGAACTACCAGTCTTATTACAGCTATCTCAGCTACCTCGGCGTTGATACAACACAGAAGCTGAAGAGTCAGGCATGCGCGTACACCACGGAAGCCAACGGCACATGGTTTGACTATTTCAACGCCATGACAAAGGACTACGCTACACAGATTCTCGCACTCTGCGAGGGCGCGAAGGCGGCGGGTGTTGAGCTTGACGATGAAGACGAAGCCGAAATCGACACCGCAATCCAGGAGATGAAAACAACGGCGACCACATACGGTTATTCCTTCAGCCAGTATTTGAGTGCATTGACCGGTGTCGGCGTAAACGAAAATGATGTCAAGAAATGCATGGAGCTTGCTTCTCTCGCGTCCAAGTATTCCACCGAATATCAGAACGGTCTTACCTATACGGACGATGAGCTTGAAAGCTACTATGCATCGAATACCGATTCGTTCGAAGGCGTAGACTACTATGTATACACAATTAACTCCACTGACTTCATGGAAAAGGATGTTGACGGAAATCCCGTAGGCGACACCTCCACGGCTACCGCAGCAGCATATGAAGCGGCACAGAGAATTCTCGCCGCAAACAGTGAGGAAGAATATCTCCTGCTCATCCGTGATTACATGAAGAGCAACCTCGGCATGGAAGACAGCGATATCGACACCGCGGTAGAGAGTGCGTTTACAAGACACGCTCTTGCTTCTACTATTTCCTCCGTATCCGAATGGGCATTCTCCGCTAATCCCGGCGATGTATACACAGCCGCTGAAGAAGGCGACTCGTCATACGCTATTTACTGCCTCACAAAGTCTTCGTACAGAGATGAGACTACCACAAGAAACGTAAGACACATTCTCTTCTCCAACGAAACATATACAGACGACTCAAAGGCTCAGGATGTTTACGCAGAGCTTCAGCAGCAGAATTTCTCGGAAGAGGCGTTTAAAACTCTTGCCGCGGAATACAGCTACGACACAGGTTCCGCTGACAACGGCGGTCTGTATGAGAATATAACATACGGTTCCACAACAACGGAATTCAACGCATGGCTTTTCGATGACGCGAGAGTTCCCGGAGACAGCGGCATAATCGAGTCCTCCGCTTATGGTTGGCACATCATGTACTATGTAGGCGAGGGCGATTCCTGCACATGGAAAGAAACCGCGATATCCGCTTTGAAGGAAAGCGATGTTACCGAAATGATAGAAGAATATTCCGCGGGAGTAAGTGTAAACGCGAATGTTCTCGACAGCTTGGATATATAATCGGTGATTAAATAATAATAAAAAAGCAGGGACTGCGTGCAACGGTGCACAGCGGTCTCTGCTTTTTATTATTCGGTGAAAATTACTTTTCGTCTACTGCCGGGGGAACCCAACCGTATTTGTATGTGTTGGACTTGGGGGTGCATACATACTTGGCGGCGTTAATGAGAACCTTCTGAACTTCCTTGTTGTGGTAGGTCGGAACGGACTCGTGACCCGGACGGAAGTAGAATATCTTACCGCGGCCTCTCTTGTAAACGCATCCGCTGCGGAATACTTCGCCGCCTGTGAACCAGCTTATGAATAAGAGCTCATCGGGAGCGGGAACTCTGAAGTGCTCGCCGTAGGTTTCCTCGTGTTCGAGAACTATTTTCTCGCCTAATCCTTCGGTGATGGGGTGACCCTGCTCTATAACCCAAAGGATTTCCTTATCGCCGGATTCACGCCATTTAAGGTCGTATGACGGTGTTCCGCATAGACGTGCGAACACTTTCGATGCGTGTCCGGAGTGGAGAACAACAAGTCCCATGCCCTCGTATACGTGACGGCATACTCGCTCGACTACGTCATCGGGTACGTCACCGTGTCTCATGTGGCCCCACCAGAAAAGTACGTCTGTATCATCGAGTACTTCATCGGTAAGTCCGCAATCGGGATCGTCGAGTGTAGCTGTTCTTACATCGTAGCCTGCTTCGTCGAGGAAACGCTTAATGCACATATGAATGCCGTCGGGGTATATGGCCTTAACGGCTTCGTCTGTCTTTTCATGTGCGAATTCGTTCCAAACTGTGATTTTCATTTTATTACCTCCGAAAAGTCAGTATTGAACTGCATCTATTTTAACACAGGCCACTGCCGAAATCAATACAAAATTGTTCACTCGCTTATGAAAATTGAGCGTTGTGAAGGGAGTAATAGAATCCTTTTTGCTTCATTAAGCTGTCGTGGTTTCCCGACTCGATAACTCTTCCGTCACGAAGTACGAAAATTACATCGGCGTTTCGCACCGTAGACAGACGGTGAGCTATTACTATCGATGTTTTTTTGCTCATGAGCTCGTTCATGGCACGCTGAATACGCATTTCGGTCATGCTGTCGACATTAGATGTGGCTTCATCGAGTATCAGTATCGGAGACGACGATATCATGGCGCGTGCAATGGTAATAAGCTGTTTTTGCCCCTTTGAAATGTTAACTCCGTCGTCTGTGAGAACAGTATCGTATCCGTTGGGCAGTCCCGCTATAAACGAGTGTATGCCCGCCGCTTTTGCGGCTTTTTCTATTTCCTCACGAGCTACATCATGATCGGCTCCGTATGCTATATTTTCGGCAATCGTTCCGCTGAACAGCCATGTATCCTGCAGAACCATGGTGTATGAACGGCGTACGCTTTTTCGTGCGGCATGGAGTATGTCGTTGCCTTCAAGCATGATTTTGCCCGAATTCGGATCGTAGAATCGCATCAGCAGATTTATGATCGTGGTTTTACCGGCACCTGTCGGGCCGACAATCGCCGCGGTGGTTCCCGGGGTTATATTTATTGTGAGATCGTGGATGACATGGTGTCCCGTATAATAGCTGAAATTTACGTTATCGGTATCAAGCCTGCCGTCTACGAATATTCCGTCGTTAGCCTTGTCTCCGACGAATACCACGGCATCGCTGTCATCCGCGGTTTCCTCCTCCTCGTCTAAAAGACGGAAAACTCTTTCGGCGGCGGCAGCTGCGGACTGCAGTTCATTCAGAATATTGGCGGTCTCGTTTATCGGGCCGCTGAATTTTCTCGAGTACAGAACGTATGACGAGACATTTCCGATGGAAATTTTACCCGCAAGGTAAAGCAGTGAGCCGAATACGGATACCAATGTAAGCGAAATGTTGTTTATAAAGTTTACGGTAGGACCGACTAATGTGCCGTGATAATCCGCGTTGTAATAAGCATCGGCGGCGTTTTTGTTCTTTCCTGCGAAACGCTTTATCATTGTCGGCTCTTCATTGTAGGCGCGAACGGTTTTTTGACCGCTCAGACATTCTTCGGCGTATCCGTTAAGCTCTCCGAGTTTTCCGCTTCTCGCACGGAACAGCGGTCGGAACATGTGAGCCATCTTTCCCGTTGTGATTATGGAAAGAGGTACGGTAAATGCGAAAACTATGCACAGGCGCGGAGATATCGTCAGCATCATGACGAGAGAACCGACAACCGTGACAACGCTTGAGGCTATCTGAACGAGGTCTGTCGAAAGCGTGGAGTTGATTGTATCTATGTCATACGAGATGCGCGATATAATATCACCTGTTTGGTTTTTATCGAAATATTCGACCTTCATACGCATGAGTTTGGAAAAAATATCCTCACGCATATTTCTGACTATGCCGCGCGAGAGATTTATCATGATTATCTGCAGAAGATACGCAAGTATGCTGGAGACGGCATATGCTATGGCCATGAGCACACACTTTTTCGCTACAATCGTGAAGTCGGCTTCTCCCGCATGTATACCTATGGCATCAATTGCCTCACCCGAGAGCTTTGGCCCGATGAGCGACAGCAGATTCGAAATGACGGAGACGAGTACAGCCGCAAGATATCCCCATTTGAAGCGGTACATGTATTTTCCGAGCCTGAGCAGCACCTTCAGCCTCTTCTTCGGCATATTTCCGACTACTACGTCCTCGGGACGTGTAACTTTAACACCTTTATTCAAGGAGAGCACCTCCCATCTGTGATTCACTGATTTCCCTGTACAGCGCACATGACTTGATTAAGTCATCGTGACATCCGCTTCCCGTTATATTTCCATCCTCTATAACCAGAATCAGATCGCTGTGCTTTATAGATGATATACGCTGTGCCACGATTACCGATGTGGTCTTGCTGCTGTAGTTTTCACGTATGGCCTTGCGAAGCTTTGCATCCGTCGCGTAGTCGAGGGCGCTTGACGAGTCGTCGAGTACGAGTATTTCCGGATTTCCCGCAAGAGCACGGCTGAGAATTACTCTCTGCTTCTGTCCGCCTGAAAGGTTGGCTCCTTTTATCGACAATTCGAAGTCGAGTCCTCCGGGCTTTTCTTCGATAAACTGCAATGCCTGTGCGTTTTTCGCACCCTCGAGCAGTGCCGAGTCGTCAAGATTTCTGCCGAAAGCGATATTCGTTCTCAGCGAGTCGGCAAACAGAAAATCGTTTTGGAATGCCGCTCCGAATTTTCGGGATATTTCCGCACGGCTCATTGAACGAACATCGCGTCCGTCTATAAGTATGCGGCCGCTGTCTGCGTCATATTGCCGCATCATCAGAGCGATGAGTGTGGTTTTTCCCGAACCCGTAGGCCCGATAATGCCCAATGTTTCGTTTTCGTATAATTTAAATGAGACATTGTTTAAGTCGTTCTTTATTCCGTTATACGAGAAGGATACGTTTTCGAATTCTATTTTCGGTATTCTTTCGTTCGGAGCATATTCCTTTGGCTTGTATGAGGTGTCAGGCTCCATGTCATACGGTGTGTCGAGAACCTCGCCGATACGATTAGCGGAGGCGATACCTCTTGAGGAATTTACGAAAATTCTCGTAACACTCATTAAGGCGTTGAGGATTATTGTAAAGTAAGAAGTAAAAGCGATGATTTTGCCGGTTTCGGAAATGCCGGCGTTGACACGGTATGCACCGACGGCGATTACGGCTACGAGACCGAGATTGAGAAACAGATTCATCATAGGGCTTGAGAGAGCCATAGTGAGGGCGGCTTTCTTTTCGGCCCGGTTCAGTGAAATGTTGGCTTTATCGAAACGTGCTTTTTCCGTGTCTTCTTTTCCGAGAGCTTTGATTATTCGGACTCCTTGTGCGTTCTCACGTACTATACGAGTCATATTATCGGTTTGAGTCTGCTGTTCGGTGTACAACGGCACACCCTTTTTCGTAATAAAATATACGGCCGTGGTTATGAACGGCATCACGGCTATAAGGACAAGCGTAAGTACAGGCTCGAGAGAGAAAGCTATCATGATTCCTCCTATCAGAAGACAAGGGGCGCGTACACCGAGACGCTGAACCATTCCGACCATCTGATGAATGTTGTAAGTGTCCGACGTCAGTCTTGATTCGAGAGAGGGAACGGTGAATTTGTCGATTTGACGTGCAGAAAGGTACGAAATCCTTTCGAATAAGTCATTTCTGATTTTCTCGGTTGTGTTTCTTGCGACAAGAGCTGCCATTCGGTTTGCGGTGACATTTCCCGTTATTGCAAGGACGGCACACACAAACATAAGAAGTCCCGTTCCGATGATGCGAATCCGGGATCCTGTGGGAACAATGTCGTCGATTATATAGGAAAGCAGCATCGGGATGAATAAATCCATAATAGACCCGACGAACTTAATGCAAAAACCGACCATCATCCGTCCGAAGAAAGGTTTAACGTACTTAATGATATATTTCAAATTCGCGTTATCCTCCGTCTTTGAATTAATAAAAAAAGAGATTGGTAATTTAATAATTCAATTATACCATAAAATACATTTTCGTCAAGAGCTTTTGAGATAATTATGGTATGCTGGGG
>CAVIJI010000006.1:0-30521 GCA_963642885.1 bacterium
TTCCTTGGCAAGCTCCTCGGGCAAGCCGTATATCGAGTCATCGTTTCCGAGTACACCGGGGTTTATTTCCTCGAGTGTATTGTAAAACGCAATGGAATCCGCCGAAAACTCAAGCCAGGCCTCGCTGTCCGAAAGCGATTCGAGCTTGTCGGACTCCGATATGCACTCGTTTGCTTCGGTGCCGTAGCTTCCGTTTAAAAGCTCGTTTAAGAAATCGAAGGCATCTTCCGCCTTTTTGCGCTCGGCTTTAGTGGCGAAAAGCCATTTTACACCGCCGAGAGAGGCTTTTAAATCTTTTTCCGCGGAAGTGACGGCTTTTTCGTACGACAATAGAGAACGGCACTTTTCGCAAATCGACAAAGCTCTGCGGTATTTGAGAAGTGCGGAAACAAGAGCGGTTGACTCACTTGTGCGTTTGTCGGCACTGAGACGCAATTTCGCTTCCTTTTGTGTTCGTTCCGCTATTTCACCGACGATTTTTTTTATTTGTACCGCACCGTCGTCGCTGATTCCGTTCAGCATGGCAAGGGTATGTACAGATGCCTTGTTTAAATCCGCTATCGTGTTGTAGCCTTTATCGCGAAGCAGTTTAACTCTGATTCCGTTTTTTTCGCGGTTTATTTCTTCCACAGGAATGGAATTCAGCATATTGTCTGCTTCTTTTTTGACGAGTGTGTCCGAGGCATCCTTTACTCTTTGACGGTATTGCCGAACAACGGTATCCGCTTTTTTAAGCTTTTCGGTTATATCGTTATGTGCTTTGAGAATGCTTTTCGCATCCTTTGTGCTGAAGCTTTTTGCCATAATACAGCTCCTTTATTGCGGGATATTCAGAATTCAAACGGCAGGTACGCCATGATAACGGCGAATATTACAGACGGAAGCATATTGGCAACCTTCAGCTTTTTGCCCCAGACAAGATTTATTCCGATACAGAATATCAAGGTAGAGCCGACAAGTGAAATATATGCCACCGCTTCATCCGTCAGAACAGGTGAAACAATTCTTGCGAGAAGTGTTAAAATGCCTTCGAAAATGAATACGGGAACAGCGGAAAAGGCGGCACCCTTACCCATAGATGACGACATGACGGCAATGATTATGGCGTCTATAACAGCCTTTACCGCAAGTGTGGAGTAGTCACCCGACAATCCGTCCTGAATCGACCCTACAATGCTCATAGCTCCGATGGATACAGTGAGTGATGCCGTAACAAAGGCGTTTACAAAGCGTGTGTCGCCGCTGCTTCCGGTTTTACTCTTGAGCCACTCACCTGCTTTTTCGAATCCGCGCTCGATACCGATGATTTCACCGAGTATTGTTCCGAGAGCGAGACACAGTACCACGAGCATCGATTTGCCGCTGCTTAACGCGGAATTTTCGATTTCCAGCATTCCCGACATTGCTCCCGCAATGCCTATGAATAAAACACTGACGCCGCACGCTTTATTAAGCGAATCCTGCTGTTCTTCTCCGAACAGCTTTCCCGTGAAATGTCCGATAAATCCGCCGACTATGATTCCGACGGTGTTGAGTATTGTTCCGAGTCCTATCAATTTCAGTTACCTTGTATGTTTACTTTGAAATAAAAGAAGTGATGCCGCTTATTTCTTCGTCTGTCAAGCCGCAGCCTTTAAGATATTTTACTGCGTCGTCTCTGTAGCTGTGTGACTTCAATGCTTCAACGTCATCTGAGCTTATTCCGCTGAGATATTCCATGAACGAGTCAAAATACAACGATACAACCGCACTGTATTTATCGTAGGCTTTGTCCTCGGTTATACCGTAATAGTTGGCATATGTCGTCATGTAATCCGAGCACATTTCATTGTAATCCGCTCCCGCAAGAGCTTCGAGAACGAGGCATACAAAGCCCGTACGGTCCTTTCCTTCCATACAATGTATGTATACCGGACCTCCGCATTCGAGCATATGTCTGAGTCCCGCGGCAAAACAGGTTTTGTAATTGTCGGAGTCATAATTCGAGCCCATCGACAGAAGAATATCAAGACCTTCTTCATAAAGCGATTTCGTATATGAGGAATCGAAATCATCCGATGCAATATAGCCTTGCATATCCGATTCGGAATCGGCTAAGTCTATGACGCATACGATACCGACTGATTCTAACAGCTTGTCGGCATAAGAAGCACGATTTCTGCTGTTGTCAACGGGGGATGCTCCTCTGTATATAAAGTTGTCCTTCATGCTGCCGCCCGACAGCGCTCTGAAATTCGCAAAGATTTCATCGCTTTCGTAGGTGCTTCTGTCAAGCGAATAGCTTTGGCTGAGCGCCTCGTAGGTTGCGGTATATTTTCCGGCGGTATTCAATTTGAGCTCAACCGTACAATCGTCGGATAAGCCTGCCTGACTCCAGATGCCGCGGTTGTTGTATGTTATAAGAACATACTCATTGCTCGGATATGCGACAACTACAGGCTCACCTGTTTTAACATAGTATCCGTTGTAATACGGAACATCGTTGAGAGTGTAACCGTTGCCGAAAGAGATATCGAGGCTGTCTCCGAATGCGTAGCCTGCGTTGGCAAAGTCGTCTGCGGTAAGAGTTAATACCGCTGAATCGAATTTCGGATCCTTTGAAACAACGGATGTAAGACTTTCGGCGGATGATGAACAGGATATGAAAAGAAGTGAGAATAAAGCCAATAACGTCACGAAAACGATTGATTTGCGTATAAGTTTATTCGACATATGATTCACCTCGGAAATCTGATTATTTATGTATGGTATAGGACTATTATAGCATACATCACGCGGTATTTTCAAGATTTATGCGGAAACCTATGCTGTTTCGGTATCGTAAAAATCGCTTTAACGCCCTCGATTTACTGCATTATTTTCGAATTTTGACAATATTGACCGTATAAAGGTGCTTTTGCGGATGAAAAATTTAACATCTGTTCAGCCTTTTGTTATTGATTTTCCGTACCGAATGTTGTAGAATTAATTCGTTAAGCTACATTACTATAAAGGAGATATATTATGGCACTTGTTACTACTACCGAGATGTTCAAGAAGGCTTACGAAGGCCACTATGCCATCGGCGCTTTCAATATCAACAATATGGAAATTATACAGGCTATCACGGAAGCCGCAGGAGAACTCAAGTCTCCCGTTATTCTTCAGGTTTCCGCAGGCGCGAGAAAGTATGCTAAGCAGGCTTACCTCGTTGCTCTCGCACAGGCTGCTATACAGGACAGCGGCATCGACCTTGCTCTGCACCTTGACCACGGCGCAGATTTCGATATCTGCAAGGCATGCATAGACGGCGGTTTCTCCTCCGTTATGATCGACGGCTCTCACTTCGACTACGAAGACAACATCGCCGTTACAAAGAAGGTTGTTGAATACGCTCACGCTCACGGTGTAGTTGTAGAAGGCGAGCTCGGCGTTCTTGCAGGCGTTGAAGACGATGTAAGCGCAGAGCATTCTTCCTACACAAGACCCGATGAGGTTGAAGATTTCGTAGGCAGAACCGGCGTTGACTCTCTCGCTATTTCCATCGGTACATCCCACGGCGCATATAAATTCACAGCCGCTCAGTGCACAAGAAATGCCGAGGGTATCCTTGTTCCCCCGCCGCTCCGTTTCGACATTCTCGAAGAAGTCGGCAAGAGACTTCCCGGATTCCCGATCGTTCTTCACGGCGCGTCTTCCGTTCCGCAGGAGTATGTAAAGGAAATCAACTCTCTCGGCGGCAAGCTTCCCGATGCAGTAGGTATTCCCGAAGAACAGCTCCGTCAGGCTGCAAAGCTCTCCGTATGCAAGATTAATATCGACTCCGATATCCGTCTCGCTATGACCGCAGGCATCAGAAGAGTGTTCAACGAAAAGCCCGAAGTATTCGATCCGAGAACTTATCTCAGCGTAGCTCGCGCAGAGGTTAAGAAGATGGTTGCTCATAAGATTGAGTACGTTCTCGGTTCCGCAGGTACTCTTTAATTAAAGTAATAAAAGCGATTTAAGAAAAGAGAAGGGGACAATCTCCTTCCTTTTCTATATATGGAATAAAAAACAGTGAGGTCAGATAATGAAGTGGAGCGGCGATTACACAGTAAACGCTAATGATGTCGATTTCAATAATATCGTATCTGTATCGAATATGCTCAGATATATGCAGGACGCGGCAAACTATGAAATGGAAGATGACGGTTTGTCGTATAATGAGCTTTTCGACCGCAAGCTGAGCTTTGTACTCAGCAGAATAAGAATGAGCTTTTACTCACCTATACATTCGCACGAAAAAATCGAGGTTCAATCATGGGCGTGTGAATCGAAGGGAGTTCAGTTCAACCGTTGCTACAGAATAATGCGCGGCGGAGTTATTGTGGCTGAAGCGGTATCGGTATGGGCTCTTGTAGGTGTGGAAGACAGACATCTGCATAGGGTGAACGAATTCGATCTGCCTTACCGCAAGGATGAAATGCTCGAGCTCGACATGCCGGCGAGATTTAAAATACCCGATGATGTGGCTATGCGTCTGGTGAGCGAACGTCTTGTCGAATATGCCGATGTGGATATGAACGGACATATGAACAATACGCATTATCCCGATATTTTATGCAGTCATCTTTCGGAAAATATGAGAGGGCAGAGAGTCATATCCATGGGCATATCTTTTCTTTCGGAGGCTCCGCTTGGCGAGAGCATAAAAATATACTCAGGTATGAGTGACGGTACACATTATGTGCGGACAATAAAAGAAAACGGTCAGACGAACGTAGAGGCGGAAATAATTCTCGAGCCGATAGCATGAGGTGAGTAAATGAAAAAATTCGGAAAAATCCTATCATTGCTTTTAACTGTGCTGATTGTAACTCCGTTTATCACGTCATGCGGTATTGACGATGCCACAATCGGGCGAACCGATGGGCCGACGGAGATTTTAATCAGCGGATTCGGTGATGAGACGGCGTACGAAACTGCGGAAAACGTCGATGAGACGGTGTACGAAGCGGAGCTTGACATAAACGGCACATACGACAGCCGTGACGATGTTTCATTGTACCTTCATATTTACGGCGAGCTTCCGAGCAACTACATAACGAAGGCGGAAGCCAAAAAGCTCGGCTGGGAAGGCGGTTCGGTTGAAAAATACGCTCCCGGAAAATGCATTGGCGGCTCATCGTTCGGCAACTACGAAGGTCTTCTTCCGCAGGATGAAACATATTACGAGTGCGACCTGAACACACTCGGAAAGGATTCACGCGGAGCGGAAAGACTCGTATACACCGATGACGGTTACATATATTATACCGGAGACCACTATGAGAGCTTTGAGCTGCTGTACGAGGGCGGTGAACAATAATGAAGATTTTCATTACGATATATTGCGCCGCAATCAAATCGAAAAAGGATTTTTATTCGGCATTTGATTCGATTACACCATCGTATTTCGGAAATAATCTCGACGCGCTGCATGATGTTCTTACCGAGATAAACGGTGTTGTTCGACTGACGGATTACGATAAGCTACACGAAAATCTCGGCTCATATGCGGACGGTATTACACGTGTTCTGAATGACAGCAAAGAAGAAAATTCGATGCTTGATATCATAATCGAATAAAGAACGGGCTTACGTGTTAAGAAAGCTTTTCTTAACGCATAAGCCCTGTTTTTTTGCGTTTTAAGCGGTAAGCAAAGAAAAAGCTGTCTGCTTAATCAAGCAAACAGCTTACGGGTGGATGATGGGACTCGAACCCACGGCCTTCAGAGCCACAATCTGACGCGCTAGCCAACTGCGCTACACCCACCATACAAAAACACCTGACACAGCGCAATATCTTGTATCGGGTGATGTAATCGAAGTTCACTGTGCGAATATCACACGGGACACTCCGACATACGTGCCTTGGGGGATTCGAACCCACGACCTACTGCTTAGAAGGCAGTTGCTCTATCCAACTGAGCTAAAGGCACATAAAAAATCTCCGATTAACGGAGAAAGCGGGTGATGGGAATCGAACCCACACGACCAGCTTGGAAGGCTGGAATTCTGCCATTGAACTACACCCGCATGGCACTTGTTGAATGCTTATTAATAATACCACATCATCCTCATTTTGTCAATAGTTTTTTTGAATTTTTTTATGTTACATACGTAATTCGTTTTTTTGGATAAGACGGTTGTTTTTTGTCGCTTGGCGTGATATAATCGATTTAGGTAACACACGGAAAATATTCATAGGAGGAAATAACATGAATAAGAGAATACTCACACTTGTGCTTGCGGCTTTGCTTACATCTTCATCATTTATCGCTTGTTCGGAAAATAAAGCGGAAAACGATGATATCGAAGCGGTACAGAACGAAACAGTCGAAGAAACCGCGGCTGCGACAGCGGAATCCGAGACGGAAACGGAAACAGAGGATTCGCGTGCTTCGGTTGAGGACGGACTTCCCGAAAAAGATTACGGCGGGACGACATTTACCCTTCTTACACGTGACGGATACGTGGAGGACTTTATGCCGGAGGAATTGACGGGAGAGGGTGTAAACGATGCCGAGTATCAGCGTAATGTGAAGATAGGCGAACGCTTTAACGTTAAGCTGCAGAGTGTATCACGGCCGAGTGATTACGGAGACACGTCGTGGAACAATCTGCTCGTAAACAGTGCCACAGCAGGGGATGCCGCGTACGACCTTGCGGCAGGCTATGCGGCAACTGTCGTGGACATAGTATCAAAGGGAGTACTTTACAACTGGAATGAAGTACCGTACATCAACATGAGCCAACCGTGGTGGAGCGAGCAGATACAGGATGCATTCACCGTAAACGGCAAGATGTTCTATATGACGGGCGACTATTCGCTGTCTCTTTGGAGCAACATGTATGCGTTTATATTCAACAAGGAAATCGCCGAAAACTACAATGTGGAAAACCTGTATGATGTTGTCCGCGAAGGAAAATGGACACTTGACAAACTGCAGGAAATATCCGAGAAATGCTCTTCCGATATAGACGGAAACGGTGTTTATGACGAAAACGATGCTTACGGCTTGACTTCCAACTGGTCAACCGCAATCGACACGTTCCAGATTTCATGTGAAATGAGAGTCCTTTCGAAAAACGAAGCCGGTTCTCTTGAGTTTACACTTAATACCGAGAGATCGACCGCGGTTCTCGAAAAGGTAGCTAAGCTGTATCATGAATCACATTGTGCGTATACCGCAAGCGGAGACGAACACTATGAGAAGATATATTTAGACGGCCGTGCTTTGTTCTTACCGCAGTATTTTGAGGCAACGAATAAGCTGCGTGAAATGGATGCGGACTATGGTGTTCTTCCGTATCCTAAATTTGACGAGACACAGGAAAACTATATAAATACCTCGAGAGACAATTTCGACCTGTTTGTTCTTACGGTAGATGCAAAGGATATCGAAATGTCGGGAATTATAACCGAGGCTTTAGCCGCGGAATCATATCGTACGGTAATTCCGCAATATTACGATGTAGTGCTCAAGGTAAAGAATTCGCGTGATGAAGACTCCGCAGAGATGATTGACCTGATTCGCGATACGCTTTCGTTTGACCTCGGTTACCTCTGCTCGAGTTCGCTCAGCGGTGCGGGTCACTTCTTTGTAAATCTTGTCCGCGACAATAATACGGATATCGCATCGAAGTGCGCATCGAATACCAAAGTTATAAACAAACTGCTGGATAAGATGCTTAAGGCGTACGGTGTTGAGTGACGAAAGCCGCCGATTAAAGTGCTGCCGCAATAAATCATATTTTTAACACAATAATAAATAAAGAAGGACGTTCGGCGGAACGTCCTTCTTTTACTCTGAAATTATATAACGAATGCGGAATCAGACTGTCTCTTGCTTGATACCGTTTATTGCGCCGATAACCCAATCCTGTGCCTGCTGCTGTATAACGGTACCGCAATACGGACAACGTGCGCTTGCGTTAATATCAAGCGGAGCACTGCAGCTGGGACAAATAATACGTTTAACACCGCTGTCATCATCCTTGTTTGTCGTTGTGCCCGTGGGACGTGACAGATCCCATTCGTATGTCATGAACTTTTCCTTATCCTTGCTTCCGCTTACGACTTCCTGTGTACTGTCTTTTACGGTGTAGTCGACTATGCGTGTGCGCAGACGAAGTATAATGTGGTCGTCTCCTCCGCTCTGACGATAACCGAGAGGTGTTACTTCCATAACGGCTATGCGTTCGACATAATTGGTTTCACCGCGCTGAACGAGTTCTTTAAGCGAACGCTCCATTTGAGTAAACATCGCGTCGGTAAAGTACGGACGCAGTGACTCTATATTCTTTGCTGTCCAGCCGTTTTGCATCTGCACATAAAGATTGGACGCCTTTTCACATAACGCCGCAGAGCTGAAGTTCGGGTCTATCGCCGTATATTTTTCTATCGGGGTGAGGTCGTCGTGCTTTACGGCGGTATTCGGAGCGGGTCTGTACGTTCCCGTATCCTTTTTTGCGTTGCAGAATATCACAGCCATAACCAATATTGCCACAAATACTATTATTACCCATTTAGCATCCGTATCCGAATCGTAATCGCTGTAGTAATAATCGGATCCGTAATCGCTGCCGTAATCGCTGCCATAGTCACTTCCGTAGTCACTGCCGTAGTCGTATCCTCCGTAGTCATAATCGGAATTTCCGGAATAACCACCGAAGTCGGCTATCGCGGGTATGCTCAGCAGACATGCGGCAATTATTACCGATACAATGATTTTAATAATATTCTTTTTCATGCGGCATCCTTTCTTCATGCAGTATATTGAGCTTCATCCGATCCATTGTCGTATTACTATTATATCAAAATCGTGACTCAATGTAAACAGAATTATTCGTATAAATCAACATTTTCGAATGGTGTGCAAAATAGACAAAACAACGCTTGACAATTACTGTGCATCGTGATATAATGAATGCAATCATAAATTTTCACAGGAGGATCATGCTAATCATGGACAGCGGAGACTGTACAGACGGGAATCGACGAGGCTTCTTCAATTCATACGCGAAACTCGTGAAGCCCTGCGGCGCAAGAAAGGTTAAGTGCGCTTTTTTCCGTTCGGTTATTTGTCGCAGTCATGGAGCAGGCGATCACTGTTTGAGGAAGGCATTACTGCGCTCATTTGTAGGGTACAGGTATGCCTTTTTACATTTTCGCAGGCTTCTGACCTGATATTTTTCTGCGGATTAATAAAATTTTGCTTTAACGGTAAGCCGTCGATTAAACATCGAATCGGCATTTACCTATCATGCGTTGTATTACGCTTGTGACATTGTTATATTTATTCGGAGGAAAATACTTAATTATGAAATCTGTTTGGGGACAGCTTCTTCTCCAGTTTATACTGATATTTTTAAACGCAATCTTTGCGTGCGCCGAAATTGCGGTTCTGTCGGTAAATGAAGCGAAAATAGCAAAGCTCGAGGAAGGCGGCAACAGAAAAGCGAGAAAGCTGCATAAGCTTATCGAACAGCCGTCGAAATTCCTTTCGACTATTCAGATTGCCATTACACTTTCGGGATTTTTGGGAAGTGCGTTTGCTGCGGATAATTTCGCGGCTCGTCTCGTTAAATGGCTTATGTCTCTCGGAGTTAAAATCAACCCCGACACACTGCAGAGTATTGCGGTCGTAATAATCACTCTTATTCTTTCGTATATCACATTGATTCTCGGCGAGCTTGTACCTAAGCGTGTGGCTATGAAAAAAAGCGAGCAGATGGCACTCGGTATGGCACCGATGCTTTACGGCGTGTCAAAGATATTCACGCCTGTCGTATGGCTCCTGTCGGTATCGATGAACGGTGTGCTCAGACTCATCGGCATCGACCCGAATGAAGAGGACGAAGAGGTCGGCGAGGAAGAAATACGACTCATGGTTGACGAAAGCGGTCAGAAGGGTGTTATCGACGAACAGGAACAGAAGATGATTCAGAACGTGTTCGAATTCGACGACCTTACGGTAAGCGAATTCGCCACACACAGAACCGATATCGCGATTCTGTGGACCGAAGAGGATGACGCCACGTGGGAAAACACCATACACGAAACACGTCATTCCATTTATCCCGTTTGCGGTGAAACAATCGATGATGTAGTGGGAGTATTGTCTGTTAAGGATTACTTCAGACTTCGCGGTGCATCCCGTGACGTTATCATGAAGGAAGCGGTGAAACCCGCGTATTTCGTTCCCGAAGGAATTCACGCCGATGTGCTTTTCCGTCAGATGCAGACGACACGAAATCATTTCGCGGTAGTGCTCGATGAGTACGGCGGAATGATGGGTATCGTAACAATGAACGATCTGCTTGAATTGATCGTAGGCGACCTCAACGACGGAGACGATAAAGAGGAAAAAGAGCCCGACATAAAGAAAATATCCGATGATACATGGGAAATACACGGCGTGACACCTCTCAACGAGGTTTCAAAGGAGCTTGACATGGAGCTGCCCGAGGATATGTACGATACAATGGGCGGATATGTATTCGCAAGCTACGGTGTTGTTCCCGAGGATGGCAGTGAATTCGAGGTAGAGCTTCCGGGACTCGATGTGAGAGTAACCGAAATCAAAGACCATAGAATAAATAAAATGACGGTTATAAAGCTCGAAACCGAGGACGAGGAAGAAAAAGACGAGGAAGACGAACACGGTGTAAAGCTCCCGTGGGACAGCAAGGATAAGGATTCCGAGAACGAGAAGGATACAAAGGAAACGAAGAACTCAAAAGAACAAAAGGAATCAAAGGAATCAAAGGAATCAAAGGAATCGAAGAATTCAAAGGAACAGTCGTCCGTCAAGGAAACACACAGTAAAAAGTAGAATAAAAAAAGCTCACACAGTGAGCTTTTTTTATTCTACTTACGGATAACGATTATTTTGTTTTAATAATCTGGCTCCAGCCTATTTCACCGTGTGTGTTTCTGACTTCCACGCGAACGAAGGTCTCGTGGCCCGAAAGTCTATGCTCCACATGAGTAAGGTTTTCACCGACAACCGAGCGATTTCCGTCCCATACGGTATCGGTGAAGAAGGTAACGATTTCTATTTCGTCTTCCTCCGGGCAATCGACTATTATCATGTCATCTCCGTGAAAAACGCTGAGATGCGGGCCCTGTGAAGCGTAATAATCACCCTTGAACAGTGCATCCTTTATGGCCTCGTGCGAGCACTCGTCCGCATAGAGATATATGAAGCTTCGTGCGAACTCGGTCTTGTACCAATGAGAATCATCAACTCCCGCCAGTGGGAAGATAAGACCGCGAGCGGCGCATTTGTCTATTACATCACCCGAATACGGTCTGCAGTTCGCGGGAAAATCGGATACGGAGTTGAATATTTCGGTGAAATCCGCATCCTTTGCGTTATACAGCTGTTCTACCGTGTTCATAGACCATGCGGGGTGAGCGATATCGGCGACTCCGCCGGCATAGTGTATTTTTTCAATCGCTTTTTTGACACCGTCGCCTCTTTCGATTTCGGGATTAGTGTCAAAGCCTATGCCTACCACATGGTAAACACCTTCCCGCGGATCATGACCGAAATCATACTCACAGCCGGACAACAGAGTCACTCCGTGACGATAACCGTTAACGGACTGTACCCAGTGGTCTGTCAAAGCAAGAAAATCATAACCCGCATCCTTGTATTTCAGAATAGCCTGCTCGGGAGTGAGAGCACCGTCCGAGAGGGTAGTGTGCATGTGAAGGTTGCCCTTATAACAATTTTTCATTATATGACTCTTTCTGTTTACTTAATAGATTAGGTGAGTCATCAGTCGACAACGGCAAGGCTGCCCATCGGATCCCAAGGCTCAAGCTCAGTCATTTCACCGTCGAGAAGAGCGGCTTTTTCACCGAGGTATTTCTTGTTGATAACAGCCTGGAATACGAAGTTGTCAAACCACTTGTCGGATGCGCTGTGATATCCCTGATTTGCTCCGTTTGTGCCCCAGCTGTTTTCGATTTTCCATCTTGTACTCTTGTTTGTTTCGGGATCGATATTCACGCCTGTGATAACCATTGCGTGGTTCATCTGGCTGACGTGATAGTTCAGCATGTTCTCCTTCGAAATTTCGGAGTCGAGACCCGTAAGCGCGGCACTGTCGAACTGGTCGGGGTCCCATGCGGCTTTGTCACCGTCGCTGAACTTACCGCAGTCGCTTCCGAACCATACAAGCTCGCCGTCCTTGAGCTGCTTAATGACAAGCTCTTTCATTTCTTCAATGGTAAGATTGAGGTAGCAAACCTTTTTGCCGCCGATAATATTGCCGAGGTATTTTACCGTGTATGTTTTGTCATACGGTTTATCGGCTGTGGGTGCGTTTATAATGGAAACATAGTCGTCGAGGAACGAGCCGATATATTTTTCCGTAAATGATTTGGGTGTGAGATTCTTTTCGACGATTACATTTCCGTCTTTGTTTTTGTATTCGAAATCGAATTCGGTCGGGGGAACATCATAGCAGGCACAAAGGAACGAATATGTCTTTTCGAGCATTTCGTCTCTGAGTGCGGCTAATTTATCGTTTTCACCTGCCGCGGCAAGCTCTCTCAGTATAGGTGTTTTTGCTCTGAGATAGGCGTTGATGTACTTGTTGAGGTTGCCCGTGTTGGAAGACTGGAATGTTTCGGGATATACAACCTTCGGAACAACACCGTATTTGTTTACAAGGTTGACAAACATATCCCACTGACCGCCGTCATGAACGCCCGTGGATACTATGTAGCTTACCACACGTGAATCCGCCGATTCGCCCGCTGTAGCTATAACGGAGTCGATGTAATAGTTGATTCTTTCGAATTTATCCCAGAAAGCAAGATACGACTGAGAAAGCTCGAAGGATTCGACATTCAGTTTTTTCGCTACGATCTCACGAAGTACGTTTGTTGCGGCGAAAAGCCAGCATCTGCCGCTGGAGTTCTGGCTTGTCGCACTCATGGTTTTGTTGTCAACGGAGAAGATGAATTGATTTGCTTTTGCTTTAGATGTATTGAACGTCATATTGTTCATGTTGGTTTTCGCGAAAACGGAGGTTAATGCTCTGCGAACTATATCGCCTTCGCAGTATGAGTTGAGCTTTTTCATGGTTTCGCATGAGATTTCGTTATTCATTGTGTTTCTCCTTTATTTAAATTATAGTTTAAACAATATTGATATGGTGCTGCCTTAACCATTTGCCTGACGTGATTTGCGAAGCCTCAGGTAATCCTCTAATATAAGCCTTGCCGACAGTGTGTCTACCGTGGCTTTGCGCTTTTTACCCTTGACGTTATTATCACTCAATATTTTATGAGCCGCGACGGTGGTGAGGCGCTCGTCATACATTTCCGAGGGGATTCCCGTGAGCTCCGACAGTTCACGGGCGAAAGCTTTGCATTTCTCGCTTCTCGAGCCTTGTGAGCCGTCCATGTTAATCGGATTGCCCACAACAATAAGCTCGGCTTTAAGCTCCGATACTTTTTCGGCTACGGCGGCAAGAGCCTTTTTATACGAGTCGGCATGGATGCATCCCGCCTCCGAAGCCATCATTTCGTATTTGTCGCACACGGCAATTCCGGTGCGGGCGTCTCCGAAGTCGATTCCGACAATTATCATTTAGGTTGTCCTCAGTTATAAATAAAGTTGTTTATTCTCGTTCCCGCGGCGGAGATGTCATATGAGATAATCGACATTCCGTTATACCAGGCGAACTGATATGCATCACTGAACGGGACGTTTTCGGTTTCTATCGAAAGGGAAGTGCTCGTGAGCACCGAGGTAGCGAGAGAAATAAGCTCGGTCGCGGAAATATTCGTCTTAATCAGCGAGAAAGCATATGTGGTGATATCGTATAGGTCGGTGACCGATTTCGAGGAAATCAGCTGGTTCGCTATAGCCTTGATTGTATCTCTCTGGCGCTTGGTTCTGCCGAAGTCATTGCCGATGGTACGGTTTCTCATATGTGTGAGCGTAAGCTCGGGATCCAAGTGATTCATACCCGCGGAGATGGTTTTGCCCGTATATGAGCTGTAGAGAGCGGCTTCCTCCGCAGTAAGCTCGATATCGACGCCGCCGATATATTCGATGAAGTTTTTAACACCGCTGAAATCGATAACGACGAATTCCTGAATGTCGAGGCCGTACAGCTGGTTTACGGTATTTATCGTGAGTCCGACTCCCCCGTAGAAGTACGCGGTGTTGAGTCTGTTCCAGCCGACGCCTTCAATGGGAACAAGCGAGTCACGCAGGAGTGATATCAGCTTCAGCGAGCCGTTTTTCGAGTTGTATGATACTATTATCATAACGTCGCTTCTGCCTCTGTCGAGAGTGACATCGCGGGAGTCGGTGCCCATTATGAGTATATTTCTTACATTCGAATTTTTTTGAGATACCTTATAGATGGGTGTTTTTCCGTATACACTTACCGTGTTTTTCGAGGTTGCGAAAGACGCGTCGGGATTATACGGAATTTCGGTGTATGTTTTTGTCTCTGAAGGGGTATTTACTATGTTGGCGAGGGTTTCGGGAGCTTTGGTTTCCGAGGGCTTTTCCGTTTCGCTTGTTTTATCGGCCTTTGTGTATATCGATTGGCTCGAGTCTGTCTCCGTATCGGTTTCGGTTTCGGTTTCCGTATCGGTTTCGGTTTCGGTTTCCGTATCGGTTTCGGTCTCGGTTTCCGTTTCGTAAAGGTCTACACCCTCCTGCCATTCTCCCGAGGTGTCTATTGTGATTTCGGGATAATCCGGCATCACATATTCATCCTCGCGTTCAACGGGATGGTGCTTTTCATATGCCAGCTTATTGTACTGTGCTATAAGAGAACCGAAAATAATAGCGGATGGGATTAATATTACGGCAAGCAGTGATGCAATCACGATGAGGATGATTTTTCCCACACCGAGCTTTTTCTTCGGTTTGGTTTCGTCCGCCTCTGTAAGCTCCGCATTATTCTCGTTTGATTCTTCGGCAGTGTCGTCATCATGAACGGAGACATCTTCTTCACATGCGGTCTTATCGTCTTTCGCAAGGGTGTCTTCGTTTTCCGTTGTATTTTGATTTATATCCTTATCAGACAATTTCGATTCCTCCGTTATTGTTTTGAATGCAAACAAACATGTCTCCGTATGGGAAAGGTCAGATACCAAAGGCTGTCCCAGATTCGCAGCAGCGGTGCATTGTACTTAACATTTCGTCCCATGATTTTAATGTAGCTTACCGCGGCAATGGCCTGTTCGGGTTTGATTACCTCGCACCAGCCTTGGGCGTCACCGTTCATGACAAGGTAATCCTTGCCGATTTTTCTGACTCTGTGAAGAATCAGCGAACCGTCTGTACGTTTGAACAATAATATTCTGCCTTTGGCGGGAATAAACTCTTTGGTCAGAAGGACGACGGTATGTCCGTCCTTCATAAGCGGAGCCATGCTTGAGCCTGTCACGGTTAACGGGAATTCCGCATCGGATGAAATAATCGCATCGGCTAAGCTGTCGCGATTCATTATTTTGACATCTTTCATTTTTTGTCGCTGCCGTAACCGTATCCGCTTTTATAACCGTACCCGTATCCGTAACCGTAGCGATGGCCGTATCCGTAACCGTATCCGCCGTACCCGTATCCGCCGATACCGCCTTCAGCCGCATTGAGAATGCATCCCGCCAGTTTAACGTCGGATGAGAGCATGGTGTCGATAGCAGAGCGGATTCGTGAAATACGTACGTCGTCCTGCTTTATAACGAGGTATGCGCAATCGGATACGCCTCCGAATACCGCGGCTTCGGAAGTAAGGCCTATAGGTGATGTGTCGATTATGATATAATCGTAATTTTTACGCAGCACATCGATAATCGATTTGAGAGTGTCATGCTTTGCGATATGCCATATCTTATAGTGGGTGGTGTTGAAGTTTAAGACCGATATCGACAAGTCGCCGGACAGATTGAATTTCGATATTTTAACGAGCTGTTTGTCGGACGGGTCGAATTCCACGGGCTTGGCACCGAATGTTTTGCGAACGTTGGGGCTTCTCAGGTCGGCATCGATTATAAGAACGTTTTTCTTCATCGAAGCGGCGGAGAGTGCGAGATTTACGGCTGTGGTAGTCTTTCCTTCGGACGGAGCGGTGCTGCTGAGCATTATGACCTTTCCGTTTTGCGGAACCGATTTTAAAACGGAGTTGCGCAGGCCGCGGATTCCCTCACGGTAGCTGTCGCCGACAAGCGTATTGGTTATTATCACATCGTGATTGACGTTCTTTCCGTATTTTTTGAAATTAACTCTCGGAAGAATTCCGATGCATTTCTGACCGAGCTTTTCGGTGACATCGCTCTTTTCGGCAACCGTACGGCGAAGCATGACATACATAACCGCCCACAGTAAACCGAGAACAATGCCCGCACCCACACCCTTGATTATCTCGGATTTGTAGTCGGGGTAGTTCGAAGGCGCGGTCGCAACCGCAGGTTCGCTGAGAATTTCGAGATCGGTATTTCCGATAACGTAGTCTGCGACAATGGGATAGTTCTTTATTACAGAGAGCAGGATATCGTATGTCAGCTGCGGGTCGGCTCCTTCTGCGGTGATGGTAAATATATTCGTACCCGATACTGACGACGCAGAGAGCGTGACCGGAAGATATGTGATTCCGAGGTCGTTGCAGATGACATCCTGAAGAATATTGCTTTTGATAATGTTAGGGAAGGTTGTCGAGAGCTGATTTGCGGTGGCTCTGTTGTATGAGAATGTGTATGATGTCATGCCTACTCCGGAAATACCTATTTCCTGAGTATGGACAGTGAAGGTAACATAGGAGCTGTATAACGGCCGATAATCGGCACGGCTCCTGTAAAACATAGCCGCGCCTCCGAGAATGGCGAGAATAAGGATGACATACCAAAAGCGTACAATAGACCTTAAAAAGACTCCGAGCTGTATCGTACCCTGTTCCTCGGTTTGCCTTTGCGTGGAATGATTGTTTATATCGTTCATTTTATCACCGTATTAATGTTCTTACAAATCGTCGAATCGGCGTTTTCTTTACAGATCGTTTTTATCGTATTTTCCGCCGTACGCTTTTCCGTATCCGTAGTAGTGGTTTCCGCTGCCTGTTTCGTCCGTGCCGAACTGACCGAGCAGAGAAAACTCGCGGTGGACGTCATTCAGTATGCAGCCGGCGAACTTATCGTCGTTTTTCGCTTCACGGAAAACAAGTGTGGCATCGTTGATGTCGGCCGTGTAGTCACGGTCTGTTCTTACAACCAACAGCGTCTTGTCCGCAAGCTCTCCGAGTGACGCTACGTCAGCCGCAACGGAAAGAGGAGAGGTGTCGATTAAAATAAAGTCGAACTCATTGTCGGCAAGATAATTAAGAGTCGACGAAACCGACGGGGAGTGTATCCATCTTACATAGTCGGCATGGTTCTGTGAGTTAAGCGCGATGGAAATCGTTGTGTCGTTATGCTTGTATTCCGCGTACGGGAAGTCCGCGGCAGAGCGTTTTCCCGTGAGAACCGATGTGAAATCATCTTCCTCGGGCTGAGGCAGCTCGAAAACATTGTGAAGCGCGGGCTTCTTGTAGTCCATATCGACAAGGAGCACACGGTTGCCGTGACTTGCGAGTGCAAGAGCGAGGTTTGCGACCGTTGTCGATTTTCCTTCGTTTTCGGCTACGCTTGTCACCATGAATATGCGGCTTCCGTTTACTCTCTTTGTGTATTCGAGCTTTGTGGCCATTTTCTGGAAGCATTCCGAGAAAACAAAGCTTGTTTTCGGGTCGGTTATAAGCAGGGATGTTTTTTTTCTGCGGAGAGTGTCGGCAACGGAGTGGATTTTTCTCTGATGCGATACGGTTCCGAACAGATTCGAGTCGATCTTGTTTCTGAAATCTTCTTCGTCCTTTACCGTGTCGCGGCTTACCGATATGATGATAATTCCCAAAAGAGAAGCGAGCGCGCACAACGCGACTACGGTCGTTTTGTTCTTTTCGTCAATGGTATTCGACGGATACGACGGCAGATTCGGTGAGCGCATTGTTTCCACGACCGAATCCTGGAATATGGCATCCGCTATGTCGGGATACACCTCGAGTACAGCGCAAAGCTCGCGATAAGATGTTTCGGGGGATGAGGATGTGACCGAGACGGTGAAAATATTCGTGTTGCTCAAAACCGAGCTGGATATTCTGCCGTCGAAGGAGTCTGCTCCGAGCAGATTCGCGGCTCTTGTCTTGACGATAGGCTGTACAAGAACTTCGGTATATATTTCGGCTATTTCGGACGATGTCGCAAGATTCGAGTACGAGTATGAGCCCGAATTTTTTATGTTGACTATCAATGTCGCCGTGCTGGTGTATTGCGGAATGTACATTCCGCGGCTCCATATAAAAACCGCCATGGCGCCTATAAGCGCCGACAGAACCACTACCCATATATTCGCGAGTATATCCCGCATGAGGCTGTACGGTTCTACATGGAGTGAAGTCCCTTTATTTGAAATATCGGTGTTTTTATTCATTTCAGAACCTTTGTACCGTTAAAATTTATTCCTCGACGATAACAGTGAGCACCTCGTGGGATGATCTGCCGAAATCGTCGGTATATCTGTAGTGAGCTTCGTACTGACCGGGGGAGGATGTGTCGATATCCGTGTCGATAAGTACACCGCCGCTTACATCCTCGCCGTCGCTGTTTGTTGCGGAGAGCAGATTTCCCTTGATATCAACCGTATCTCCGACTTTTACGTACAAAAGATAATCCTTAAGCTCGAGCTTCGGCGCGGAGAGGGAGGTTTGCTCGATGTAGACCGGCAAAGTCAGAGAAATTTTGTCGCCCTTGCTGTTCGTGACCTTCACGGAAATATAGTATGTTCCCTCGATCTGAGAGCTGTACTCCATGGCGGTTATAATAACCTTGCTGCTTATGTCGCCGTCTATGCAGTCTGTGGCTCCGAGAATGTAGCGAACGGAAATGCCTTGCGATGTTCCGAACACGAGCGAGTCGGATAGAGTGAAGCGGGGACTTTCGTAGTCGGTATAGCGTATTTTTCTCTGAGCGGATGTCGTGTGATTATCGTTGTCGCATACCGAATATTTTACAACCGATACGCCCTTTTCGGTGAAACGCGATATCGATTCGACAATGATTTTGTCCGTTATGTCGCCGTCTTTTTCGTCATACGCCGTGACTCCCGCGATCAACTCGTCACGCTCGGCGTCAAGACCGACATCGATTATATCGTTCTCGACGCTAATGACGGGATAGGTCTTGTCTTGCTTCATTCGCATGATGTTGAATGCGGCGAATGCGCACAGCGTCAGAACGAATAGTGTAAGTACACTGTATCTGAGGATATTCATCCGAATGTATCTCCGATGTTAAATGATTTTTTGCCTGACAGTTTCGATTTTAAAATTTTTCAGGACTTTCACGGGATTGGAGTGCATAAGCCGCGCGGCGTACTCGTCGGAATACCGTTCCGAGACGGCATTGTACGCGTTCACCAGAATCGGCGTGCGTCTCTCCGAGGAGTGCGAGTCGCTTGCGATAAAGTCGGCCAGACGGTGCGAAAGAAACGTGTGAGCGCTGCTTTTCGCCTCATCGCCGAACGAACCCTTCAGGCTTCCCTTGTTCAGCTGAACGAGCGCGCCTGTTTTTTTCAGCTCCGTGATACACCTTACGTCGACTGCGGGATAACGCTCGGGGTGAGCCACAATCGGTATATAACCACGCGACGCGATGAACGCCGTTTTCTCCTCTATGATTTCGAAATCGGTGTAAAGCGGGAATTCTATGAGAACATATCCCGAGTGGGCGAGAGTCAGCAGCTCATGTGAACGGAGCATCGACGGAATTTCGCGGTAATTATCTCCGACCATGATTTCCTGACCCGAGAAAAGCTTCAGCTTAAGCCCCGCGTCATACGTCATTGCGGACAGCTTTTCACGCAAGGTGTGAATTTTTTCCGTGTCGTACGGTCTTTCCGACAGAACGTGCGGAGTGCAGATTATACCGTCGGTGCCGCTTTCGGCGGCGGCAATCGCCATTCTTACGGATTCCCTAAACGACGGCGAGCCGTCGTCGAGTCCCGGGAGTATATGACAGTGGATGTCGTACATATGTGACCTTTCGAGGCGATTTACGCGTTCACGACTTTCGCCGTATTTACGATGTCGGCGCATGACGTTTCGGCTTTGTTGCCGCTTTGCGGAATACGGCGGAAGGTCGGTACGACCTCGGCGAGCTTTTGCTCGACCGCCATGCAGTCACCCGAGTCGGACACAGTGCGCAGCTCGTCAAGCTGAACAACAAAACGCGCGTAATCCATCGGAATCGTCTGACCGATGAATATCTTTTTGTCGCTCGTCTTTTGCATACCTTCCTCGCTCATGAGGAGCTCCTCGTAGAGCTTCTCGCCCGGTCTCAGCCCGATATAGCGTATGTTTATGTCCTTGCCGAGTGTGAGGCCCGACAGACGAACCATGTTTCTCGCCAAGTCGTCTATCTTCACGGGCTCGCCCATGTCGAGAACGAAGATTTCTCCGCCTTGCGCCATAGCTCCCGCGGTGAGTACAAGCTGACTTGCCTCGGATATCGTCATGAAATAGCGGATTATGTTGGGGTCGGTTACGGTTATATCCTGTCTTGCTTCGATCTGCTTCTTGAACAGCGGAATTACCGAGCCGTTCGAGCCGAGCACGTTTCCGAAGCGTACGGCGGTGAAAATCGTGTCGGAGGACAGCGTGTTCGCGTACTGGATTATCATTTCGCATACACGCTTTGTCGCGCCCATGATGTTTGTCGGGTTGACCGCCTTGTCCGTGGATATGAGCACCATTTTTCCGACCTTGTTCGCGATGGCGGCGCGTGCCGTGTTCAGCGTGCCGAATACATTGTTCTTTACCGCCTCATCGGGAACGGTTTCCATAAGCGGCACATGCTTGTGAGCGGCGGCATGAACGACGATGTTCGGCTTCTCCGCGGCGAAAATGTCGTTTATCTTTTTGGCGTCGCATACGGTGGCGATGTACACCTCAAGGCTTAATTCGTCTCCGTATTTCTGTTTCAGCTCCTGCTGTATCGAGTAGGCGTTGTTTTCGTACACGTCTATGATTATAAGTCTTCTCGGAGAGTTCGCCGCTACCCGTCTGCATATTTCCGAGCCGATCGAGCCGCCTCCGCCTGTTATGGCGACGGTCTTTCCGTTCACGAACGAGTAGATTTTCTCGTCCGCTATATTAACGGGCTCGCGGCCGAGCAGCTCCTCGGGAGTGATGTCGCGCAAGCTTCCCATGAGCCTTTGATTCCTGTTCAGCTCCGAGAGTGTGGGCAGGGTTTTAACGGCGCATTTCGTTTTCAGACACTCCTCTATGATTTCGGAGCGGCGTTCGTTGTTCACGGACGGAATCGCGAGATATATGAGATCTATGTCGAACTGCTCGCATACGCTTTTTATCTCCGTGACCTTGCCGAGAACGGGAATACCGCCGATTTTTCTGCCGATTTTCTCACGGCTGTCGTCGATAAAGCCTATCGGGTGGAGCGGACACTCGTCCGTCAGCCTGATTTCCTCGAGCATGGCCGAGCCTGCGCCGCCCGCGCCGACGATAAGCACGTTTTTCGCTCCGTCGGCGTATGTGGCCGTGCGGTCTTTAATCAGCCTGTAGAAAACGCGCGAGCCCGTCACACCGCAGGTGCACAGCAGACAGCAGAAGCACGAGTACATACGCGAGAGGTAGATGTGAGCGAACACCGATATCGCCATCGCGAAAATGTTCGACAGCAGAGCGACGCAGAAAACGTAAATATAGTCCTTCTCGGTGGCGTAGCGCCATATAACGGACGTTACGCCGAACACAAGCGAGAACAGCGTGTAGCACGCCGCCGTATAAAGCGACTCCGTCACGAGAGAGGGAATGTCGAAGGAAATATCCTTCCATATATATATTATAAGACCCGCCGTGCCGTATATCGCGGCGATGATAAGAAAGTCAATCGCAAACAGCAGAAGCCTTCGCTTTGTCGGCTTCGCCGCGCCGTATTTCATACCCATGAATAAGTAATTCCTCGCAGTCTTTTTTGATTCAGAAGAAGTCATTTTGCGTATGACAATATATAAGTAAATTTTACCACAAACGCAGAGTTGTGTCAATGGAAAGAGACATTTTATCGCCCTCGAAATGTGTGAAAAACATTGGTTTAACGTTGGTAATTTTACGTAATTGTATTGATTTTGTGCCGTGGGTATGATATAATGACTTAACCGTAATGATGGGAAGCTTTACTTCCCGAAAATATATAAATAACGGAATCAAAACGGAGGAAAGACAATGAAACAACTCAGGCACACTCTCTCGCTTGTTCTTGCTTTATGTATGGTGCTCGGCATGGTTACACCGTTGCTTGCCGAGTCTTACGAAATAAGCGTTGAGACAGACTATGAAATTCCCGTTGAGACAGATAACGACGACGGCTTCTATTTTGACGTTGTCGATGAGGATGACGGGTATGAGCTGTCGGTTCTTCCCGGAGAAGACGAGCTTCCCGACGAAGATTACACGACAGAAGGCACCGCGGACAAAAACGGTGCATCATCGGTTGAATATTCCATGAGCATCGTTCACGTGGACTGCGGAAGAAAATATTTTACGGTCGATGAAATCAATACTATCATCGACAACGCCGCCGCGGCAGGCTTCAACTACGTTGAGCTTGCGGTAGGCAACGACGGACTTCGCTTCCTGCTCGACGATATGTCGATAACGGTAGGCGGAACGACATACGTAAGTGATAATGTTGCCGCTGCTGTTCACGCAGGCAACGAAACATACGCGGACTTCGATGTCGATGAGCTCACACAGAGCGAGATGGACAAGATTATCGCACACGCCAATGAAAAGGGCGTCGGCATAATCCCGCTCATCAATACCCCCGGCCACATGGACGCAATCCTTGCGGCAGCTGAAACACTTACAGGTGTACAGTGCGATTTCGACGGTTCGACGACAACAATCGACGTAACGAACTCCACAGCCGTTGAATTCACAAAGGCACTTCTTCAGAAGTATATCACATACTTCGCAGGCAAGGGATGTAAGTACTTCAACATCGGCGCAGACGAGTATGCGAACGACGTATACCCGAAAGGCGGTATGGGATTCGGTCAGATTAAAGAGAACAAGTACACTAACTATGTCGAATACGTAAATGCTGTTAATGCTATGGTTAAGGCTAAGGGCATGACATCCATGATGTTCAATGACGGTGTTATGTACGGCGGTAAGACAGGTATCGACACAGGCATCCTCGTATGCTACTGGTCAAGCGGATGGAACGAATATGAAGTTGCTTCGGCAGACACGCTCGTTGCAAACGAATACAAGCTCATCAACACACACGGCGACTACTACTGGACACTCGGTAAAAGCCAATGCACAGTAGAAAAAGCAGGTGAGTTTGTCAAAGAGACCTTCATAGGCAGTACAAGCGAAATATCTCCCGTAGGCGCGATGTTCTGCATTTGGTGCGACTTTCCGAACGCTGACACAGCCGCTAACGTAATCACCGCCACAGCAGACGTAATCGATGCGTTCGGCGCTACACTTCCCACAGCCGTAAGCAAGGGCGGTGCGAATGACGAAACCACACCTACGGATTACATCGAGGTTAACATTCAGGTAGGCGAAACCGCTACGAAAACAATCGACGGTTACAACTACGAGAACGATGTAGATGAGACGCAATTCGATACAGCAATTGCGACAAAGGATGTAAAGGGTGTTAACGAAAGCTCCACTGAAGTTACAACTTATACACTTGGAAGTAAGTTGGATAGAGTAAATAACGTTAAAGGCGTAGTAAGTGATGGAAACGGACACTACATTAAGCTGAATGGTACTACGGTCGAAGCAACTGGCGAAATCAGTGAAGCAACTGAATTTACAGGTATAACTTCCGGTAGTTCTACCAGTTCTCGCTACAAACTCAAAAGCGGAGACTATTATCTGACTTATAATAACAATGGAAATTTGACTGTTTCAACGAGCGAGAGCAGTAATAGCTGGGTTTACGGTAGTTCAAGCGGTTTCCGAGCTGGTAGTAATACTGGATATTATATTGCTTACAAAAGTGGCGAATGGTCTGTATTATACTATAATTATTATTATACGAGTGCTGCCCTTGGTTACCTCTACTCGAGAACGGCTAACACATCTACTGTTCCAGTCCCCGCCTCCACGACCGTAACCTTCACGGGCGTGAGCGCAGGCACGACCTACCTTAAGGTGGGCACGCAGTGGTATAAGGTGAATGTAACGGCTGTATCCGATCCGCTCACTATAGAGTATTGGATTACGAACGACCATGTACAAAAGTCAAGCACTGATACCTCGAATAGTGTCACACTTCAAAACACATACAGTGGCATTACGAGCGAGGATGGCGTAGACGTTACCGCAATCGTTCCTTCTCAAGGATTAAGAACAAGAACACTTGATTACTGGAAATGCCTCCTTCTCGATAAAACAAAGGAAAACAACAGTACGAGCGGTACCGAAGAACAGACTATCGATGCAGGCGACGACGAAACAACAAACGGCGTAGAGTTTACAAAGGTTCGTTTCAACGGCGCATGGCAGGTTTATACCGTTAATAACGAATGGGTAACGGTAGATCTTACTAAAAATCAGCTTGTCGCATATTACCTTGAAGTAATCGATATAAAGAACTCGAACTTAACAAGCGAACTGTATGTAAACGCAGCCGACTGGGGCACAAAGGGCGATGGTTCTTCAACCTGGGGATACACTCCCGAAAGCGACAGATGCTCCGTTTCGGTTCAGCTTGTATATGAAGACGGTCAAACCAACCCTTCGGATACAACTGCGGCTAACTTAAGATCCAAGACTATCGTATACGGTTATTGGTCTGCTGGACGTGGAATAGGTACGATGTTCTTTAACGGACAGGAAGACTATCAGATTTATAAGGTGACCGCAGAAACGGGAACAATGGTAAGTTCGACCTCGAGTAGTAGTATAACAGCCACAAATGGTGTGTATGTTACATCTTTTACATGGGACAAAAATGAAGAAACCGTTTGGGAAGGCGACTTGGCTAAAACGGTAAGCGTTCATAATAATGCTAAAAATCCGACTTATACAGCTCCATACGATAATCTCGCATGGAATACATCAAGCGGAAACGAGAACAACGCAATTCTGATTCGTGTATACGTTAAGGCAGTCGCAAAAGAAAGCTCGCTTAACGTTCACTACATCGAAAAGAAGTCGAACATAGAGTTCTACACCTACTCGATTAACGTAGCAGACGGAACATTCTTTAACAACGGTTTCGCGAGGGGCACGGAAAAGAATTCGCTTATCAATAACACCGTTTCCAACTACTACGGTAAAACACAGACGGTAAGTGCGGACATATCAACTCTTCCGCAGATTACGTCTCAGTACAAGTACAGTGTATTCACACTCGATGAGGTTACCCTCGGCGGAGATGTCGGTACAGCCACAGATGGACACAAGTACAAGGACGTATATCTCTACTACACATTCGATAACATCAAAGAGTTTGTAGTAGACTTCGGCGCTACACTTCAGCTTACCGCGGCTGACCTCGGAATTACGTCAAGTGGCTGGACAAATGCGGACTTCATCGGCGAATGCACCGATACCACGGTTGGCGATGTGGTATGGCACACGAAGCAGTATCAGTACGGTACCGCCACAATCGCTGTCGACAATCCGCTGACATATACCGTTACAACTCCGATGCAGGGTATCGAAACAATATCGATTAACCTCTGGGGCACAAAGGGCGCCGAAACCAATGCAGATACACCGGAAAACGACAAGCCCGCAACATACTACATAGCAATCATCCCCGCAACAAACGTCCTCTACGAGGAAACGGTAATGACCGAGCAGAACTTACTCGGTGTCACCGATCCCGCAAACAAATGGGAAAAGTTAGGCACATCCACAGTAGGAAACCAGCAGCTCGAGGTGCTTAACAACGACGGTACAACCACAAATGTATACGGTTACGATAGTGTCTACGCAGAAGACACAGGCTTCAGCGGAGATACATATTACAAAGCAACACTTACCGCAACTGACAAGCAGGCTGCTACCGATACCGCTCTGTCATTCACATTCACAGGTACAGGCTTCGACCTCATTTCCGAATGCGGTCCTCAGACAGGCTCAATTCTCGTAAGACTCAGCGTGCTTAACGACGACGGTACAAAGACACTCAAAAAAGGTTACTATGTTGACACGTATTTCGTAGGCGACGGCACAATCATTAATTCAGCAGATGCCGACGCAAACGGAGTTCTTGATTATCAGGTTCCTGTTGTACGTGACCTTAATCTTGCTTACGGCACATACGTAGCAGATGTATACGGTTATGTATATCCGAAATCGACCGCTTCGGCAAATTCCGTCGGCAAGATGGTATCTGCGGAGTCAATCGTTTCCGAAGCACTCGATTCACTCGGATTCAATGACAGCGTTGAAATGTACGAAATCTCCTACATGGACGAAAACAGCGTTCTCAACGGCGGTACGGGTATTTCCGAAATGTCCGTTGTAAAAGATAAGGACGTATACACATCAGACGTTATCTCGGATAACATGATGAGCGCGTACATGTACGAAAACCTCGCCGACGAAAAGAACGAAACAGCATCCACAACAGGTTATGTTTACGTAGACGGCGTAAGAGTATACGGTACGATGAGCACAACGCTTGATAACGCAGACGGCTACAAAGCCGAAGAGCGCGGCACAAAGTACTATAATGTATACGACTTCGTAAACACAAGTGTAAACGACCTCGACAGCTTGAAGAATAACTTCGCTGTATACGTTGAGCATGACGGAAACACAGGTGTATATACAATTAAGGATTACAAGAACATGGGTCCGAAGAATGAAGTATATCTGACTGACGGTTCTGCGATTGCATTCATTATCACAGGTTATGAACCTGGAAATCAATCAAAGTATACGGTACAGGTTAGCATGAAAGCCGTACAGGGCGAGTCGAATGTTTTAGTAAGTAAAGACGATAAAACAGATAATGAAATACCTGTATACGCTAATACCGAAATGTATTATACAGTACCTGTAAGAACTGCAACATTGACGGATAGCGGTGATACAATTGACTACGTCTTGATTGAAGTTCCCGAAGATGCAAATGATAATGTTGTAATCTCAATCAGCGGAATTAAGGTTTCAAACAATATTAAGCCCGTGTCCGATGTTGAAACTCTCGGTGAAATTCTCGTAAATGAGGCAAGCGGAACATTCAGCCCCGAAGTATTCAGTGTAAAGAAGATTGAATCCGTAAAATCCAAGAGAAAGTTCACGGTTTCTGTATCAACATCAACAGATGCCAACAAAATTTTGGTTACAGTAGATGGTACGGAATACACACTTACACCTACAAATACATCTGCTGTTGAAATCGGTGCGACAAAGATTTACAGCTATTCAACATCGATAAGAGCACCTGAAAAGACTGCTGATAAAACTACATTCACCGTATCGGTTGTTGCTTGCAGTACGGCAGACAATAACGTTCAGAGCGATCCTGTCACGATGACAGTAACAATTAAGTAAGAAAGGGGAGAATAAGTATGAAAAAGATTTACGAAGCACCTGCTTTAGATGTGATTACATATTCACTCCAGGAAGCAATAGCCGGCGACTGTACCGTTAAGAAGTATTTCGGTTTGGAAAGCGGAAACGATGTCTGCCTTGACCCGAGATTTATAGGTTTTGATTTCGGCTCATCCGAGGTCGAATGCGTCAATAACGGCGGAAACAGCAGCAGCGAGCATAAGCTCGGTGACGGCTCGATTTACGACAGAAGCACGAGAGGCGGCTGGGTAAACGATTATTCAACGGGAACAGGCGGCGGAACTGCGGGACTTAACGGCGCACCGCTTGACGGTTACTGCTACTTTACCTCTACCGACAATATTGTAGCAAATTCTTAATTTAAAACATTGAGAAAGGAATACGCCTGTGCGCTGTTGTACAGGCGTATTTCACTGTATATGAACGAAAGCTTTTACACGGCGGCGAATAAAACAATTAGAATAGAATCCGAAATCGCGCTGAACGAAAGTCCGTATACACTTCCGTTTAAAACGGAAAAAACATCGGACGCGGACATAAGCTGTACCGTAGCTGTCGCGGACAGGTTCGAGAATGCGGACGGAGTCGAGCTGAGCAGAGAAGAATGTGTGAATGTATACCGCGTGGGTGACTTGATTTACACGGACTCGTACCTGCATGACCGCAAAACGCTGTACGCGCGCTCTGTGTGCGGTATAAACGGCGGAGACATAAGGCTTGATTTGCTCTCGTCACGGCTCGGGTTCGCATCGGACACGGTGCGGATTATGGCAGCGATGAACCTGTATTTCGCATTGCTGAAGGAAAATGTTGCCGTACTGCACAGCTCATCGATCGAGTACGGCGGAAAAGCTGTTCTGTTTACCGCCCCGTCGAACACGGGTAAATCCACTCAAGCATCCCTGTGGGAAAAATACAGGGGAGCGAAGGTGCTGAACGGAGACAAAAACTGCGTCACGTCATCGGACGGTACACTCGCACACGGAATACCGTTCTGCGGAACAAGCGGAATAACAAACAGATATACGCTGCCGCTCGGCGCCGTGGTGGTGCTGAAGCACGGAGACGAAAACACGGTACGCCGACTGAAGGGAATCGAAGCGCTTACGGCGCTGACGAAAAACAGCATGGGCTACAGTCAAATCGGCGAAACAATGCTGATGCTGACGGATATATATATTCGTTTGCTGGACAGTGTTCCCGTGTTCGAGCTGAAATGCACCCCCGACGAAAGAGCTGTTAACGAACTCGAAAAAGCACTCATGAGGTGAAAAATGTCAAGTAAATATACGGACTTTATAGATTATCTCTCATACAGAGCGTCACAGAAAAACATCCCCCTGTCGGGAACCTTCGAGCTGACGGCGAGATGCAATCTCGATTGCAAAATGTGCTACATCCACAAAAGAGCAAACGACCACATTGTAATAAAATCGGAGCTGAGTACCGAAAAATGGATCGAGACTGCGAGAGATGCGCAGAAGGCAGGCATGCTGCTGCTTCTGGTAACCGGAGGAGAGCCGCTCATACGAGGGGATTTCTTCGAGCTGTACGACGAGTTTAAAAAGCTCGGTCTGTCGGTCGCGGTGAACACAAACGCAACGCTCATAACGGAGCAGATTGTGAAAAGATTTGCCGAAAACGTACCCGCAAGACTGAACATTACGTTGTACGGTGCCTCCGAGGAGACATATTCACGACTGACGGGCGATGCGGGAGCGTACAAGAAGGTTATTAATGCCTTGCATATGCTCAAGGAAGCGGGAATACGAGTAAAGCTCAACTACAGCCTGACACCGCAGAACAAGTGCGATTTCGATAAAATATTGGATTTCGCCGAGGAGAATTTAATCCCGCTGCAGCCGACTACATACATGTTTCCGCCCGTGAGAGCGTGTGAGCTGTGCGAATGCTCCGCCGTTCGTGTGTCTCCCGAGGAATCCGCGGAATACTACTTCCGCTTTGACCAAAGAAGAATGGACAAGAAATCGCTTATAAAAAGATGCGAAACAATACTCGCGGGCAATCCGATTCAGGAGGAGACGGAGTGTATGGAGCTTCCGACCGAGAAAATCAGATGCAGAGCGGGCCTTACGTCCTTCTGGATGACGTACAACGGAGAAATGCGTCCGTGCGGAATGATGCCTGTACCGACGGTGTCGGTGAATGAGCTCGGCTTTGACGAAGCGTGGCGCAGGATTCATGCGGAAAGAGAGAAAATCTATTTCCCGTCGGCGTGCACCGAATGCAGTATGAGACATGCGTGCGAGTCGTGCCCCGCAACGTGCTATGCGGAAAACGGAGATTTCACGGTCGTTCCGAAATACAACTGCGAAAAAACAGCGGCATATCTGAAAATCTTGAAGAAATATCTTGACGAAGAAAGTGAGACATAAATGAAGCTGAATAAGAATTTTGTATTGCGTGATATCGCGGGAGAGATAATGCTTGTTCCCATCGGCGAAGAAGCGGCACGAATCGGCGGATTTATCGCGCTGAACGATGTGGGCGCGGTGATAGTGCGGAAGCTGAGCGAAGGCTGCGAACGCGATGACTTAATCAAAGCAATCACAGATGAATTTGAGGTTGACAGTGAAAAAGCCGCACACGATACGGACAGCTTTCTCGCCGTACTAAAGGAAAAAGGCATTATGAAAGATTAGTGCCTTCGAATAAGATTAAAATGAGACAGAGAACTATTCTCCGTCTCATTTTTTTCCGTTATGCGGATGTTATGTTTGCATTTTATACGGTTTTATGATATACTATACTATAGAAAAGTATTGGTAAAAGCTAACGGAGAATAAGATGGCTGTAAGTGAAAAGCAAAAGCATATAAGAAATTTTTCGATAATCGCGCATAT